>QBLV01000033.1:15437-25712 GCA_003241815.1 Hyphomicrobiales bacterium | reverse complement strand
ATCGATGTCGCGCGCGAATGCGGCTATCTCGACGGCATCCCGGCCTTCCGCTCGGCCGACACCTATGGCTACCTGCCGCGCGACAAGGTCGTCTGCCTTTTGACCGGCAGCCAGGGCGAGCCGCGCGCGGCGCTGTCGCGCATCGCCACCGACGACCACCCGGAGATCACGCTGACGGCGGGCGACCGGGTGATCTTCTCCTCGCGCACCATTCCCGGCAATGAGAAGGCCGTCGGCGCGATCCAGAACGCGCTAGCCCGCGACAACATCGAGATCATCACGGACCGCACCCATCTGGTCCATGTCTCGGGCCATCCCCGCCGCGAGGAGATGGCCCGGCTCTATGGCTGGCTCAAGCCCAAGATCGTCATCCCGGCCCATGGCGAGGACCTCCACCTCTCGGAGCACGCGATCTTCGCGCGTGGGCTCGGCGTCAAGATCGTGGTGAAGGCTGGCAATGGCGACGTCGTCGCGATCACCACCGAGGGTGCCAGCAAGATCGACGAGGTCACGCATGGCCGCCTCTATCAGGACGGCAATTTGCTGGTGAACGCGCTGGAGAAGACGATTCCCGAGCGGCGACGGCTGTCTTTCGTCGGCATGATCTCGGTTGCGGTCGCCATCGACGAGAAGGGCGGGCTTGCGGGCGATCCCGAGATCGCGGTGCTGGGCCTGCCGCCTTACACGCGCGACGGCACCGGCTTCGACGAATATGTCGCCGAAGCGGTTTCCGAGCTGATCGACGGCATCCCCAAGGGGCGCCGCCGCGACCCCGAAGCGCTGCGTAACGCGCTGGAGCGCGGGCTGCGCAGCGCCGTGAACGAGGAGTGGGGCAAGAAGCCGCTGGTGCATGCGCTGGTGATCGAGGTGTAGACTAGGATATTGCCCGCTAAAGCGCGCCGTCATCCCGGGCTTGCCCCGGGATCCATCATAGAGTGCTGCCGAGCTTTACGATGGATCCCGGATCGGCGCGGCTGCGCCGCGTGTCCGGGATGACGGCCGTGTTTCCGAGCCACAAGTCGAACTGCGGGTGAAGATGCCATGATCGGACGCCTCAACCATGTCGCCATCGCGGTGAAGGATCTCGCGGCGGCGACCGCGCTTTATCGCGACACGCTCGGAGCGAAAGTCTCGCAGCCGCTGCCGCAGCCCGAGCACGGGGTCACCGTCGTCTTTGTCGAGCTGCCCAACACCAAGGTCGAGTTGCTGGAGCCGCTCGGTGCCGACTCGCCCGTGGGCAAGTTCATCGAGCGCAATCCCGACGGCGGCATCCATCACATCTGCTACGAGGTTGACGACATCATCGCCGCCCGCGACCGGCTGAAAGAGACCGGAGCCCGCGTGCTCGGCAACGGGGAGCCCCGCATCGGCGCCCATGGCAAACCGGTGATTTTCCTGCATCCCAAGGACTTCACCGGCACGCTCGTCGAACTCGAGCAGGCTTGAAGCCGATGGATGCGTTCCCGATCAGCTTTTTCGGCGAGCCGGAGCCAGGCTCAACCCGTCCCTTCAGCGCCGCAACGCGCGCGGGTGGACTCATTTTCGTATCGGGGCATTCGGCACCGCATGATCCCGAGCGCGGCGTCCATCGCGGCGAGACGCCGGCCGACGAGGTCCGCAATGCGTTGGCCAAGGTCTCCGCGATTCTCGACGAGGCTGGCAGTTCGCTCGACCGCGTCGTGCAGATGACGATGCTGATCACCGACCCGGCCGACTACGCTGCCTGCAACGCCGAATATGTCAGGCATTTCCCGGGCGGGCTGCCGGCGCGCCATACTGCGCGGTTCGGTGTGCCGACGCAGGCAAGGGTGGCGTTCTCCTGCATTGCCCTGGCAGGCCACGCCGCAGGGAATCCGCAGCCATGACCATTGTCGGCGCGCTCGCCTTGTATTTCGTCATCTGGTGGACGGTGCTGTTCGCCGTGCTGCCCTTCGGCGTCCGCAGCCAGGCAGAGAGCGGCGACATCACGCAAGGCACCGAGCCCGGAGCGCCTGCGCTGCCGGGCCTGCGGCGCAAGGCACTGATCACCTCGCTCATCGCCGCAGTGGTCTTTGCGGTCGTCTGGTATGTCTGGGCGAACTTCGATCTGTAGACAGTCGAACGTGGTGAGGGCTGATCCGGCTTGGCCGAGAGCGGCAGGACCATTCTCAGACAGCAGGCAAAGAAAAAGGCAAGGCCGGTGCCTTGCCTTCTCTAGTCTGCTTTTACCGCAGTAACGGCGCGCGTCGTCTTGCGTGCGACTCGTATACTAGGCGGGCGTTTATCCTCCCGAGACCTGGTCCGCAGCGCTTCGATCAACAAAGCGTGTCCAGCAAGGATTTGATAACCGATCGTGACAGCTCTGTCATCACATTAGGCAGGCAAAGCCCGATATTTTTGCAAAATTAATCTCCATTCCACTTGTGCGCTGCAACATCGTGCGATTCGTGCGCTTGCATCGCCTTGTTCCGGCCAAAGGATGCCGCTACGACCCGCCGGGATGAGAGTCCCGCCGGATCGTCGGCGGACATGGAGATGACAATGCTGCGCAGCTCGCTCGCTACCCTCGCCGTCCTGGCGTCGCTCGGCTTCGCCCAGATGCCTGCCCAGGCACAGGCTCCGGACCCGAACAACACGCTGATTCTCGAGACCAAGGACGGCCCGGTGACGATCCGGCTGCGGCCCGACCTGGCGCCCAAGCATGTCGCTCAGATCAAGGCGCTGACCAAGCGCGGCTTCTATGATGGCATCGTCTTCCACCGCGTCATCGACGGCTTCATGGCCCAGACCGGCGATCCGACCGGCACCGGTACCGGCGGCTCCGACCTGCCCAATATTCCCGCCGAGTTCACGCCGACGCCCTACAAGGTCGGCTCGGTCGGCATGGCGCGCTCGCAGTCTCCCGATTCGGCCAATTCGCAGTTTTTCATCTGCTATGAGGGCTGCGGCTCGCTGACGGGCCAGTACACGCTCTTCGGAGAAGTCGTCGCGGGCATGGACGCGGTGCGCAAGATCAAGAAGGGCGCGGCCGGCAGCGGCCAGGTCACCGGCCCCGACAAGATCGTCCGCCTGCGCCTGCAGGCCGACGCCAAGTAACGCGATCAGGGCGGGGCCGTGATGATGCGCGCGGCCCTGGCCTGCCTTTCGCTGGTCGTGGCGATCGCCCCCGGCTTCGCGCAGCAGACGCGCGATTTTGGTTTGCCACCCACCTCGGGCTCCCAGAATCCTGTGCTGCCCCCGCCATCCGGTTCGCAAAACCCGATCCTGCCGCCTCCGACCGGGCAGCGTTATGTGCCGGGCGTCGGCGGCCGCTTCGGCGGGGATGATCTGCCCGGCAGGGGAGAAGAGCGCCGATTGCGCCCCTCACCACGCTCGGATAGCGGCGGGATCGGCGTCATCGGCGTGGTCAAATCCACGACAAAGGCTTTCGACGGCGAGATGCTCGATCGTCTCGTCGACATCGCGCCGGCGCTGCGACGCTGCTGGACGCCGCCCGCCATCGACGGCGCCGATACGGGCGTGATGGCAACCGTCAGATTCAGCCTGCGCCGCGACGGTTCGCTCTTCGGACAGCCGAGGGTCGCCTGGGAGACGAAGAGATCCGATCCCGATCTGCGCCGACGCTTCACCGATTCCCTCGTCGCGTCTGTTCGCGCTTGCACACCAATGAGGTTGTCCCCAACGCTGGGAGCGGCTATCGCGGGGCGACCTTTATCCATTCGCTTCCACGGTCGCGCGCCGACCCAAGAAGGGCGCCCCGCGCCAACCCAAGAAAGGCCAGTCTGATGTCCCTCGATCCCGAGAACACCCTCGTCATGGAAACCACCAAGGGCAAGGTGGTGATCAAGCTTCGCCCTGATCTCGCCCCGAACCATGTCGAGCGCCTGAAGCTGCTCGCCCGCGAGGGCTTCTATGACGGCATCGTCTTCCATCGCGTCATCGACGGGTTCATGGCGCAGGTCGGCTGCCCGCATGGCACCGGCACCGGCGGCTCGAAGCATCCCGACCTCGCTCAGGAGTTCAACGCCGAGCCGCATGTCCGCGGCGTCTGCTCGATGGCCCGCTCGCAGAACCCGAACTCGGCCAACAGCCAGTTCTTCATCGTCTTCGAGGACGCCCGCTTCCTCGACAAGCAGTACACGGCCTGGGGTCAGGTCGTCGAAGGCATGGAGATCGTCGACACCATCAAGCGCGGCGAGCCGGTGCGCGACCCCGACTCGATCGTCTCGATGAAGGTGATGGCCGACGTGGCCTGAGCGACATCGTGGATGTCGGTCTCTTCGATTTCGACCTCCCCGAAGACCGCATCGCGCTGAGGCCAGCCAGCCCGCGCGATGCGGCGCGTCTGCTCGTCGTCAGGCCAGATGCAAGCGAGCCGTTCGAGGATTGCGGCATTCGCGACCTCGTTTCGCTGCTGCAGCCTGGCGACGCGCTCGTTCTCAACGACACCCGCGTCATTCCCTCGCGGCTCTATGGGCGGCGCCGGCGCGGAGAGTCTGTTGCCCGCATCGAGATCATGCTGCACAAGCGGGAGGGCGCCGATCGCTGGCGTGCCTTCGCGAGGCCGGCCAAGAAGCTGGCGCTGGGCGAGACGGTGACCTTCGGCGATGCGACTGAGGGTGTCGCCTGCGAGCTTGGCAGGTTGCAGGCCGAGGTCATCGCCAAGGAGGAGGGCGGCGAGGTCGAGCTGCGCTTTGCAGTGGCCGGTGCCTATCTCGACGATGCCATCGCCCGCCTCGGCGAATTGCCGCTTCCCCCTTACATCGCCGGCAAGCGTCCCACCGATCAGGCGGATGCCAGCGACTACCAGACCATGCACGCCCGCGCGGACGGGGCGGTCGCGGCACCCACGGCGGGATTGCACTTCACCCCGGAACTTGTTGCGGCGCTGGAGGCTTGCGGCGTCTCGCGCCATTTCGTCACGCTGCACGTCGGGGCCGGCACCTTCCTGCCGGTCAAGGCGGACGACACCGACGCACATCGCATGCATGCCGAATGGGGCACGGTCTCGCCCGAAACGGCCGCCGGCCTGAATGCCGTTCGGGCGCGGGGAGGGCGCATCGTCGCGGTGGGCACGACCTCGCTGCGCCTGCTCGAAAGTGCGACGGGCGAGGATGGTGTCATCATGCCGTTCTCCGGCGACACGGCGATTTTCATCACGCCGGGTTATCGCTTCCGGGCAGTGGATCTGCTGCTGACGAATTTCCACCTGCCGCGCTCGACGCTGTTCATGCTGGTCTCGGCCTTTTGCGGCCTCGACCTGATAAAGCGCGCCTATGCGCATGCGATTGCCGGGGGCTACCGCTTCTACTCCTATGGCGACGGCAGCCTGCTGCACCGATCGTCTCGGTAAAATCGTGTTCCGGCTCGCCATTGGCGGCTGAAAATGCTACCCGGCAGCACCACACAGGAATTCTGATCGACCATGGCCGATATCTTTCGCGAAATCGATGAGGAGGTGCGCCGCGACAAGGCGGCGGCGCTCTGGAGCAAGTACGGCGTTCTCTTCGTTGGCATCGCGGTTTTGGCCGTGCTGGCCATGGGCGGCTGGCAGTTCTGGCTCTATCGGGAGCAGCAGGCCTCGCAGGCTGTCGGCGCAAGGCTGGAAGCCGCCCTGAAGGCATCGCGCGACGGGGACGGCACGCAAGCCGAGACCATCCTGGGCGAGCTTTCCGCGAGCAGCACACCCGCCGGCTATCGCCAGATCGCGCGCTTCCGTCTCGCCGCAGAGACGGCCAAGCGTGATGGCGCCGCCGGAGCGACGGCGTTCGACGCGCTCGCCAATGACGGCTCGCTGACGCAGCTCTACCGCGATCTGGCGCGCCTGCGCGCGGGCATGCTGCGCGTCGATCTCGTGCCTTATGCCGAACTCAAGGCCGCGCTGGAGCCGCTGGCGACGGCGCAGGGCGTCTGGCGCCATTCGGCCCGCGAATTCCTCGGCATCGCCGCGCTCAAGGCCAATCTCTTCGAGGATGCCGGCCGCTGGTTCGACGCCATCGTCACCGACCCGCAGTCGCCCTCCGTGCTGCGCCAGCGTACCGAACTTTACCTTGCGCTGGTCCGCGGTGGCCCTGTCGAGACGAAGAACTGAAGAACAAGACCCGAAGTTTGATTCGACGACCATCATCCAGGGCGACCGCAGGTCGATCCAGGATCCATGCCTTGAGCCTCTTTCGAACAGCGTTCCGGCATGGATGTCCGGATCGGCGCGGCTTTGCCGCCTGTCCGGAATGACGCTTCGTTTCTATCGTCTTCGAGGTTCGATCCATGTCGGGCCGCGCAGGCGAAACAGGATTATCTGAACTGCCATGACCGCCACCGTCGCCATCATCGGCCGCCCCAATGTCGGCAAGTCGACGCTGTTCAACCGGCTCGTCGGCAAGAAACTCGCGCTGGTCGACGACCTGCCCGGCGTGACGCGCGACCGGCGCGAGGGCGAGGCGTCGCTCGGCCATCTGCGTTTCAACATCGTCGATACCGCCGGGCTTGAAGAGGCCGATCCGGGCTCGCTCGCCGGCCGCATGCGGGCACAGACGCAGACCGCCATCGACGAGGCCGACGTCATCCTGTTCATGATCGACGCCAGGCTCGGCCTGACGCCGATGGACCAGCCCTTCGCCGATCTCGTAAGAAAGTCCGGCAAGCCCGTCATCCTTCTCGCCAACAAGTCTGAAGGGAAGAAGGGACTCGACGGCATCTTCGAATCCTATGCGCTGGGCCTGGGCGATCCCGTGCCGTTCTCGGCCGAGCATGGCGAGGGCACGTCCGACCTGCTCGAGGCTTTGACGCCTTATGTCGATGTCGAGCCGGAGGAAGAGGAGCCCTTCGACGAGAGCTATGGCGACAAGCGCTGGGTCGAGGCGCCGGCCGCCTTCGTCGACGAAGAGGCGGAGTACAACGACCCTAACAAGCCGCTGCGCGTCACCATCATCGGCCGCCCCAATGCCGGCAAATCGACGCTGGTCAACCGCATGATCGGCGAGGAGCGCCTGCTGACCGGCCCCGAGGCCGGCATCACGCGCGATACCATCTCGGTCGACTATGAATGGCGCGGACGCCCGGTGAAGCTCTTCGACACGGCGGGCATGCGCAAGCGCGCCCGCATCGAGGAGAAGCTGGAGAAGATGTCGGTGCAGGATGCGCTGCGCGCGATCCGCTTCGCCGAGGTTGTCGTCGTGCTTCTGGACGCGACCATTCCCTTCGAAAAGCAGGACCTCACGCTGGTCGATTTCACCGAGCGCGAGGGCCGCACCGTCGTCATCGGCCTGAACAAATGGGATCTCGTCGCCGACAAGAACGGCCTTCTGGCCGAGCTCAAGGAGAAGGCGACACATCTGCTCGCGCAGGTGCGCGGCGTGCCGATCATTCCGCTGTCGGGCATTGCCGGTGAGGGCATCGACCGGCTGATGCAGGCGGTGTTCCAGGCTTATGACGTCTGGAACCGCCGCGTTTCGACGGCCAAGATCAATCGCTGGCTCGAAGGTGTGCTCTCGGCCCATCCGCCGCCAGCCGTGGCCGGCCGGCGCATCAAGATACGCTACATGACGCAGGCCAAGGCCCGCCCGCCGACGTTTGCGCTGTTCGGCAACCAGCTCGACCATCTGCCGGTGTCCTACACCCGCTACCTCGTCAACAATCTGCGCGAGGCCTTCGAGCTGCCGGGAACGCCGATCCGCCTGCACACGCGCGGCGGCGAGAACCCCTACGACAAGAACAAGCGCGCCGGGTGAGGCTGGCCGTCATGCTCGGGCGTGGCCCGAGCATCTCCTGCAAGAGGTTCTCGGGTCTGCGCTTCGCTCCGCCCGAGAACGACGGCGCTGCTCAGACCGGCATCTGCGGCGTCAGCACCTTGCCCTGCGGGAAGTCGAAGATCTTGCCGCTCTCGGCCCAGTCCGGCGAGGCGATCGCGACCAGATGCGGGGCCAGATCCTCCGGCGTCCTGAGCGTCAGCGGATCCTCGCCCGGCATCGCCTCGGCCCGCATCCGGGTGCGCAGCGGCCCGGGATTGACCATCATCACCTTCAGCGGCGTCGTTGCGGTCTCGGCGGCATAGGTGCGCCCCATCGCCTCGACAGCGGCCTTGGAGATCGAATAGGGCCCCCAGTAGGCCAGGCATTTATGCGCCGCGCCCGAGGACATCAGGATGACGCGGGCGGCGTCTGACGCTTGCAGCCCCGGCTCGAGCGATTTCAGCAGGCGCCAGTTGGCGGTGACGTTCGTGTCGAAGACCTTGGCCCATTCCTTCGGCGAGGCGTGGGTCAGCGGTGAAAGCGGGCCGAGAATGCCGGCATTGGCGAGCAGGATGTCGAGCTTGCCCCAGCGTTGCAGCAAAGCGGGCCCGAGCTTCTCGATCGCGGGCGCGTCGCTCAGATCGAGCGGCACCAGCGTGGCAGCACCGCCGATCGCGCGGATCTCGTCGTCGAGTTCCTCGAGCGCGCCGCTGGTACGGGCGAGCGCGACGACATGGGCGCCGGCTTCAGCGAAAGCGAGTGCCGCCGCCCGGCCGATGCCGCGCGAGGCGCCGGTGACGAGCGCGACGCGCCCTTCCAATGGTTTGGTCATCCATTTGTCCTCATGCCAGTACCCTCAGCCCTCATCATGAGGAGCGCCGCAGGCGCGTCTCGAAGGATGCTCCAGGAGGCTCTGGAAAGATCTGGAGCATCCTTCAAGACGCCGCTTCGCGGCTCCTCAGGATGGGGCTGTGGAGGGGATCGGCGTCAGTTCAGCCGGCTTCGGCCAGCAGCGAAATCTGCTGCTTGGCGCTCTCGCCGATCACGTCGGTCAGCAAGGTCGGATAATCGCCGGTGAAGCAATGGTCGGTGAATTGCGGCCGGACCGGGTCGCGTCGTTCATGGCCCATGGCACGATAAAGTCCGTCTACCGAGAGGAAGGCCAGCGAATCCGCGCCGACGAACTGGCGCATCTCTTCCAGCGTATGGGTGGCGGCGAGCAGCTTCTCGCGGTCGGGCGTGTCGATGCCGTAATAGTCTGGATGGGTGATCGGCGGCGAGGAGATGCGGAAATGCACCTCCCTGGCGCCGGCTTCGCGCATCATCTTCACGATCTTGAACGAGGTCGTGCCGCGCACGATCGAATCATCGACCAGGACGATGCTCTTGCCCTCGACGACCGAGCGGTTGGCAGAGTGCTTCAGCTTGACGCCGAGCTCGCGGACCTTCTGCGTCGGCTCGATGAAGGTGCGGCCGACATAGTGGTTGCGGATGATGCCGAGCTCGAAGGGAATGCCGCTTGCCTGGGAGAAGCCGAGCGCGGCGGGAACGCCGGAATCGGGTACGGGCACGATGACGTCGGCATTCGCCGGTGCTTCGGCCGCGAGCTGTGCCCCCATCGCCTTGCGGCGCTCGTAGATGCTGCGGCCCTTCACGATCGAATCGGGCCTGGCAAAATAGATGTACTCGAAGATGCAGGGTCGCTCGGGGGTCGCCGGGAAGGGCTTGTGGCTCTCGATGCCGCTCTCCGAGATGACGACAACCTCGCCGTTCTCGATCTCGCGAATGAACCTGGCACCGATGATGTCGAGCGCGCAGGTCTCGGAGGTCAGGATCGGCGCGCCGTCGAGTTCGCCCAGCACGAGGGGGCGGATGCCGAGCGGATCGCGCACGCCGATCAGCTTTTTGTTGGTGATGCCGACGAAGGCGTAGGCGCCTTCGATCTGGCGGATTGCTTCGACGAAGCGCTCGATGAAGCGCGGCTTCCGGCTGCGCGCGACCAGGTGCAGCAGCACTTCGGTGTCGGAGGTCGACTGGTAGATCGCGCCGTCGCGCACGAGGTTGCGACGCAGTGTCAGCCCGTTGGTCAGGTTGCCGTTATGAGCCACCGCGAAGCCGCCGCCATGCAGTTCGGCAAACAGCGGTTGGACATTGCGCAGGATGGTCTCGCCGGTGGTCGAGTAGCGCACATGCCCGATCGCCTGCTTGCCCTGGAGCTTCTTGATGACCGAGGCTTCCGAGAAGGCATCGCCGACGAGGCCGAGACGCCGTTCCGACTGGAAGCGCGAACCGTCGAAGGAGACGATGCCTGCCGCCTCCTGGCCGCGATGCTGGAGCGCATGCAGGCCGAGCGCGGTCAGCGCCGCAGCGTCGGCATGGCCGAAGATGCCGAACACGCCGCATTCCTCCCGCAGACGGTCGGCATAGGGGTCGAAAGCGGCCTCAGTCTCGGTCGTCGAGATCATCTCAGGCTCCATGCGCAGGGGACGGATTAAGTCTTTACGCGCGAATTAGGGACGGGTTGGGGCAGGCGTCGTCGGGCGGGTGGCGTCGATGGCGCGCTGCA
>QBLV01000033.1:1539-15427 GCA_003241815.1 Hyphomicrobiales bacterium | reverse complement strand
GTTGGGCACTTCGGTGCGACGCTGCGGGTCGGCGGTGGGATTGGCCGGCTGGCGCGGCTCCTCGGCCGGCGCCTCGGTCGGCTCCGAACCGGTCTTCGGCTTCAGCAGGTTCTTGACGAAATCGGCGTTGACGTCCTGCGGCAGCATGGTCAACAGCGTGCGCCCGGTTTCCTCGAGCATGGGCTTGGCCTTGGCATCCCTGGCCCAAACCGGCATGTTCTTGTCGCCCATCAGCGCTGCGAAAAAGAGATAGCCGATGACGGCGAGGAGCACGCCGCGGGCCGCGCCGAAAACGAAGCCGAGCGTGCGGTCGAGAGCGCCGATGCGCGAATCGAGAACGAAATCGGAGATCCGCGCCGTCACCAGCGAGACCACGATCAGCGTTACGAGAAACAGCGAGGCGATCGAGGCGATCAGCGCGATCGTGTCGTTGGGGATGTACTGCTTCAGGATCGGCAGCATCTGCGGGTGAAACACCCAAGCGACGGCCGCAGCCGCGGCCCAGGAGGCGATCGCGAGCACCTCGCGCGTTAGCCCGCGCACGGCGGCCAGCAATGCCGAGATCAGAACCACGCCGACGACGACGAGATCGAGGATGGTGACAGGCATTGGTTGAGCCGCTTTGTTATGGTCTCGGAATGGCCTGCAACAGATCGGCTGGCCGCATGGGCTTTGCTATACGCGCTCAGGGCGTCTGCGTCACTATTGCGACGCCGTCATTTCACATCTCTGCGAGGTGCCCGGGATGCGATATCCGCAACGAGTTCCGTGACATGGCCGAATCGCCGAAGCTCAAGCCCGCCCCCGTCCCCGGTATCAGCGCCGCCTGACGGCATCAGGGCTGACTCGAAG
Organism: Hyphomicrobiales bacterium; assembly: GCA_003241815.1. Lineage (GTDB taxonomy): Bacteria > Pseudomonadota > Alphaproteobacteria > Rhizobiales > Beijerinckiaceae > Allobosea. The sequence continues at coordinate 14,575 of QBLV01000033.1, read as the reverse complement.
CCGAGCTTGGAGGCCTCGCGCAGGCGCGCCGCGGCCACCGAAACCGGCCTGATCGCGCCCGACAGGGCGATCTCGCCAAAATAGACCGATTCCGACGGCAGGATCGCACCGGTCAGCGACGAGACCAGCGCTGCCGCCACGGCAAGATCTGCGGCCGGTTCGTTCACCCGCAAACCGCCAGCGACATTGAGATAGACATCGTGCTGTCCCAGCCGAAGGCCGCCATGCGTTTCCAGCACGGCCAGCACCATGGCAAGCCGGCTGTTCTCCCAGCCGACGACGGCGCGGCGCGGCGTGCCGAGCGAGGTCGGCGCGACAAGAGCCTGGATTTCGACCAGCACCGGCCGCGTGCCCTCGATGCCGGCGAAGACGGCGGCTCCGGGGGCAGCCTGATCCCGCCCTGCGAGGAAAAGCGCGGACGGGTTGGACACTTCGGAAAGACCCATACCCGTCATCTCGAAGACGCCGATCTCGTCGGTCGCGCCGAAGCGGTTCTTCTGGGCGCGCAGGATGCGGAAGGCATGCCCGCCTTCGCCCTCGAAGGAGAGCACTGCATCGACCATGTGCTCGACCACGCGCGGCCCGGCGATCTGGCCGTCCTTGGTGACGTGGCCGACCAGAATCATGCAGGCGCCGCTGGTCTTGGCGTAGCGGATCAGCGCCTGCGCCGAGCCGCGCACCTGCGTCACGGTGCCCGGCGCGCTCTCGACCTCGCCCGACCACATCGTCTGGATTGAATCGATCACCACCAGGGCAGGGCGGGTGCCCTGGCCCAGGGTTGCGATGATGTCCTCGACATTGGTCTCGGCAGCGAGATCGACCGGCGCATCGGCCAGGCCCATGCGCTCTGCACGCAGGCGCACCTGGCCCGTCGATTCCTCGCCCGAGACATAGACGACGCGGCGCCCCGCCGAGGCGAGTGCGGCGCAGGCCTGCATCAGCAGCGTCGATTTGCCGATGCCGGGATTGCCGCCGATCAGCATCACCGAGCCAGGCACGAAGCCGCCGCCGGTGACGCGGTCGAGCTCGCCGATGCCGGAGACGATGCGCGGTGCGTCCTGCGTGTCGCCCTTCAGGCTCTCCAGCGCGAAGACGCGGCCGCGCGGCTTGCCGCCGGAACTGCGCCCGCCGGGAACCGGTGCCGCCTGCGCCTCCTCTGAGAGCGACGACCAGGTCCCGCAGGAATCGCATTTGCCCTGCCAGCGGTGATACACAGCTCCGCAGGCTTGGCAGGTATAGGTGGGACCGCGCTTGGCCATCAGCCGTCATTCTCGGGCGAAGCGAAGCGCAGACCCGAGAATCTCCTCCAGCAGATGCTCGGGTCGAGCCCAAGCATGACGCGCGGACGGCCAGTCATCTAAAGCCCGACATAGCGGCGGGTGTAGCGCCGGCCGAGGCTGGTGAGGATCTCGTAGCCGATGGTCTTCGCGCCGGCCCCGACGGATTCGAGGTCGAGCGCGCCGCCGATCAGCGTCACCGCCGCGCCGCGCTTGCAGGCTGCGGGAGGCGCATCGGTCACGTCGACGATGATGAGATCCATCGAGACGGTGCCGACGAAAGGGCAGGTGACGCCGTCGACCAGCGCGAAACCGCCGCTCGTTCCCTCGGGAGCACTCGCATTGCGCGGATATCCGTCGGCATAGCCCAGACAGATCGTGGCGAGCCGGCGCCGCCCCTTGGCCGTCCAGCGGCCGTTATAGCCGATCTGCATGCCCGCTTCGACGTCGCGCAACTGGATGATCCGCGCCGTCAGCCCGACCACCGGCTTCATCGGGTTTTGCCGTCCAGGCGTTGGATTTCCGCCATAGAGCGCGTATCCGGGCCGCGTCAGCTGATAGGAGGGGCAGTCCTCAAGGAAATGGCCGGACGAATTCTTGATCGAGGCGGGAACGCCGGGCAGTGCCTCCACGATATGGGAGAAGGCCGCGATCTGGCGCGCATTGGCCGGGTCGTTGACGTCCTCCGACGAAGCGAAATGCGTCATCACGAGGCCAATTCCGGCCGCATCGATCGTATCCTTGCGCTCGCGCGCCAGGCTCAGGCCTTCGCCCTGCCAAAGGCCCAGACGGTTCATGGCCGTGTCGACATGCAGGGCGGCAGGCGCGACCGCCGCTCCGCCCTCGCGGAAAGCGACCCATTCGAGCAACTCGTCATGCGAGCCCAGCACCGGGGACAGCCGATGCGCGGCATAGGCGTCGCATGTGCCGGGCAGGAGCCCGTTCAGCACATAGACGGTGGCATCGGGGGCAACCGCGCGGGCCCGGATGCCTTCCGAGACATGCGCGACGAAGAAACTGTCGCAGCCGCCCTGGGCCAGCGCGGTGACGGCCGGTTCGATGCCGATGCCATAGGCGTCCGCCTTGACCACGGCGGCGGCCCGGCCCGTGCCCGCGAGCCCGCTCAGCGCGCGCCAGTTGGAGACCAGCGCACCGAGATCGATCGTCAGCGTGGCCCCGGCGGTTTGGGATTCGGGTGTATCGAACATCGTCATTCGCGGTCCGGGAGTCGCATGTCGTCGGCGCGATCGGAGAACCGCGTCACCTCGGCGTCGAACTGCAGCGCGATCGCGCCGGTGGGGCCATGGCGCTGCTTGCCGATGATCAGCTCGGCGACGCCATGGGCGGCCTCCATCTCGATCTGCCACTTGTTGTGTTCTTCGGTGCCGGGACGCGGCTCCTTGCCCTTGAGGTAGTATTCCTCGCGGTAGACGAACATCACGACGTCGGCGTCCTGCTCGATCGAGCCGGATTCACGCAGGTCGGAGAGCTGCGGGCGCTTGTCGTCGCGGCTCTCGACCTGACGCGAGAGCTGCGAGAGCGCGACGATCGGAACGGCCAGTTCCTTGGCCAGCGCCTTGAGACTGGTCGTGATCTCGGTCAGCTCCTGCACGCGGTTCTGGCCGTTCTTGGCCGAGCCCGAAAGCAGCTGCAGATAGTCGATAAATAGGACGTCGAGGCCCTTCTGGCGCTTCAGCCGGCGGGCGCGGGCGACGAGCTGGGCGATCGAGATGCCGCCGGTCTGGTCGATATAGAGCGGCAGCTTTTCGATCTGCGCCGCGACATCGGTCAGCTTGGCGAAATCGGCCTCGGTGATGCGGCCCTGCCTGATCTTGTAGGATGAGATGCCCGACTGCTCGGCGACGATACGCGTCGCCAGCTGGTCGGCCGACATTTCGAGCGAGAAGAAAGCGACGATACCGCCATCGACCGTCTTGATCGTGCCGTCGGTCTGGCGTTCGCCGCGCCAGGCCTTGGCGATGTTGAAGGCGATGTTGGTGGCCAGCGATGTCTTGCCCATGGCTGGGCGGCCGGCAAGCACGATCAGATCCGAGTTCTGAAGCCCGCCCATGCGATGGTCGAGATCGCGCAGCCCCGACGAGAGGCCCGACAGGCCGCCGGCACGCTGATAGGCGTTGGCGGCCATCTCGATGGCGGTGAACAGCGCCCCGTCGAACTTCTGGAAGCCGCCCTCGTAGCGGCCCTTTTCAGCGAGTTCATAAAGCTTGCGCTCGGCCTCCTCGATCTGCTCGCGCGGGGCCATCTCGACGGGCGCGTCGTAGGCGACATTGACCAGATCCTCGCCGACGCCGATCAACTGCCGGCGGATCGCAAGGTCGTAGACCGTGCGACCGTAATCGCCGGCATTGATGACGGTCGTCGCCTCGGCCGCGAGGCGGGCGAGATATTGCGAGGCGGTGATGCCGCCGAGATCCATCTCGCCAACGAAGGTCTTCAGCGTGATCGGCGTTGCGATCTTGCCCGCCCGGATCAGGCTCGAGGTCAGCTCGAAGACGCGCTGGTGGATCGGCTCGAAGAAATGGTCGGGCAGAAGAAAGTCCGAGACGCGGTAGAAGGCGTCGTTGTTGACCAGGATCGCGCCAAGCAGCGCCTGCTCCGCCTCGATGTTGTGAGGCTGGACGCGATACTCGGCCTCGCGGGTTTCGAGACGGGTGACGAGGGCGGTTGCTGTGGCCATGGCTCTCGATAGGTCAAAACGGGCCTAGCGCGGAACGGGAACAAAGAATGAACGCAACAATTAGCCGGATCTCTGCCCGCTGTCCACAGACTCTCCCGAAATGCCGATGGGAATTGACAGCCGTCGCTGCCGTCCAGCCATCTTGATGGCAGGCGCTGCAGGACGTATTTTGAGATTGCTCCCGGGAGGTGCTGCCCATGGCCGAACCACAACTCTCCGTCCGCAGCGCGAGCCCGCGACATCGCGCATCGGCTTGCCCAGCGCGAGAAGCGCACGGTAGCAAGCGTCGTCGAACGCGCTTTGGAACTTTACGAGGCGCGGGAGACGGGACGAGAGCCTGCAGCCGAGTTCTACGCGCGGCTGCGTGCTGAAGCCGGCACGGATATCGATCTGGAAGCCATCATTCAGGAAAATCGCAAACCGCATCCCGGCATCGATCTGTGATCTTCGTCGATACGAATGTTATCTCGGAGACCCTGAATATCGTACCCACGCGCTAGGTCGAAGCGTGGCTTGCGCGTCATGACGCCGAACTTGCGCTTTCATCCGTGGTGATCGCGGAGGTCGCCTTCGGCATCCAGAAGATCAGGCCCGACGAGCGCGCCAAAAGGCTGGAAGGCGGCCTTCACACGTTACGACGGCGTTTCGCCGGTCGCATCTTCCCATTCGCCGAAGAAGCGGCGCTGATTTATGGCGAACTCATGGGGCAGGCGGCGCGGCGGGGCATTCAGATGTCTGGCGCCGACGGGATGATCGCCGTTATCGCGCTGGTCAATGGCGGCCGTCTGGCAACGCGCAATGTCGGGGATTTCAAAGACACGGGGCTGACGATCATCAACCCTGGGACATGTGACGCGATCACACCCACGAACTCGCGCTCATGAAAAAAGGGCGCCGCGATTGCTCGCGACGCCCATGGTTTTTACGGCCGTGATTCTGGTCTCAGCGATCGTCTTCGCCGGCTTCCGCCAGCGCTGCGCCGACCTCGAGGCCGAGATCGTCGAGGTCGAACTCCTCACGGGCGGTGACGTTCTCGCCGCGCACCTGGCGCTCGGCTTCCTGGGCCGAACGGGCCACGTTGACCGTGACCGTGACCGAGACTTCCGGATGCAGCACGACGGGAACGGTGTGCAGGCCGAGCGTCTTGATCGGGGCGTTCAGCGTGACCTGGCTGCGGGCGACGTGGAAGCCGTCGGTGGTCAGCGACTCGGCGATGTCGCGGGTCGACACCGAACCATAGAGCACGCCGGACTCGCCCGACTGGCGCAGGATCACGATCGAGTGGCCGTTCAGCGTCTCGGCGACCGTCTCGGCTTCGGACCTCAGCTCAAGGTTGCGGGTCTCGAGCTCGATCTTCTGGCCTTCGAAGCGCTTCTTGTTTTCCTCGGTGGCGCGCAGCGCCTTGCCGCGGGCGAGGAGGTAGTTGCGGCCGAAGCCGTCGCGGACGCGGACGACTTCGCCCATCTGGCCGAGCTTGGCGACGCGTTCGAGCAGGATCACTTCCATGGTCTTTTCTCCTTTTTGGGATCGGTTGGTGTTTCAGGTCTTGTAGGCAAATCAGGAATTGGCCGGGGGCGGTGGCAGCGCGGCCCGCTTGCGCAGGCCAAGAAGGCTGTCGATCATGCCGGCGAGCGCCAGCAGCGGCGTCAGCACGGCCTGCATCACGACAAGCGCGACATAGACGCTGATCAGCATCGGCGTACGCCAGGTCTGGCCGCGCGAAAGGTCGTGCAGCATCGCAAGGCCGGAGAACATGAAGGTGGCGAGCAGAGCGCCGACCAGGGCGACGCCTGCCAGCCCGATGAAGCCGTCAAGCGCGGCCGTGGCGAGACCCGCCACCAGCAGCAGCAGCGCCTGACGCGGCAGCGTCGTCGAAGGGATGAAGGGCCAGGGGCGCGGCAGGCGGCCGGACAGCTGCACGGTTTTCGCGGCGAGCCAGAGATTGGCGGTGATCGTCGTGACGATCGATGCGCCGATGCCGAGCGGCACGGCCCGCACCAGCAGCGGCGTGATGCTCGCGGCGAGCTCGGCCTGGGTGGTGCCTTCCGGCAGGTTGAGCATCTTGCTGCGAACCATTTCGGCCAGCAGATTCTCAACGATGCGGGCGATCACCGAGCGATAGGCCTCGTAATCCGTGGTCATCATCAGCGCGCTGGCGACGGTCGCCATGGTCGCGGTCGCAGCGATCCAGACCATCAGGCTGCCGAGCGGATACCACTCCGCCTTGCCCGTGTCGTCGGTGCGCGCCAGCAGTGCCAGATAGGCGATCCACCAGGCCGGCAGCGCGATGATGAATGCAAAGGCGAAGCCGGCCGGCAGGCTCAGCGCGATGGTAACCGCGATGGCACCAGCGGCGACCGCGAACAGCCCGGCGCGATGGTTCCAGCCCAAAGCGGCGATGAAGATCGGCAGGGGGGCGGCAGAATACAACAACACGGCCAGCGGCGATCCGGTGATCACCACTGAAAAGAGCAGGGCCGCAACGAGGCCCGCGCCGATGCCGACTAACGATATCATACTTCGTCCTGCTGTCCCGCTGCTCCCAGGCCGAAACGGCCGGGCAGGGTGAGAGGCATATCGCCTCAACGGACCCGGCGGAGTTTCACCGCAGGGCGACTGGTGGAATTCAGGCGGTCAAACTTGGGCGAGAGCCCCGGCGGCGATCGCTTGCCGCCGGGGCTCTCACATCCGCTCAGCGGATGACGTAGGGCAGCAGGCCGAGGAAGCGGGCGCGCTTGATCGCCTGGGCGAGTTCGCGCTGCTTCTTCGCAGAAACCGCCGTGATGCGCGACGGCACGATCTTGCCGCGCTCGGAGATGTAGCGCGAGAGCAGGCGCACATCCTTGTAGTCGATCTTCGGAGCGCCCTCGCCCGAGAAGGGGCAGGACTTGCGGCGGCGGAAGAAGGGGCGGCGTGCGCCAGCAGATGCAGTCGACATGGATCAGGCCTCCGCGCCGGTTGTGGTTTCGGTGCCTTCGTCGTCGCGACGCGGGCGGTCGCGACGCGGGGCGCCACGATCGCCGCCACGGTCGAAACGGTCGCCGCCGCCGGGACGGTCGAAGCGGTCGCCCCGATCGCCACGGTCATCGCGGTCGCGCTTCTGGAGCATGGCCGACTGGCCTTCCTCGAGCTCTTCGACCTTGATGGTCATGAAGCGCAGCACGTCTTCGTTGATGCGCATCTGGCGCTCCATCTCCAGCACGGCGGCGGAGGGGGCGTTGATGTTCAGCAGCGAATAATGCGCCTTGCGGTTCTTCTTGATGCGATAGCCCAGCGACTTGACGCCCCAGTACTCGACCTTGGGGACGGAGCCGCCATTCGCCTCGATGATACCCTTGAACGTCTCGACAAGAGTCTCGACCTGCTGCGCGCTGACGTCTTGTCGCGCGAGCATAACATGCTCGTACAATGCCATGGTTGGCCTTCCTGTTTCACCCTGTTTCGTTCGGCGCGGAGCCCTCCGAGCCCTGGATAAGGCCCGACAGGATTTCATCGAAGGCGGAGACACGGGATGACGGCCCGGAATTAAGAGCCTGCGGAGCGATCTCGAAGACGGTGAGCGCGCACTGCCATCCGTTCAGCCTCCGGCCGAACAAACAGGAGGCGGTCGTTACAGGCTAAGGCTTGGCCATGCAATCAAATTCATGCATTCGAGCCGTTCTGGCAGCGAAAATCTGGCCTCGGCGCTTGACTTGGGGTCATAGGCAGTGTGACAGCGCCGTGAATTCGCTCAAAACGTTTGAATTCGAGGCTTGCCGCATGACGACCGCGTTCATCTTTCCCGGCCAGGGTTCCCAGGCCGTGGGCATGGGCAAGGCCCTGGCCGAGACCTTCCCGGTTGCGAAGGCCGTCTTCGACGAGGTCGATGCGGCGCTGTCGCAAAAGCTCTCGACGGTGATGTGGGAGGGGCCGCTCGACGAACTGACACTCACGGCCAACGCCCAGCCGGCCCTGATGGCGGTGAGTCTCGCGGTCATCCGCGTGCTCGAATCGGAGGCCGGGCTGGACCTGGCGCGCGATGCGGCCTTCGTCGCCGGGCATTCACTGGGCGAGTATTCGGCGCTCGCGGCCGCTGGCACCTTCAGCATCGCCGATGCGGCGAGGCTCCTGCGTATCCGCGGCGACGCGATGCAAAAGGCCGCACCGCCGGGCGAGGGCGCCATGGCGGCTTTACTTGGGGTGGAACTCGATCCAGCGCGCGCCATCGCGGCGGACGCGGCACAGGGCCAGGTCTGCCAGGTCGCCAACGACAATGGCGGCGGGCAGGTGGTTCTGTCGGGTGCCAAGACTGCGATCGACCGCGCGATCGTGCTTGCGGGCGAGCGTGGGGTCAGGCGTGCCATGCTTCTCCCGGTTTCGGCACCTTTCCATTGCACACTGATGCAGCCGGCGGCGGAGGCCATGCAGGCGGCGCTGGCGCAGGTTGCGATGCGAGCGCCCGTCGTCGCGGTGATGGCCAATGTCGGGGCGGCCCCGCTCAGCGACCCCGACGCGATCCGGGCTTCGCTGGTGGCACAGGTGACGGGCACCGTGCGCTGGCGCGAATGCGTCGAGGCGATGGCGGCGGCCGGCGTGACGCGCTTCGTCGAAGTCGGGAGCGGCAAGGTCCTGGCCGGGCTGGTCAAGCGCATCGCCGCGGGCGCGACGCCGATCTCGGTGGGAACGGCGGACGATATCGCAGGTTACAAGAGCCTGAATGGTGACAAGACCCTGAACGGGTAAAAAACGGCAGAACGCCGAAAGGGAGAGACGATGCTTGATTTGACCGGCAGGAAGGCCCTGGTCACCGGGGCGACCGGCGGCCTCGGTGGCGCGATTGCGCGCGTGCTTCATGCACAGGGGGCCAGCGTCGCGCTCTCGGGCACGCGTACAGAGGCGCTCGAGGCGCTTGCCGCCGAGTTGGGTGAGCGGGTCGCAATCACGCCCTGCAATCTGGCCGACAAGGATTCGGTCGAGGCCCTCGTGCCCGCAGCGGAAGAGAAGCTGGGCGGTCTCGACATTCTGGTGAACAATGCCGGCGTGACGAAAGACAACCTCTTCCTGCGTCTCAAGGACGAGGATTGGGACAGCGTCATCGCGGTGAACCTGACGGCAGCTTTCCGGCTCTCGCGCGCAGCCGTGAAGTCGATGATGCGCCGGCGTTATGGCCGCATCATTTCGATCGGCTCCGTCGTCGGCACCACTGGCAATCCCGGGCAGGGCAATTACGCCGCCTCGAAGGCCGGCCTGATCGGCATGTCGAAGGCGCTTGCCGCCGAAGTCGCCAGCCGCAACATCACCGTCAACGTCGTCTCGCCGGGCTTTATCGAGTCACCGATGACTCACGCGCTGAACGAAAAACAGCGGGAGAGCATTCTCTCCGACGTGCCGATGGGTCGTCTTGGCTCCGGTGCCGACATTGCGGCCGCCGTGGCCTACCTTGCCAGCAGCGAAGCCGCCTATGTCACGGGGCAGACCCTCCATGTCAACGGCGGAATGACAATGATATGAACACGTTGCGACGGTTTCTAGACAAAGCCGTCGCTCGGTCGGGCACTCTCGCCAGCCATCATCGCGTGTGTTAACTAGCGCCGTCGGATTGCGACGCAGGGATCGGGGGACTTGACGGGAACCCGGTTGTTGCGTTTGTGCAGGCTTCGAGTTCCGACCCATCGACACTGTCTCGGTGAGGTGGGATTCAGGAGTTACGGTTCCTCTATGCGGCGCGATCCAGCGTCGCTTGTTTTCAATTGTTAAGGAAAAGACCCATGAGCGATGTCGCCGAGCGCGTGAAGAAGATCGTGGTCGAGCATCTCGGCGTCGAGCCTGAGAAGGTCGTGGATGGCGCCAATTTCATTGAGGATCTCGGGGCCGACAGCCTCGATACGGTCGAGCTCGTGATGGCGTTCGAGGAAGAGTTCGGCGTCGAGATCCCCGACGATGCCGCCGAGACGATCGTGACCGTCGGCGACGCCGTCAAGTTCCTGTCGAAGACCGCCTGATCGACTTATCGGTCGGTTGGCTGCAGCAGAGCACCATGGTTTCACACAGTCTCCCGATGCGACGCGTCGTCGTGACCGGTCTTGGCATGGTGACGCCGCTCGCTAGCGGCGTCGAGCTGACCTGGTCGCGTATCCTTGCCGGCGCCAGTGGCGCCGGCCCCATCACCAGCTTCGATTGCAGCGATTTGCCGGCGCGCGTCGCCTGCAATATCGTGCGTGGCGACGGCTCGAACGGCACCTTCAATCCAGACGACTGGATGGAGCCCAAGGAGCAGCGCAAGGTCGACGATTTCATCGTTTTTGCCATGGCTGCGGCCAGGCAGGCGCTGTCCGACGCGAAGTGGAAGCCCGAGAGCTACGAGGACCAGATCGCGACCGGCGTCGCCATCGGGTCCGGCATCGGCGGTCTCGGGGGAATTTACGAGGCCTCGATCCTGTTGAAGGAGCGCGGTCCACGGCGTCTCTCTCCCTTCTTCATTCCGGGCCGTCTGAGCAATCTCGCAGCGGGCTATGTCTCGATCGAACACGGCCTGAAAGGGCCGAACCATTCGGTCGTGACGGCATGCTCCACCGGCGCGCACGCCATCGGCGACGCCTCGCGCATGATCGCGCTCGGCGATGCCGAGGTCATGGTCGCGGGCGGCGCTGAATCGGCAATCAACCGTCTCGGCATCGCAGGCTTCTGCGCCTGCCGCGCGCTCTCCACAGATTTCAACGACACGCCCGAGAAGGCCTCGCGTCCCTACGACAAGGACCGGGACGGATTCGTCATGGGCGAGGGCGCCGGCGTCGTGGTGCTCGAGGAACTCGAGCACGCTTTGGCGCGCGGAGCGCGCATCTATGCCGAAATCGTCGGCTACGGCATGTCGGGCGATGCCTATCACATCACCTCGCCGGCCGAGGATGGCGATGGCGCCTATCGCTGCATGTCGATGGCGCTGAAGCGGGCCGGCATCCCTGCTTCCGAACTCGACTACATCAACGCGCATGGCACCTCGACCCAACTCGGCGACGAGATCGAGCTGCGCGCCGCCGAGCGCCTGCTCGCAAATGCCCCCAAAAAGCCTGCGATGTCGTCGACGAAGTCGGCGACGGGTCACCTGCTCGGGGCCGCTGGGGCGGTCGAGGCGATTTTCGCGATCCTGGCGATCCGCGACCAGATCGCTCCGCCGACGATCAATCTCGACAATCCTTCCGTCGAGACCGACCTCGATCTCGTCCCGCATGTCGCACGCAAGCGAAAGATCGACGTCGTTCTGTCGAACTCCTTCGGTTTCGGCGGCACGAACGCCTCGCTGGTAATGCGGCGTTACGTCGATGGCGCCTGAGCGGCTTCGGTCAGCGCGCTTTCGCCATAATGTTGGGTAGAGTGCGCTCATCCTGCGGCAACGCGCATTCTGCTTCCACAGGCGTCGTGAATCCGGTTTTACTGCGTTGGCGGTCTGCCCAGTGCCACCGGTTCACGGGTGTGTCCGTCTGGCCGAATCGTCGCGTGCCGTGATGATGTCCGAATTGCGAGCGCTACAGTCGTGAATCATTCGCCCCGCGTCGCCCCGAAAAGCCCCAGCGAGGCGTTGAAGCCGGTCGCGCCGCCGGCGCCACCGCCGAAGGCGCGCCGACGTCGGCGCAGCAGCCCCTTCATCGCGATGATGAGCGGGTTGTTCACGGCGGTGCTGGTCGTGGCGGGGCTTGCCGGGGCAGGCATCGCCATGGTCGGCGGCCAGAGCCGTGCGCCTGGTCCGCTCGCGAACGATCGGGTCCTGATCATTCCCAAGGACAGTGGACTGACCGAGATCGCCGATCTGCTGCAGCGCGAGGGCATGATCGAGCACCCTTGGGCATTCCGTATCTCGGCTCTGGTGAGCGGCAACTGGACCAAGCTCAAGGCTGGCGAATATCTGTTCAAGGCGCGCGCCAGCCAGGCCGATATTCTCGACATCATCGCCGACGGCAAGGTCGTAGAACATTCGATCACCGTGCCGGAAGGGCTGACCAGCGAGCAGATCGTGGCGCGGCTGCGCGATAATGAGCTGCTGACCGGCGACATCATTCAGGTTCCGCGCGAAGGCTCGATCCTGCCGGACACCTACCGGATTCCGCGTGGCTTCAGCCGGCAGGCGATCATCGACCGTATGACGCGCGATCAGCGCGCCGTGCTCGCCCGGATCTGGGAGCGTAAGCCCGCCGATCTGCCGATCAAGACTCCGCAGGAACTTGTCGTGCTGGCCTCGATCGTCGAGAAGGAGACCGGCCGCGCCGACGAGCGGCCCCGCGTCGCGGGCGTCTTCATCAACCGGCTGAATCGCAGAATGAAGCTGCAATCCGATCCGACGATCGTCTACGGCATCGTCGGCGGCAAGGGCACGCTCGGCCGCTCGATTCTGCGCACCGAGATCACGCAGGCGACGCCCTACAACACCTATGTCATCGACGGCCTGCCGCCGGGTCCGATCGCCAATCCGGGCCGCGCGGCCATGGAGGCCGTGGTCAATCATTCGCGCACCAAGGACCTTTATTTCGTCGCCGACGGCAGCGGTGGGCATGCGTTCGCGGAGACGCTCGAACAGCACAACCGGAATGTCGCTCGCTGGCGCCAGCTCGAGGCCGGACGGCGCGAGCCGGGCAAGCCGCCGGCCGAAGCCTCCGTCGACAAGATCGAGCCGCCACCGGCTCCCGACACGCGCAGCGAGGCTCCCGGGGCCCAGCCCGCCGAGGGCGAGGCCATCGAGACCTGGCCGACCCCCGGCAACCGCCGTGCCGGCGCTCCCGCGCTCCAGCAGGGGGCAAGCCTGGCCGGAGGGGCTCGCGTGCGCGCCTTCGATGCTTCGGAGGGAACGCCGCGCGACCCGCTGCTGAACAAGACCTTCGACCTGAACTCGCCCAAGCAGATTCCTGCGCTCCGGCCCTGACACATTCGGCGCGCATGCCGTCCCCACCTTCCTGCAGCAGTGCAGGGTCGCGCGCTTGCTCCACGCTGCCCCCGCAACTACGGTCCCGCCGCGTTGAGGCGGTGGAGACCGAGACATCATTGCCATCGAGAGCCTGACGGGCTTTGCCCGCGTCGCCGGCACGGCGGGGAT
>QBLV01000033.1:0-1529 GCA_003241815.1 Hyphomicrobiales bacterium | reverse complement strand
ATCCACGCCTGGGCCTGGGAGATTCGCAGCGTCAACGGCCGCGGGCTCGATATCCGTGTGCGCGTCCCGCCAGGCTTCGAGGTTCTGGCCGAGGCTGCGCGCAAGCGCCTGACCGGCGCCTTCGCGCGGGGCACGCTCCACGTCAATCTGCAGGTCACCAGCGATGCGGGGCCGCCGCGCCCTCGTATCAACGAGGCAGCGCTGGCGGGGCTGCTTCAGGCCATAGCGCGCCTGCCGGCCTCCGACACCGTGCGTCCGCCCTCCTATGATGGGCTGCTCGGCATTCGCGGCGTGATCGAACTCTCCGAGGACAGCGAGGACGCCCTGACCGCCATCGAGGCGCCGGTGCTGGCGGGACTGGAAGGGGTCGTTCTCGGCCTCAAGGAAGCGCGGGCCAGCGAGGGGCGGGCGCTGGAGGCTGTCCTTTCCGGTCATCTCGAGACCATTGCCGCGCTGACGACGCAGGCCGATCAGCATCCCGCCCGTGGCGTCGAGGCGATTCGCGAGCGCATCGCGGCGCAGGTCGGCGCGCTGCTGGAGGCGAGTCAGGCGCTCGACCCGCAGCGCCTGCATCAGGAAGCGGCGCTTCTGGCCGTGAAGGCCGACATTCGTGAGGAGATCGACCGGCTGCATGCCCATGTGGCGGCGCTGCGCCTGCTGCTGGAGCAGGGCGGGCCAATCGGCCGCAAGCTCGATTTCCTGTCGCAGGAATTCGGTCGCGAGGCCTCGACGCTCTGCGCCAAGGCGGGCGATGCCGGCCTGTCGCGCATCGGGCTCGAGCTGCGCACCGTCGTCGATCAGATGCGCGAGCAGGTGCAGAATGTGGAGTGAGTGCTGATGGCCGATGTCCTGCGCCCGGCCCGTCGCGGGCTGATCATGATCATGTCCTCGCCTTCGGGCGCGGGAAAGTCGACACTGACGCGGACGCTGTCGAAGTCGCCCAGCGAGACCAATCTCGACCTGTCGATTTCGGTGACGACGCGCGCCAAGCGTCCCTCCGAGATCGAGGGCGTGCATTACCACTTCATCGACCGCGAAACCTTCGAGCAGATGCGCGATCGCGACGAACTGCTCGAATGGGCCGAGGTTCACGGCAATGGCTATGGCACACCGCGCAAGCCGGTCGAGGCCTCGCTGAAGGCCGGCCGCGACGTTCTGTTCGACATCGACTGGCAGGGTACGCAGCAGATCCTGGAGCGTGCCCGCGAGGATGTCGTGAGCATCTTCATCCTGCCGCCCTCGATGGCGGAGCTGCGTTCGCGACTGGTGCGCCGCGCCGAAGATGCGCCCGACGTGATCGCCAAGCGCCTGGCCAACGCCCGCGAGGAAATCGCGCGCTGGACCGTCTATGACTACGTCATCGTCAACGACGATCTCGAGAATGCCTATGAGGCGGTGCGCTCGATTCTGGCCGCAGAGCGGCTCAAGCGCAGCCGCGCCGTCGGTCTCGGCGAATTCGTCGAGCGATTGCTGACGGAGACGCTGCCCTGAGCTGAGCCGTCAGAGCCTTGCCGCCAGCGTATTGGCAA
>QBLV01000032.1:18153-33262 GCA_003241815.1 Hyphomicrobiales bacterium | reverse complement strand
CGCGCTGCAACAAAACGCGGCGCTTCATTGGATGGTTTTGTCACCGCCCTACACACGCGAGGCGCGCCCACGATAGCGCGTGTACTTTATGGCTCCTGCCAAGCTCATGGGGGTCATCTCGTCAGCGGATGTCGTAGCGATGTGTACATGCATACCGAGCTGTCGGAATGTTCTCCATGTGGCGTCTCTTTCAGGTCGACCGCTCCATAACGCCCTCTTCAATGGGCTGATCTGGCCGAAGGTCGGCTTTGGCCTCGATCGCCTATGCGTCAATGGCACCTGACGTGTTTCTTCCCCTGACGGAATCCACCCCACGCGACAGGTCGCGTGGGGCCCCGGCTCGCCGTCATTCCTCGCGAAACAAGAAACGCGTCAGGTGCCATCCTCCGCTGCGCTGCGGTCGCAAGCGATGTCGCGTCGATCGCCTCCGGCCTCTTGATCGCCATCGAGGCCGCAATGGTGCGGGCTCGGAAACAGAGACCAAGGAGAACGATCATGGCAACCATCGGCACCTTCAAGTCCACCGGCACCAACGAATTCACCGGCGAAATTGTCACCCTTTCGCTCCAGACCAAGAACGTCCGCATCGTCCCCGAGGCTAGCAGGCCCAGCGACAATGCCCCCAGCCACCGCGTCTACGCAGGCCGTGTCGAGATCGGTGCAGCCTGGACCAAGCGCTCCGGCGAAGGCCGCGACTATCTCAGCCTCAAGCTCGACGATCCAAGCTTCACCGCTCCGATCTACGCCAACCTCTTCGACGATGAGGACGCAGAGACCTTCAGCCTCATCTGGTCCCGCCCCAACGGGCGCCGCAACGGAGAATGACGCGAAGCAAGGCTCGCCCGGATCGAACCGGGCGAGCCTTTCGTCATGCCTGTTGGTTTGAACCACAGCCTCCGCGTTGCGGGTCGGGCTGTTGTGGATAGCACCCGCCCTGCAGCGGTTACACCTGCAGCCGGCGCTTCCACCCCTGATGCGGGGAACAAGGGCTGCGCTTCCCACAAGTCGGGGCGTTTGCGTTCATGATCTGGCAAAGGCGAGCAGCGGTGCGATGTCATGCCGGTCGCCTGCCTGCAAGGCGTCGATATAGGCGCGGCGTAACGCGCCGACCTCGGCCAGGCCGCCGTCTCCCCAACTGAACGGAGCGCCGCCAAGGCGTTCGATGAGCAGGTCGGCCATGAGCCGGGCATGGCGTCCGTTGCCGTTGGGAAACGGATGGATCCACACCAGGCGGTGATGCAAACGCAGCGCGATTTCATCGGGGGCGTAGGTCTTGTTGTCTACCCAAAAGCGTGCGTCGTCGAACAAAGACAGCAGCTCGAGGGGAATGCGGTAGGCCTCGATGCCGATATTGCGTGGGGTCGTTCGGTAGGTGCCAGCCCAGGCCCAGACATTGCCGAACATGCGGCGGTGCAGTTCCCGCGTGAACTCCTCGGCCAGGAGCGACGCGATACTTGTGTCGCGCCGGCGGCGTGCCCATACCGCCCCGTTCACGATGTTGGCCTGTTCTGCCTCGTTGAGGTCGCGGCGATGGGTGATCCAGCTCTGCTTCAGCCCATCGCGCTCTGACGGGTCAAGCGGGGTGGCATCCTCCGGTTCCTGGAACAGATCCGTCATAGCGGCCGCCACAGATCGCGCTCGGTCAGCGTGTCGCGGATATAGGCCTCAATCCGGGCTTCGAGATCGGCATCCCCGGTGCCCTGGGCCTCGAGCTTCATGCTGTGCGAGACGCGGCCGAGGTCGCGTATGGCGATCGCGCGCGCGCGGTCGTTCACGGTACGCTCCAAGGGCGTTTTGGGAACGAGCGCATAGACCAGCGTGCAGTCGAGCGCTTCCGCGGCGCGCCGTAGCGTTGCCAGCTTGATGACTCCGGTCGCTTCCGAACGCTCCAAGGCATCGGCCGTCTGTGGACGCACGCCGAGCCTCTGCGCGAATTGCACGCCGGTCATGCCGAGTGCTTCACGGATGGCTTTGATCCATCCCTTCGGCGGTTCCTTGAACCGCTCGACTGGATTCAGACGGCCGAGCCGGTCGTCGAGCCGTTGACGGGCATGCTGTCGGGTGGGTTCGTTCATACTTCGCTCTGTTTCTAGAACTTAATCATCAGTCTGTAATATGATAACATAGCCACAATTATCAGTCTATGAGCTTATTATGGTAGCCTGGAATCAGGCTATGGACTGGGAAAGCTATTTGGCACCTCCCCGTAGGACGGGCCCAAGCTGTTGTGGATAGCACCCGCCCCGGAGCGGTTGCGCCGGCGATCGCCGTAACGGAGAGTGACACGAGCAAGGCTCGCCCTGATCGGACCGGGCGAGCCTTCGCCATGTCTGTTGGTTTGAACCATAGCCAACTGGTCGGCGCGGCAGCCGAGCTGGACGTCGGTTTGTGGTTCAAACCACACCTCTCCGCGTTCCGCTCGCCACGCCGCTTCTTCTGATGCTTCCCGTGCGAGCTGGAGGGGCTCTCTGGTCGGCCCAGGGTACGGCCGGCGGAGCCCGCCTCAAGGACGCGCGGTCCCCCCAAAATGCTGACGCATTTCGGCTCCCCCACGCGCCGCCTGCGGCGGTCGGCTGGCGCCGATCCTTGACCCGGTCTCCACCGACGCGTGGCGCGCCTTCGTCCATTCGAGACGAAGGAGGTTCTCATGACCATGCCGATTGATCAGCAGATTGCCGAGCTCAAGGCCGAACTGAACACAGCCTGCCTGACGCGGCGCGAGCGGCACGAGGCGCAGCGCGAGGTTGAATTCCTGACCGAGCAGGATCGCAGCGAGGCTGAAGCGGTCTACTTCGCGGCAGCCGAGGCTTGGGCGGTGGTCCACGCCGCCGAGCTGGCGGCTCTGCCGTTCTGAGCATCACCGATCGAAACAGCCGGTTTGACGCCACGCGCGTCGGGCCGGCTTTTCGCATGTCGCCCTGGCTTACCTGCCGAGCCGGTGTGGTTTGAACCACACCGTCATTTCGTCGCCGCGATCGACGGCCAGAAGGTGCCCGCATAGAGTGAGCCACCGGATCAGCGGCACGTCGGATTCCTGATGAAGACCATCGTGATCAACAACCAGAAGGGCGGCGTCGGGAAAACGACGCTGGCCGTGCATCTCGCCTGGCACATCGCCGAGAGTGGTGGTCGCGTGCTCCTGATCGACGTCGACGCACAAGGCAATGCGACCGACACGATGAAACGTCATCGTGGCGAGGTCGCCGCCGCTGAGCTGTTTCGACCGGGCAGGGCGCCCCTCGCTGGCGGCGCTGAGGGCATCACGCTCGCGGCCTCCGACAGTTCTCTCACCGATGTCGATCGCGGCGATGCGGCCGGCATCCAGAACTTCCGGGACAATCTGCGTGCCGGCAGCGAGGCTTTCGACGTGTGCGTCATCGACACGCCGCCCTCTCTCGGCCTTCGCAGCGTTGCCGCATTGGTCGCCGCCACCCACGTCTTATCGCCGATCTATCTCGAGGATTACTCGGTCAAGGGCGTGAGAGGCCTGCTCCAGACCGTGATCGGCGTGCAGCAGCGCTATGGCCGTTCCGATATGAAATTCCTTGGACTACTGCCGTCGAACTTCAACACGAAGTCACCACGTCAACGGGTCCATCTCGACCAGCTCCTGCGCGAGGCCGGCAAATACGTCTTTCCAGGCCACATCGTCGCGCGTGACGGCTATGCGGAGGCGGTCGCGGAGGGCGTGCCGGTCTGGACACTGAAGAAGCGCTCGGCGCAGGAGGCCGGCCGCGAAATCCGCACCGTGCTGTCGCGCATCGTCGAGCAGATGGCCTGAGGATTGCGGTATGGCGCTGGATCTGAGTTTTAAGGACCTTGCGGAGGTTGCTGCCGGCAACGCCTCCGATGGACGGCCACTCAAGGTCGCCTTGGAGATGATCGACGAGGATCCCGATCAGCCGCGGCAGGAGTTTCCCGAGGACGAACTGCAGAACCTCGCGGCCTCGGTCCGGGTCGAGGGCGTGCTCCAACCCATCGTGGTTCGCCGCTCGGAGCAGGCAGGCCGCTTTATCATCGTCATGGGAGCGCGGCGCTACCGCGCGGCGAAGGTGGCAGGCCTCACCGAAGCTCCCGTCTTCGTTCAGGACGCCGATGCCGCAAACCCGTACGCGCAGATGGTCGAGAACATTCAGCGCGACGACCTGAACCCGAACGAAATCGCACGCTTCATCACGGCACGGCTCGAGGCGGGCGAGACGCAAACCGAGATCGCACGGCGTCTGGGCAAACCACGCGACTGGGTCTCGCGCTATGGTGCGGTACCGAAGATGCCGCCCTTCCTGCAGGAGATGCTCGCCACCAGTTCAATCCGTGCCGTCTATGAACTCTACCAGGCCTGGCGTCAGGAACCATTGCTGGTGCAGCGTGAGGTCGGACATCGAAACGGCTTTACCGATGCGCAGGCGAGGGCGTTTGCTTCGACGATCCGATCGCCCAGCGTTCCGTCTGCGAAAGCTCAAGCCAGCGGTCTGGACCATGCGGATGCTGGCGCAGCGCGGCCGACGACGTCCGATAGCGAAGCCGGTCGCAGGGCGAGGGCTTCTGCTCCGTCCCAGCCGCAGGCAGGCGTGCGTCCAAGCGTGTCGATGATTGTGCGGGTTCGTGCCGGCAAGCGACGCGGCTGTCTGGTCCTCGACGGCAGCGCGACGCCGGGCGTCGGTTTTGCCCGGGTCGCTTTCGAGGACGGCGCGGCCGAGGATGTCGCCGTCGGTGCCTTGCGCATCGAGGCTGTATCGCTCGGCTGAGCATAACAGCGCGGCGGACGATCTCGTCCATGGCCTTGTGGTTTAAACCACGAGGCGCGTCTCCCAGCGCTCCTTAACCTGGCAGCTGCACCGTCTTTTGGGATTGCTGTGCGCGGCTTCGGCTCTTCCAACATAGCCCCTTCACGAATCGTTAAGCGAAGAGGATCGTTGAGAGTCTTTGGTTAGGTTCCTAGTGCAGGATAGGCTTGCCGCCAGCGAATTATTACGCCAGTTTGGCGTGGCGACGCGCCGTGGCGCGTCGATGGTTCTTGCTACGGAGAGGGTGCGCCCTGATGCCGACGCTGACGTTGCGGGTTTCGGACGAGTTGGCGCTGCAGTTCGCGGCGCTTGCGGCGACGGAGGGCGGCAAGTCGGCGCTGATCCGTCGGATGCTTGAAAGCGCCGTTGGCGCGCCGGATTCGAAGCGTGCGCCGGTCGCGGTTGGCGCACCGCAGAAGGTGACGGTGCGTTTCCGGGACAGCGAGCTGCGTCAGCTTGGTGAGATGGCGGCGGCGCGCGGGATGACGCGGACGCAGTGGATTACGTCGCTGGTGCGGTCACGTCTTGGTGCTCCGGCTCAGCAGTCGGATGGCGAGCGCGAGGCGCTGCGGTCGATCGCGCGCGAGCTCAATCGGATCGGCGGCAACATCAATCAGATCGCGCGGGCGGCGAACGCAGGCGAGGGCGGTTCAGCCGGGGGCTTGAAGCCCGGACTGGATGAGGCCCGTGCCGCGCTCGAGGTCCTTCAGGGCGAACTGAAGGAGGTCATGGATCGAACCAGCACGTATTGGGAGGGCCGCTGATGAGTGGGAAGGGCGCTCAGGAACTGCTCGATGACCTGCCGCCGATCTCCTATGTCTGGCGGACGCCGGTGCGACGGCCACGCGTGTCCGAGGCCGATATTCCCGATCCGGTCACTCCTCAGAGTGTCACGCCGGCGATGCGGGCGCGGCTCGAGCGGATCGTCGGCCGTGCGCCGGAGGTGATGGTCAAGATCACTGGGCGCACGAAAGACGCCGGGCATCTCAAATCCCATCTCGAATACATCATGCGCAATGGCGAACTAACGGCGGAGACCGAGCAGGGATCGCTGATGCAAGGCCGGGAGGGTCTCAAGGACCTCCAGTCACGCTGGACCGAGGACACGGTGCTCGACGACAAGCGTCGCCGCGATGGGAGCGTGTCGGTCAACATCATCCTGTCGATGCCGCCGGGCACCGATCCGATTGCGGTGAAGGATGCCGTGCGCGCGTTCGCGATCGAGACCTTCGAGCCGAACCACGACTATGTCTTCGTCCAGCATCTCGACGACATGCATCCTCATGTCCATCTGACGGTTCGTTCGCAGGGCTACAATGGCAAGCGCCTGAACCCGAGAAAGGCCGATCTGGCGGTCTGGCGCGAGCGCTTCGCTGGCGAGCTTCGATTGCGTGGCGTCGCGGCCGAGGCGACGCCACGGCGGACGAGGGGGAAGGTGCGCAAGCACGACAAGGGGACAGTGGTGGCGCTGCGCCGTCGTGGCGTCGTTCCCAATACCGACAAGGGGGCGCGGGAGGATGTGGTTCGTGCGGCGAAGGCTGGCGTCGGCGCAGCGCGTCCCTGGGAGGCGAAGGCTCGCGATCGCCAGGTCAAGATCCGCGCGCAGTACTTGGCGCACGCCAAGGAGCTTGAGCGGACGGGCAACGGGAGCGATCGGGCTCTGGCGATGAGGGTGCGGGAGTTTGTGGCCAAGATGCCGGATCCGGAGACACGTCGTGAGCAGTTGGCGCGGGAGCTGGCCGGAGCGGCACGTCAGGCTCGGCGTGCCCAAGCGCGCGAGGAATCGAAGCGCGAACCGGGCGGCGGTAGACGCGAGCGGTAGGTGTGGTTTGAACCACCATTTAACGGTCGTGCTTAAACTTTGCCCGCGCCCTGTTTGACAGCGATGGGCGAGAAACCGGCCATCGCGATGTGATGCTATGTGTGATCGGAGGGCCGAATGGCGCGAACATCCCTGACTGCAGCTGCGCTGGCCACGCTGGGGCCGGAAAAATTGTCCCGTCTCGTCTTCGACGAGGCCGAGCGGAACGCCGCGTTTCGCAAGCAGATCATGGCCGCGCTGGCCGCAGTGAAGGGGCCGGAAGCCGTCGCCAAGCTGATCGATCGACGTCTCTCTGCACTCGAGCGCGCCCGTGGGTTCATCGACTGGGATAAGGCGAAACCTCTCCAGCTCGATCTGGCGGCGACGGTCAGGACGATTTCCGATGAGTTGGGCGAGGTCGATCCTGCCAGCGCGGTCGAGCGACTGCTGCGCTTCATCGCCACACATGAATCCATCTTCGAGCGCGTCGATGATTCCTACGGCCGTATCCAGGACGTCTATGAGACGGCCATCGCGGATCTCGACAATTTGGCACCCCGGATGACCGAGGATCGCCGTCGGTTGCTGCCCGAGATGGTAATGGGCGTGCTCGGCGAGAGCACGCATGGGTATCTCGTTGATGTCGCCGACGTGATCGCGAAGCATGTGCCTGACGATTCCTTGCAGGCGTGGGACCAGCAACTTGCGGCTATGATGGCCAAGGGCTCGCCGGCGACGACGCGAGCGTCTGACAGAGCCCGGCAGGCTTCGATAGGTCAGTTGCGTTCGCTGCGCCAGGCTGTGGCGGAGGCGCGCGGCGATCTGGACGGCATGATCGCGATCGAAGCGGCCAAGCACCCCAACATGCAAGACACGCTCGGTATCGCGCGCCGGCTTCTTGACGCTGGTCGTCCGCGCGAGGCCCTGACTTGGGCACGCAAGGAACGGCAGCCCGCTATCCGTTACTCCAGCGCCAGCGATCTCGCAGACGGCACCCCGCCGCGCGACCCGCTTTCACTCGCGCGAGCGGGCCTGGAGGCGGAGATTCTCGAGGCGCTCGGCGACAAGCCGGCGGCTCAGGCTCTGCGCTGGTTTGCGTTCGAGGCAACGCTCAACGCGGATATGCTGCGACAGTACATCGGCAAGCTCGCCGATTTCGAGGAGTTCGAGGTCATCGACCGAGCCTTCAGCCATGTCTTCGCGGCCAAGCAGAGTTATCTCGCGCTCGAGTTCTTCCTTCAATGGCCACATTTCGAGAACGCCTCCCGGCTCGTGATCGACAGGCGCGCCGGCTGGAGCGGCAGCGCGTACTACGTTCTGGCTCCGGCCGCTGACCTTCTCGACCACGATCATCCGCTTGCGGCAACCATTCTCTACCGTTCATTGATTGACGACATTCTTGGTCGCGCTAAATCGGCGGCTTATGGCCATGGTGCTCGCCACCTCGCGAAGCTCGACGCCCTGGCACCACTGATCGACGCGGAGTTTGCCGGTATCGGGCTCGCAGATCATGCCGCCTATCGGGCTGATCTGCGCAAGAAACATGGACGAAAAGTCGCGTTCTGGAGCGTTGTCGAGAAGACCCGCTGAGCGATGGGGCGCTTATCCGACTGTCTGCGGGCATCGCACACGAGGCTGTCGCCACAACGCCGAGCTGAATCGGATTCTGGCCGATGCGATGTTCGACGATGTCGCGCTGAAGGATGTGCTGGGAAAGAAGTGGTGATGCCCTGCCGGCATGCGCATCCTGACTCATTGCGCTTGGCTCAACCGACCGGCTTTCACGGCCCATATCCCCGCCCGCCTCACCAGAATCGGCCGCCGGTTACGCCCTTGAAGGGGCCGGCGACATGTAAGGTGATCCAGCCGCCATAGCATCCCCCCGGCTGCGGTGTGACAGGCTCGCCATCGACCAGGCACTCGTCGAAGGGCTCGGCGTAGAACGCGATGTACCCCGCAAGCATGCGGAAAGGCGGCGTCGGTGTTGGATAAAGCCAGCCGACCTCGCGCAGCGTCTCGCCGCCGATCTCCAGATCGACATAGCTGGCCTGCCCTTTCCACTCGCAGACCGAACGCTGCGGCGAGGGCAACAGCCGGCCCTCCACCAGACTGTGCGGCGGCAGATAACAGCTGGGCGGGTGGCTGGTTTCGATGACTCGAACCGAGGCCGTCGTGTCCGCGATGGTGATGCCGCGGTGGCGGATCACGATGCGGCGTTCGCAGGGCTGCGCGATCACCGGGCGTGGAAAAGACCAGACGCTTTCCTGCCCGGGTCCGGTCGATCAGCCATGACGTTCACTCGCACACCTCATCATTGCGGAAGACCACGACGTTTCCGCGACGCCGGGCTGTGGCTTGCCATGGCCCGGCCGCAAGCGCGGTTCACCAGTGCCCCAGGGCCCTGTCAAAAGACGGCATGGTCGCCGCGATCTGGCGCGGCCGCGCCGCCGACGACGGAGCGGTAGAAATCGAACAGGGTTTCCGTGCCTGTCGATGGCGTTGCCGCCGCATCGTACTGGCCGGTCACGGGGTCGAGCACCAGCATCGACTCGGTGGCGTAATAGCGGCCGATCCGTGCCAGTTCGGCTTTGTCGGCGAGCGACGGCACGATGCCTCCCAGGGCGCTCAAGGCTGCGATGACGACGTCCAGCAGCGCGACGGGCGCGGAGCGGAATTTCGGCGGGCGCCCCAGCAGCGCAAACAGGGCTTCGCCCTGCTGGCGGGGCGTGATCGCTTCGCCCGGGCCCCCGATCGGCAGGATGCGGTTCCACCGGCTCTCGTCTTCCAGGCAGCCGGCGATGTAATCGGCCAGATCGCCGTCGCTGATGGGCTTGCAGGCGGTCAAGGTCCCGTCGCCGAAAATCAAGAAGGGTCGGCCCCCGCGGACGCGCTCGATCTGTCCCGACAGCGATTTGAAGAACGCCGTCGGCCTGACGATCGAATAGCGCAGTCCTGAGTCGATCAGGGCTGCCTCGAACGCCAGTTTGGCCTGCTGAAAGGCGAGTTTGGGCTTCTGCACGCAGATCGCCGACAGCAGCACGAAGTGCTGGACGCCATTCCGCTGCGCCGCCGCCATTACGTTGAGATGGGCGCGATGATCGATGGCCCAGGCATCCCTGGGCGCGCCCGTGCGCGAGGCCATGCAGGACACCACCGCGTCGAATGGCGCGCCTGCAAAACCGTCTTTGGCCAGCGCTGCGGGGTCGCCGACATCCACAACCTTGACGGTGGGCCCCTCCAGATCGTCGGGAGCCATCGGCGCGGACCGCGCCTTGGTGCCATCCGCAGGGGCGCGCGCGAAGCAGACCACCTCATATCCGCGCCGGACGAGGGCCTGCGCCGTGGCGCGGCCGATGGTTCCGGTGGCCCCCAGCAGACAGATGCGCCGTCTCATGCGGGTTCGAAAGCGCGGCATGGCGCGGCCGTCGAGCCGCGCTGCAGAAGGCTCGGTTTGAGCGTGACCCGACAGGGTCGCCCGGTCGTCCAGTCCGGGCTCGCCCTCCGAAACAGAAAATCGGTCGCGGTCATCGCCAGTTCACGCACGGGGAGCGCGATGGTGGTGAGACCGTCCCCGCCCCAGCGCAAAGTCGGGCTGTCGCTGAAACCGACGAACGACAGGTCCGACGGGATGGCTATGCCGGATTCGTGCGCGCAGTTGCCAATAGGCATGCGTTTCATCCCCTGGTGTGGATCGGCACCGAAGCGCGACCCCACCGAAAAATGGCGCTAAACCATTCAATTAGAAAGGTTATCTTCATTCAGAGAGAAGGTCACGATCAGCGCCGATCATGACCCCTCTCTGACGGGCAATATGCCGTTCAAGTCAGCGGGTTAAAGGCAGAATTCGAGGGGTCAATCTTCGGCGCATGTTCACAGCGAGGCGGCAAAAACTCGATGCGCTGGGGCAGTGGCGTGACAACACCACGGATAACCAGGAACTTGGCCGGATCGTGCCAGAAGATGTCGCTTTTCAGCTTCTCCATGACGGCGGCTGCACGGTCCTCACTGATTTTGTTCTCGAATGCGGTGCCCTTCGCTTGATCGCGGTCGCAGTGTCCGACGCACTCAATCTGGGTAACGGGAAAATCGCCGGGAATATGCGTCTCCACAACCCACCTCGCTAGGGCTGTGAGATCCGCGACCTCTGACGCTGGCAACCCGGAGATACCGCGCGTGTGCGTCGCAAACCCTGAAACTGTGCGCCGGGCACGTCTAGGAGCCGACGAGGGTTGCCCGACTTTCGGAGCCGCGTTGAACCTCGTTCGTATCAGCATGGAAGAGGGTTGCAGCATCGCTTCGCTCCGGAGGTAGCTGATCAGGCCGAAGCCTAAGCCGGCCAGACCGGTCTGCCATCATCCGGATGGTGGATGCGCGTGAGAGTGCAACCGCGTTTTTGTTGAGCGCTCTTAAATCACGCGCCTCCAATCGGACGAGGAAAAGCTGAGAAATAAGAGTGGCGGCTTTCCACCGCACAACCGGGAGCGACTGGGACATCCGCAGTTCGCTTCCCGGTCGGCGGTCGATCGCGCAACCCGCCGCACCATTGGGAGGGGGAAGCTCGGCAAGCACACGACGCCGGTGCCGCCAGCGCGATACGGAAACGCTAGGGCATTCAGAGAGTTCCGATATGCGAGACGTGGAAGCGGCAATCGATCTCGTGGCGGGTTAGACGAACGCGCAGCTAAGGTATGCTGACGACAACCTCATCCGATGACGTGATGCATGAGACGAGGAACGGGCCCTTAGGATCGACGAAGGCAACGGTGTGCATTTCGTCGGTTTCCACCATCAGCATCGGCTCCAAGCCCAATCTATCGGACGTCTCTTGGATGTGTGCCAAACATTTCGCGGTCGGTTTAAATTTGGAGCGATACACCTCGGCATGAGCATGCGCGGCGACAACTCCTACAACCAAAATCAGAACAGTTAGCTTCACGGCCTGCTCCCCGGGTCATCTCGCTTGTAGCTTTTCTCGCGGGCGAACAGGCACCAATCAGCTATCTCCGCCGCCGCCCGAATCCGACCCCGACGAACTGTCGGATGACGTCGAACTGTCACCCGTCTCAAACTCTCCGCCCACCCCCGGATGATTGCCTCCGCCAGACGGGTACAATTGACTGAGCTTCCATACGAATGCGGCTGCCAAAAGAGCGGGAATAGCCGTCACGATCATATCCATCACCACAGGTCCTCGCTTCAAATCCGACTGGCAAAACCCGCCCGCTACAGGTGGCTTTCCTCTTGCGGCCGACGTTAATCCATCCAGTTGTCGCTTCGCGAGATGTAGGAATCCGGCGGTCGCTTGTTCCGGTTGCGGGAATTGTAAGGCGAGTTTCGCCCCAGCCAGAGGAGGAAGATGAGCAGGGCGAAAGTCGCGAGTCCTAGTATGTCTTCCATCAGCAGAGGATGTCACAACGCGTTCTCTTGGCCGTCCTTCGAATGGATGGCGTCGCGACTGGGCGCCGGTGGAAACGAAGCTCGTGCGGCACGCCATGCCCTCCTCCGTACTGGCGATACGGTTTCCGGTATGGCATTCCCGCGCTCGATGTCCGTAGACGATGACGATGCGAACACGCCGCCCGCAACATGGCTCAGGAAGCTTTCCCGGCTGCGGGCGAAACGGCGAGAGGCAGCGGAGAGGGAACGCTACGATACCGCCGATGAGTTCAATCGCAAGATCGAGCAGATGGCATCATTTGCTCGTTTGAAGGGATGGCAACTCCCAACCGAATGATAGAGTAGGACTTGGCAGTCAGCGCTGGCCTCGGCTGCCGGGCGCGACGTAATGCGCCTAACATCTCAGAGCCCAACCCGAAAAGAGTTGAGCAGTTTCAGTCGGTTGTGATTCCGTCAGGTTGCGAGACTTGATGGAGGCCACGATGTCCTGGACCGAAACCGCTCGGCGTGATCATGCACGCCGTGGGCTGCGCTATTCAAGTGATCTGACTGTGAGTAGGCACCGAAGTTTGACCCCGCGAACTCTGCGTTTAACCCACTGACTTAATTGGCATATTGTCGTTCAACAGAGGGTCACGATCGGCGCCGATCATGCCCCTCTGTTGAACGAAGATAACCCATTAAATTGAATGGTTTAGATGCCAAACTTGGTGGGGTCACACTTCGGTGCTGATTCACAGGACACCGTCTTTCGACGCCATGTTGGTGGTGCGATCAAGCCATCGAACCATCCCGCGCGCCGCTCGTTAAGGTTATTTACCGCAAGCACGAGGGACACCGGCCATGGGTGCGAATTTGACTGGACGCTTCGAGACACGACGTGACGCTGAGATGGCCGTCGAGCGTCTGGTTCAGGAACACGGCGTTGATCGCGGCAGCATCCTCTTTGCGCCCTGGGGGATGCCAACAGTGCGGGCGAGCGGGCGGCCGGGGCCGACGCTGCCGCGCCGCTGACGGGTGGCCGGCAAGACGCCAAATTGGCCGGGCCGATCGAGGTTTCAGTCGATATCCAGGACGATGCGTCAGCGAGCACAATTCGCAAGGCGTTCATGGAATTCGGCGCTGACGACATCGGTCGCGGCTGAGAAGGCCGAACTGCGGCGGTGCAGGATTGCGCTTGCCAAGCCACGTTCCGCGCTGACGCAGGATACCATTGCTAATCCTTCGGTACGATGCTGATTTCGCCGCTCGCCTCGAGAACTGCAAATTTGATCTGATGCAGGCTTTCCAGCCCTTGTTGGATGCGTGCGGCCTTCAGCACGTCCTCGACACTCACTCTGGCGCGCTTCAACGCGCGCTCGTCGGGCTGGCCATGGCTCAAGAGGATGGTCGGCGTGCCATCGATCACGAGGCTCAATCCCGTATGTCGCTTCTTGAGGTAGGAGAGGCCGATGTCGATACCGAACAGCGTGACGATGAGAACGAACGCGTTGGTGATCGAAAAATCGTTCCCGAGTAGCGCCTGTTGTGTCGTCTCGGCGATGATCAGCAGCAGGACGAGGTCGAAGGGCGTCATTTGCGCCAACGTCCTGCGCCCCGACAGGCGGACGATCAGCAACAATACGACGTAAATCGCAACGCCGCGAAGAACGGTTTCCATAATGTGCCTCAGGGCAGGATGATCAGGGTCACGGCCGCGCGCGCGCCGTCGATCGACATAGTCGCGCGCACGATACCGGGGGCGTCCGGCTTGATCCTGATTTTGGCCATGGCGCGTTCGCCTGGCCGAACGTGGACAATCAGCTCTTCTCCCGCCGCGGTGGCCGATGATCGGGATGGCCGAGGGTGGGTCCCTTCGATGGCGATGCCTCTGCCGAACTCGGGCGACAGAAGAATCCTGCGGTCGGCTTCGCCGGTGGGGGCGAACGCTATGGAGATGGTGTCCTGTGTCTGCCAGCGGGCGAAACGGGGGTAGTCGATTTCATTGCCGTCCGCTTGGATGCGAGCACGAGCGAACACGCCGCCTGCACCTGACAACCCCAGCAGCGCGGCGACGACGACGAAGCCGTATCCAACCCAGGCCCAGCGCTGGACGGTCCAGTATTTCTCTTGAAAAGCGCGGTGCTCATGGAGCTCGAGTTGTTCGGCCACGGTCATTGGTCCCCACTGGTACCGCGCATATGTCGCTGTTGCCTCGGTCTCTAACGCCACCGCCTTGAGTTGGTTGCGTTGCAGTGGCTGCATCGTGATGCAGCCACTGAACCGGCATTAGCTCTCGCGCCGACCGATCGAGTGCCTGTTGTCGGGTGCCCCGTTCCCATCCAGATGCGCCCGATGACGGTCCAGCAGACGCATGACAGGCGTGACAGTTATGCCGTGCATCACGATCGACATCAGAATGATCAGGCCCACGATCGCCCAGAGCCGATCGCCGCCCGCGACACCGCCCATATGGTTCAAGCCATAGGCGAGGTAGTAAATCGAACCGACCCCGCGGATACCGAAGAAGGCCAGCGTCAGCCTCTCGGTCCAGTTCGCTTTGTGACCGATCATTCCGATCAACCCGGCGACCGGGCGTATCACCAGAAGGATGACCAATGCCGCCAAGAGGTCGATCCACGCAAGGGGGGCCAGGAGCCCGCTGACGAGTGCGCCGCCGAACGCTAGCAGCAGCACCATCATCGCGATGCGCTCGATCTGTTCGGTCAGTTCGTGCATC
Organism: Hyphomicrobiales bacterium; assembly: GCA_003241815.1. Taxonomy (GTDB): domain Bacteria; phylum Pseudomonadota; class Alphaproteobacteria; order Rhizobiales; family Beijerinckiaceae; genus Allobosea. Next base: position 18,558 of record QBLV01000032.1, on the reverse strand, counting down.
TCGAGCTGGAAGTCGTGATCGCGATGCGCGTTGCGGAAGGTGAGCGCCGTGACGAACACAGCAAGGAACCCGTAGCCATGGATGAGTTCGGTCATGCCGTAGGATATGAAGGTGGCTGAGAGCGCGATGAGGCCATCGCCGGTCTTTGCCAATTTAGTCCTCGCCGGCGCATGAAATGTCAGCCAGCCGAAGCCACGGCCGATGGCATATCCGGCCCCGATGCCGGCGCCGATTTCCCAAAGTACGTTGTAAGTCAGCCACTCCGTCAACCACGCCTCGCCTGTGGAGGCCGCAGCAGCAATTGCGATCGCGAGATGGACGAAGGGGAAGGCGAAGCCATCGTTCAAACCCGCCTCGGAGGTCAGCCCGAAGCGCACCTCGTCCTCCTGACCGGATTGTGGCGGA
>QBLV01000032.1:16745-18143 GCA_003241815.1 Hyphomicrobiales bacterium | reverse complement strand
GCCAGCACGGGGTCGGTGGGCGCCAACGCGGCTGCGAGGAGGAGCGCCACTGTCCATGACAGGCCCAGCCACCACCCTGCCAGAAGTGTGATCGCAGCGATGCTCAGGGGCATGGTGATTGCGATGAGCCGCCAGGTGATCATCCATTTCCGGAAGCTGAAGATCCTGTCGAGCTTCAGTCCAGCGCCCATCAAGGCGACGATGACAACGAACTCCGAGAAGCGCTCGGTGATCTCGGGATAACGCGTCGGCAGCGGATCGAGCGCCACCCACGGCAGCGAGAATATCCCTGCTCCCAAGGCAATGCACACGATCGGCAACGATAGGGGAAGGCGCTGCAGCGCCAAGGGCAGCCACGCAACGAGCGCGATGAGAAGCCCGGCTCCTGTAAGGACAAGGATATAGGGATCGGGACCAAGGTCGGTTGTCGACTGCATGTCAGTCAACGGCCGGTCGGCCCATTCGATCCCCAGGACCCATGACCTTTCGGCCGCAGCCGGGCATCAATGCGACCAGCGCCTGTCCTATCGCCTGCGCCAACGAACCGCTAAGATCCGTCCACGCGTAAGCTGCCGTCTTGGTCGGGTCTAACGAAGGAGACCGTCGGCTGCGAACGCATCCCAGCCCTCCAACGGCGCTCGCACGCCCTCGTCGGTTTTGCCTTTGATCTGGCCTACCGTGCTATCCTGATCCTTGGCCGCGCGCGCAAGTGCCGCCTTGCCCGCCGCGCGCCGTCGGTTTTCGGCTGCCGCACGCGCATCGTCTTCACGCCAGACGATTGGAAGGTCCTCATCAAGGACGTCCTCGATGTGCCGTGGGTCGAAGACGTGAAACGTCACGGCCTTGGCGCGACCGCGTAGTTTCACTGTGCGCGTACCGGCGCTTTTCAAGCGCCGGTCCTTCAACCATTTGTGACGCTCACGCGCAGACATAGAGAGGATATCCTCCGCCTCGCTCGGGAGGATGGGCAGAGATTCGATCCGGACCAGCGCTTTGGCGATGGTCACCAAGGCGGCGTCGAACGCAGCCTGCTCGGTCTCCGCCATCCGCAGCATGATCACGCCAGGCATGGTGACGACGCCCTTCCGTGTTGTCCACGGCAAGCTGCGTCTAACCTCCCGCTCGATTCCTTTCAGCCGAACTGACGAGCCGAGCGTCGCTGCCGACGGCAGCGGCCATTCGGCGACCAGTACAGGAGATCCTTCGGCGACGTGTTTGGAAGTCATCATGCCAACTTACAATTGGGAGCGTCATGATGAACCTGAGCCGATCGCACGTGTTCCGCATGGAAGCATCGGTACGCGCATATCCCAACTTACAGCAGCTGCGGCTGCATCGGTACGGTCGGCGGGGCTTCTGACATGTCCCCGCGTCGGGCCAACTCCGTATCGGCGGGGT
>QBLV01000032.1:0-16735 GCA_003241815.1 Hyphomicrobiales bacterium | reverse complement strand
CGCAGTGCAGCGATTGAGAGTTGATCCCAGCGCTTGCCAACAATCAGGTCCGCACGCTTCGGTCCGTTGTCGACGGGGATGTCGCGTAGCGCGGCGCGCCGCGTCGATCGCGTCGAGACAGGGCGGCAACGGGCCGGGCGCTTTCGTGAAAACGCGGCCCGCATATCCGATCGCCGATTGATCTCGGTGGCCAACGCGCTATTGCCGGCACCCCATCGCCCGTCGACGCCGGATCGCAATCAGGCGTTCAATCTCGGCGCGGAGCATCCCGACCGTGTCGCTTCCACGTGCGCCCTTTATCCCCTCGTCGCCGTCCTTAGAGCCAGGCCGCCCCTCCAGCAGGTCATTCCGGGCGGCGAGTGGCAGGCCGACAAGAAAGGCCACCTCGCACTCGTGGCGCCACGCCTCGCAAGACATTGGAATAAGCTGTTCGGAGAACTCGGACATAACCAGCTTCTTGCTAGGGAGCGGACGCCGACGCGTGGGAGATGGGATAGTGATAAGCATGACAGACCTCCGAAGAGCAAACAGCCGCCGCGCCCTATCGTTCCTCAATGGCTCGCCCTTTGATCATCGGGGTTAATTATCGAGTGTAACGATCCTTTTCCGGTTATAGTTCGGGTGCACGACCTTTTTGTTTCCTCTCGCAGGCAAATCTTTTTCGCTCGACCTCGCTGACGTTGCGCTCTTGGCGGGTCGCCACGTTGTTAATCATGCGGGCCTCGCCTCGTCACCCTCCGCCCCCAGCACGCCGTTGAGGATCGCCTTGCGCTTCTCGGGCGTCAGGTCGGCGAGGTAGGTGACCACGCATTCGTGCCTCCAGTCTTCGGATGAGATCGGCACTTCTCGGTTACGGGAAGGGAATAGGCCATGGGCTGGTTCTCGATGTCGCGTGTCGGTGGCACGGCCGAATCTGCGGATCCCGAATGCTGCCGCAGGGAACGATTCACCGCGCCGCCAGTTCGCGATTCTGTCCAAGTTAAGGGAGTTGCGTGATGGCCGATCGAATGCTGCGTTCCGGACCCTCGGCCGAGTTCGTCCAGAGCCCGGCTGATCGACCACAGGATGCGCGTCAGCGCATGCTTGATCTTAATCCCGACGCGACCGGCGCTGAGCGGATTATCTACCGGCTCGCTTATGAGAATTCACAGCTCGTTTCCAGGCTAGCGCGCGCGGGATTACCCACGGCAGTCGAGGACCCAACCGATAGCGTTCGCGACAGCACGCATGGTCGAAACAGCAAGCCCGATCCTATCGCCGAACTAGCGGCAAGCTTCGCTGCCCAGGTTATGCAGTTGTCGTCTATCCAGACCGATCATCCTCACGACCAGGACGCCGCGAAGGTCAACGCCAGCATCGAGATGATCACCGAGGAAGCCGATGCGCTTGTCACTGCGGTCATTAAGGACGCAGAAGACCACGGCCTCGAGGCCTCCGGACCCTGGCTAAATATCCCACTGATCGAGACCCAGGCGTTTGAGGTCACCACCCCCGATCCAGAATCAGACAGGGCGGACGATGAGCACGATCGGACGCTGAACTCTTAGGCACTTAGCTTTTGCCTGTCGTCAGAGTGTTGCGTTCGGAGTGCTGTTGTGAGTGCGCGTCGCGTGCTGCGTTCCGACCCGATAGCAGAGATCGCCAGATATCCCTGGCCGAAACGTCGCGACGTACGTCAGCGCGCCCTTGACCTCCATCTACGGGTTCTCGTGTCGCAGACGATCAGAGGGCACCCCACACCGGACCGCATCAAGACATCGATAAGCTCAGCGCCACATGCCGCGCATCTGGGCGCGCACATCGATGCGCGGACCCAGGCTTGTCGCGCGCACCGCCTCGGGCGCAGCAAGCGGCCAAGCCGTGCGCTCGAAGCGGCCGAGCAGCGCATTGGGAATGAAACGCGTGCGCGCCGCATAGACGTGGCGGTCGCCGGTCGGGCTTTGGCCATGCGTGAAGAAGCGCTGCGGCACAACGAGGTGCAGATCGTCCTTGGCCCGCGTCATCGCGACATAGAGCAGGCGGCGCTCCTCCTCGATCTCGTCAACGGTGCCGACGCCGAGATCGGAGGGGATGCAGCCGTCGACGACGTTCATGACGAAGACGGATGTCCATTCCTGGCCCTTGGCCGAATGGATCGTCGAGAGGATCAGATAGTCCTCGTCGAGCAGCGGCACGCCGGCCTGATCGCTGGTCGCGTCCGGCGGATCTAGCGTCAGTTCGGTCAGGAAGCGCTCGCGCGAGGGATAACCGCCGGCAATTTGTTCGAGCTGGACGAGGTCGGCCTGCCGCGTCGAGGCGTCCTCGTGGATGCGCTCGAGATGCGGCTCATACCACAGTCGCGCCCGCTCGATTTCGGCCGGCCAGCCGGCTCGGCCCAAGCACAGCTCTTCGACCGTACCCAGGAACGTCGCCCAATCGTCGCCTGCTCGTGGCGGCGGCGGGGCAGATGCCAGTGCCTCCATCGGATCGGACGCCACCGCGATGTGGTCCAGCACGCGCTGCGCCGAGGTCGGCCCGACGCCGGGCAGAAGCTGCATCAGCCTGAAACCTGCAACCCTGTCGCGCGGGTTTTCGACGAACCGCAACAGCGCTAGCAGATCCTTGATATGGGCAGCATCCAGGAACTTCAGGCCGCCGAATTTGACGAAGGGAATGTTGCGCCGGGTCAGCTCGATCTCCAGCGGGCCGCTATGGTGCGAGGTCCGAAACAACACAGCCTGCTGCTTAAGGGTCGAACCTGCCTCGCGGTTCTCCAGCACGCGGCCGGCGATGAAGCGGGCCTGGTCGGCCTCGTCGCGGACATTGACCAGTTGCGGCGGCGCGCCTGCAGCACGGTCGGTCCAGAGGTTCTTGTTGAAACGTTCGCTGGCGAGGCCGATCACGCCATTTGCGGCGCTCAGGATGGCCTGCGTCGAGCGGTAGTTCTGGTCGAGCGTGATAATCTCGGCCGCCGGCGAGAAGGCTGCGGGAAAGTCGAGGATGTTGCGGATCGTTGCGGCTCGGAAGGAATAGATCGATTGCGCGTCGTCGCCGACGACGGTGAGGCCATGGCCATCGGGCTTCAGCGCCAGCAGGATCGAAGATTGCAGCCGGTTGGTGTCTTGGTACTCGTCGACCATGACATGATCGAAGCGCGCGCCGATCTCGGCTGCGAGATCGGGATCAGCCATGGTCTGCGCCCAGTAGAGCAGCAGATCGTCGTAATCGAGCACGTTCTGGCGCTGCTTGGCCTCTACATATGCCGCGAATAGCTCCCGAAGCTCCGCTGCCCAGGCGACGCACCAAGGAAAGGACCGGGTCAGCACCGCCTCGATCGCGGTTTCCGCGTTGACGCAGCGCGAGTAGATCGCAAGGCAGGTCCCCTTCGCCGGGAAACGGGTTTCGGTCTTCGAGAAGCCGAGTTCGTGCCGTACCAGGTTCATCAGGTCGGCCGCATCCTCGCGGTCATGGATCGTGAAGGCGGGATCGAGGCCGATTTGATCGGCATAGTCGCGCAGCAACCGCGCGCCGAGACCGTGGAAGGTGCCAGCCCAGCGCAAAGCCTCGGTCATGACGCTTGCGCCATCCCCCATGACCTTGCGCGCGATGCGCTCGACGCGGCGGATCATCTCGGCAGCGGCTCGCCGCGAGAAGGTCATCAGCAGAATCCGGCGCGGATCTGCCCCCGTGACGATCAGATGCGCGACCCGGTGGGCCAGCGTGTTGGTCTTGCCGGAACCCGCGCCCGCGATCACCAGCAGGGGCGAGGCGCGGTCAATGCCGACGCCATGGGTCACGGCACGCCTCTGCGCCGGGTTGAGCGTATCGAGGTAAGGCGTGGCGAGCAGCGGCGAATCGATGGCGAGCATGATCCGGACTCGACCACGTTTCGTGTTTTGTTCGCAATCGGCCATCGTGCCGCAAGCCAAGGAACGTTCTGCCCATGAGCCGAGCGGAACACACGACCCTGACACAGTGTTTGGCCTTCAACAGGGAGATGGTCATGCGTAACGATCCCAGGGACAGGCTCATCCGGGCGCTCGCGGCACAACTCGCAGCCGAGCGTGAGACGAGAGCGACCATCACCAGCGTCGTGGCTAACGGCCAGGTTTACCGGGAGGTTCAACTCGCTTTGCTGGAGGATCCCATCCCCGCCTGGTCCCAGGAAGATCTCAATCGCGCCGATCGTCTTGCTGCGTCCGCCGTACCTCATCGCGCGATCGCCGCCTGATCGCGTCAGTCCAATTTCGCGTCTGCAGTGGGGGTGTGCGTTGGAAAAGCTCAAGGCGTATCGCCAGAAGCGCGATTTCAAGAAGACCAAGGAACCTGGTGGCGAGGCCTCGGTCGCGGCGTCAAACCGGCTTCGCTTTGTTATCCAGAAGCATGACGCAACCCGTCTGCATTATGATCTGAGGCTGGAACTCGATGGTGTTTTTCGCTCCTGGGCTGTGACAAAGGGGCCTTCGCTCGATCCTGGGGACAAGCGGCTCGCCGTCGAGGTCGAAGACCACCCCCTGCCCTACGGCGATTTCGAAGGCACCATCCCGAAGGGGCAGTATGGTGGCGGAACGGTCCAGCTCTGGGATCGCGGCTACTGGGAAGCAGAAGGCAAGCTCAGCCCTGAAAAGCAACTCGAGAAAGGCGAGCTCAAATTCGCACTCGCGGGTGAGCGTATTCGTGGAAGCTTCGTCCTCGTCCGCATGCGACACGATCGCGATGGTGGAAAGCGGACCAACTGGCTCCTCATCAAGCACCGGGATGAACATGCCCTCGAAAGCCATGGCGACGCTGTCCTGGCCGAGGATAAGTCGATTGCCTCTGGTCGCAGCATGGCAACCATCGCTTCAGGCAAAGGACGCTCGCCCAAGCCTTTCATGCTGGAAGACGACATCCTCGCCCCAGACGCGGAGTGGGACAGCCGGAAAGGACTGGCGGCGAACGAGAGGCAAGAACCGACGAAGCCCACCTCCAAGTCCAAGTCTCCCTCGCCCAAGGCGCCTGCCTCCTGGACGTCAGTCGCTCCCGTCGCTCTGCCATCCTTCATCGCGCCGCAACTGTGTCGCAGCATCGAGCGTCCCACCAGCGGCAGCGATTGGGTCCACGAGATCAAATTCGACGGCTATCGAATCCAGATGCGGATCGACGCCGGCAAGGTGACGTTAAAAACGCGCAAGGGTCTCGACTGGACTCAAAAGTTCGGCGCGATCGCGAAGGCAGCCGAGGACCATCCAGACGCCATCATCGACGGTGAGATCGTGGCTCTCAACAGCCACGGCTCCCCAGATTTCGCGGCGCTGCAGGCTGCCCTCTCCGAGAACAAGACGGATGAGCTGGTCTTCTTTGGCTTCGACATGCTGTTCGACGAGGGCACCGATCTGCGCGAGCGACCTTTGCTGCAGCGAAAGGAGCGGCTGAAGGCGTATTTGGAGGATCATGCCGACGGTGTCTTGCTGCGCTATGTCGAGCATTTCGAGACGGGTGGCGATGCCGTCCTGAAATCGGCCTGCAAGCTGTCCCTGGAAGGCATCGTCTCCAAGGCCGTCGATGCGCCCTATGTCTCGGGGCGAAGTAACACATGGACGAAGTCTAAGTGCCGGGCCGGCCATGAGGTCGTGATCGGAGGCTGGTCCACCACCGCAGGCAAGTTCAGGTCGCTGCTCGTCGGCGTCAACCGAGGCTCCCATTTCGTCTATGTCGGGCGCGTTGGGACCGGCTACAGCGCGGTGAAGGTCGATGCGCTTTTGCCGAAGCTCAAGGCCGCCTCTTCGGTGAAGTCGCCCTTCACCGGCGTAGGTGCACCCAAGCGCAAGCCGGGCGTGACCTGGCTGAAACCAGAACTGGTCGCCGAGATCGAGTTTGCCGGCTGGACCGGTGACGGGATGGTCCGGCAGGCCGCGTTCAAGGGGCTGCGCGAGGACAAGCCGGCTGACGAGGTCGAGACCGAATTGCCTGCTAATCCGGCCGAGACGCAGACGCCTGAGCCCAAGCCCGCTCGCGCTCGCGGACGCGGACGCGGCGGCAGGGCCGATGTCATGGGCGTCGGCATCAGCCATCCCGACAAGCCGCTGTGGCCCGATGCGGAAGACGGGCAACCCGTCTCCAAGCAGGATCTGGCCGAGTATTTCGAAGCGGTCGGCGAGTGGATGTTGCCGCATATCAAGGGCAGGCCCTGCTCCCTCGTTCGCGCTCCTGACGGAATCGGCGGCGAGATGTTCTTCCAGCGGCATGCCGGCATGGGGACGTCGAACCTGTTCGAACTCGTTCGTGTCTTCGGTGACAAGAAGCCCTACCTCCAGATCGATCGAATCGAGGCCCTCGCGGCCGCCGCGCAAGTCGGGGGCATCGAACTTCACCCCTGGAACTGCCTCCCTGGCGATCCGGAGACGCCCGGGCGTCTCGTCTTCGATCTGGATCCAGGGCCCGGCGTGACGTTTGGCGATGTGATCAATGCTGCCAAGCAGATGCGCGAGCGACTTGAGGTCCTCGGTCTGGTCAGCTTCTGCAAAACGACGGGGGGCAAGGGCCTGCACGTCGTCGTGCCTCTGGCATCCGGCAAGCGCGCCACAGTCGATTGGCCGGCCGCCAAGGACTTCGCACGGCGGGTCTGTGCCGAACTGGCAAGCGACGAGACCTCGCGCTACGTCATCAACATGGCCAAGCGACTTCGGGACGGCCGTATCTTCCTCGACTATCTCCGTAACGACCGTATGGCGACCGCAGTCGCGCCCTTGTCCCCCAGGGCGCGCCCAGGCGCCCACGCGTCGATGCCGCTCACCTGGTCGCAAGTAAAAGCCGATCTCGATCCGGGCCGCTTCACCGTCAGGACTCTGCCTGGCCTGCTGAAGAAGACCAAGGCCTGGGAGGGGTACGACGACGCGGCGGGGTCGATCGCCGACGCCATCAAGAAGCTTGGCAAGCGCACCGATACGGCCTGACGGGCTGCTGGCGCGCGGTCGACTGGAACGAACGGCCACAGCCGGCGTTCACCGGCTATTCGGGGAGAACAGGCCATGGCGCCGCGGACATTTTGGAAGGGCTATCTGAAACTGTCGCTCGTGACCTGCCCGGTCGCGATGATGCCGGCGCGCTCGGAAAGCGAGAAGGTCCGTTTTCACACTCTCAACCGCAAGACCGGCAACCGCATCCAGAGCAGGTATGTCGATGCTGTCACGGGAAAGCCCGTCGCCGACGAGGATGAGGTCAAAGGCTATCCCAAGGGAGATGACGATTACGTCGTCCTGGAGGATGACGAGCTCGATTCAGTCGCTCTGGAGAGCACCCGCACGATCGACATCCAGACCTTCGCTCCACGATCCTCGGTCGGCTGGATCTGGTATGATGCACCGCACTATCTCGTTCCGGACTCCAAGGTTGGCGAGGAGGCGTTCTCGGTCATCCGCGAGGCGATGAAGCGGACCAAGACGGTCGGGATTTCCCGCGTGGTTCTGTATCGCCGCGAACGCGCCGTGCTGCTGGACGCGCGCGACAACGGCATCGTGCTCTGGACGCTGCGGTACGGCGACGAGGTTCGGCCCGAGCAAGACTATTTCGGCAGCATAAAAGAGGCCGAGCCCGAGGCCGACCTTCGGCCGTTGATGGAAAAACTCATTACGACCCGGACAAAGGACTGGTCGCCCGATCTCGCGAAAGACCCAGTCCAAGATGAGCTTTTAGCCATCATCAAGGCCAAGCAGAAGGGTCGCAAGCCTATCAAGGCGGCGAAGCCTCATGCCACCGAAGGCAATGTCGTAAGCATTATGGATGCGTTGAAGAGAAGCCTCGAACCCCGCAAGGCGTGATCAGCTGGCCTTTTTCCGTGGCGCTTCCTTCGCTGTGACGGGTGGCTTTGCCGGCTTCTTAGCGGCCCCGCCCTTGGCGCTCTCGCGCAACGCATCCATCAGGCTGACGACCTTGGACGGCTCAGGCCGCTTCTGCGGCTTGATCTTGCGCCCTTCGATCTTGGCCTGGACGAGTTCGGCCAAAGCGCTTTCATAGCGGTCGTCAAATTCCTTCGGATCAAACTCGCCGGCTTTCGTCTTGATGATGTGCTCAGCCAGCTCAAGCATCTCATTGTCGATCTTGATCGCGGGCACGTCGCTGAAGGCGTCCTCCGCAGAGCGCACCTCGTAATCGAAGTTGAGGGTCGTTGCGATCAGTCCCTCGCCATGCGGGCGGATCAGGATCGACCGCATCCGGCGGAAGATCACCGTCCTGGCAAGTGCGGCGGACCTCTGACCCTTCATGCCCTCGCGGATCAGCGCGAAGGCCTCGGACGCGACCGGCGAACTGGGCGAGACGTAATAGGGCTTGTCGAAAAAGATATCGTCGATCTCATCGCAGGGCAGGAATGTCTCCACCGTCAGCGTCTTGTCGCTTTCGGGAATGGCGGCTGCGATCTCTTCGGGTTCGAGGATGACGTAGTCGCCATTGCCCTTGTCGTATCCCTTGACCTGATCTTCGGTCTCCACCGGCTTGCCCGAGACCTCGTCGATGAACTGCCGATGGACGCGGTTGCCGGTCTTGCGGTTGAGGGTGTGGAATGAAATCCGCTCTGACGTCGATGCGGCGGTGTAGAGCGACACTGGGCAGGTCACCTCGGCGATCTTGAGAACACCCTTCCAGACAGCACGCGGGGCCATGGCCGTTCCTTCAATCGCGTCACCTGACAACGCCGTCGAGGAACTAGCTGGGGATGATCATGGTTCCACGGCAGGTTGGTCGAAGAAAGTCAGTCAGATGTCGAACCAGGATGCCGTCATCGCCAAGGCGCTCAACGCAGGCCTGCGCCGGTTACTCGTTGTGGCATTTGCCCATCAAAATGATGGGGCTGGCCTATCCGAACGGATGCCGGCGCTTCGTCATGCGCTTGAGCGAGAGATCAAGCGTCTTGTGATACGGGGAGTCACCCACGATGGGGAGGACGTCGAGCTGACGGTGGCGGTTCGGAAGGGTCTTCAGCTCTACCTCGATGCCGCTTATCGGGAGGCATCGGAGCACTTGCCAGCTCCAGATATGATACAGTGATCGGCCCACGAACCTCGCGGGAGGTAGGCCCCACGCAGTGCCCACCATCGCTTACTTAAGGCCTTCCTCCTGCGAAATTCCAAGCAGCGCCAGCGATCGACCATCCATCCTGGCAGTAAACCATCGATCGAGGGCATCGCGAAAGGGACTGTCCTGACACTGAGACGCTATGGCAAAGAGCGTTATCGAGGAATGGAACTTGAGGTCGTCTGGGGAGCCGAAGATCTCCTCCGGTGAGCGGTCGTGAGTGGCCAGGACTTCCTCCATGACCAGGTCGAGGCGCGGCCCAAGGAGTGGGTGCGCGAGATAGGCGCGCGCTTCCTCCAGCGAAGCGATACCGTAAAACTGCGCCGTCGATGTGCGGCCAAGACCGCGTAGTTGCGGGAAAATGAACCACATCCAGTGGCTGCGCTTGCGGCCCGCGCGCATCTCGCTGAGAGCGGTGTCGAACGTTGTCGCTTGCGCCGCTACGAAGCGCTGCAGGTCGCAGAGATCCTGTCCCATTTCTATCCGCTCCCCATGGGCGACCGTCGCCGCCGCGCGCCATCGGAAAGCTCGATCCAGACAGGCGCGTGGTCACTCGCTTTTTCCCAGCCGCGGACGTCGCGATCGACGCCGGCCGCGACGAGCTGTTTCGCGAGCTGGGGGCTCAGCAGGAAATGATCCAGGCGCAGTCCCCTGTCGCGGCCCCACGCATTCCGGAGATAGTCCCAGAACGTGTAGACGCGTTCGTTGGGATGCAGCGCACGAACGGCGTCTGTCCAACCCTGGCCGGCCAACGCATGAAAAGCGTCTCGAACCTCGGGACGAAACAGGGCGTCGTCGTGCCAGCGCGCGGGATTATAGACGTCCAGATCAGTCGGGATCACGTTGTAGTCGCCGACTAGCATGACGGGTACGTCCAGCTCGAGCAGTGCCGCCGCGTAGCGCGTCAGGCGGTCGAGCCAGCGGAGCTTGTAGTTGAACTTAGGGCCGGGCGCTGGGTTGCCATTGGGCAGGTACAGGCAGCCGATCAGCATGCCGTCGACGGCCGCCTCGATGTACCGGCTATGATCGTCGTCCGGATCGCCTGGAAGGCCGCGCCGGGTCTCGATCGGCTCCCTGCTACGCGCCAGGATTGCAACCCCGTTCCAAGCCTTCTGACCGTGCCAGATCGCACCGTAGCCGGCCTTCTCGATTTCTTTCCTCGGAAAGCGCGCATCGGGCGCTTTCAACTCTTGCAAGCAGACGACGTCCGGCTGGGCTTCTTCCAGCCAGCGCAACAGCACGGAAAGGCGTCCGTTGACGCCGTTGACGTTGAACGTGGCGATCTTCATCGGATTGACTGCCCCGTGATCCGACCAGCCCAGGTCGAAACGGCCTCCGCCATGGTCTTGAGATGGTCGGCCGCAGACAAGCCCGAGATGCTCTTTCGAGGCTTCAGGTCGTGGTCGCCATCGTCGAGCCAGAGGACGTCGATCCCTGAGGAAAGCCTATACCCAGAAACGTCTTCCTTGGTGCCGAACGGATCGCGCGTTCCCTGTACGATAAGCGTCGGCGTTCTCAGTTCGGCGAGATGCTTCGTTCGGACCTGTTCGGGCTTGGCAGGTGGATGAAAGGGATAGCCGAGGCATAGAAGGCCGCGAATGCGGTCAGAGGCAAAGAGCTCGTCGGCGACCATGCTGGCGACGCGTCCACCCATCGATTTGCCGCCGATAATGAGCGCGCCGTTCGCGCTAAGTGCATTCACAGCCGCGACATATTCTGTGAGAAGCGTCTCCGCTCGCGGCGGCGGCTTGCGACCATCCCCCGTCCGCCTCCCTGCCATGTAGCCGAACTCGAACCGTGCCACTCGCACGCCCGCACCGCCCAGCGCTTCAGCTATTGCCGTCAAACTGGCCGAGTCCATCGGGGCTCCGGCGCCGTGAGCCAGCATGACTGTAACGCGGGCGTTTTTCGGTCCGTCGAACGTGACTTGCATAGCCGCTCCCTCCGAACCACACCAAATAAGCCAATGCGGTCACCCGCACTGCCGGACGGAAGCCCTGACCCGGGTCGTGATCTGCGCGAACCAGCGTAGGATGTGAGGCACGGTTTCGACCACGTCCCGCTGCGCCTGTTTGCTTGCTTGGTCTAACTCACGCGCTTCGGAACGACTTTCGTCGCTGGAGGGCGCTCACGAGCTGCTCCTCCGCCTCGATCATGAGCGCGATGAGCTGCTGGACGCCTTCTCCACGCGCGCCCTCCGTGACGAGATCGACGGTACCCATCAGCGAGGGAATCGCGTTCGCGACAGCGACGCGATAGCCGCATGCGCCGATGAACGAGTGGTCGTTCTCGGCGTCGCCGACGCCGACGACGTGAGCCACGTCCAGATCGAGCCGCTTAAGCGCCTCGGCCAACCCGGTCGCCTTGTTAACGGCGCTGGGGAGGATCATCACCGCCTCCTTGTTGAAGACGATATGAAGCTCCAGACCGAGATCGCGAATTGCCGCCAGCGCCTCGACCTCATTGGGTTTCCAAAGTGCGATTATGGACCGGCCGACCGAAATATCGGGCACGCCTGCTGCCTTGAGGCGGTTGACCAGCTCCAGCGATGGCCGACCGGACAGAACCGCTTCGAGCCTGTCGCTGGGATCGTAGAGTACCGCGCCATTCTCGGCGACGACGAGGGCGAACAGGTCGAGCCGCGGGCAGACGCGGATCAGATCGTCGAGTTCGCGACCCGTCACCATGATCAGCTTTCGCCCCGAGTCCCGCAGCCGTTCCAAGGCAACGATCGTCGCGTCGTCGACGATGCCGTCGCGCGCGATCGTCCCGTCGTAGTCCGTAGCCAGAGCCCGGAACCGCATCTGTGCTACTCCGCCGTGTTCGTGAAAGATGCGTTGCCGAGGCCGGTCCCGATCGTGATCGCTGCCCAGCGCTTGACGTCGGACATGAAGGGACGTTGCGACATGCCCTGCACGACCGCATCGTTATGCATGACGACGATGGTATCGTGGTCTGCGATCTTCGGGATCGCGGCCGTCAGCACCTTGGGCAGGTTGAAGCGCCTGTCGTCCCAGTTGCCGCCTGGGAGGTTCATGCCGCCACGCGAGATCGTGCCGTCGGCCTCGATTACGCCCGGGCAGCCGATGCCGATAAAGGGTGCGAGGCTGAGCCCATCTTTCTCCGCCCGCGATATGAAGTCCTTGAGGGCATCGACCAACCAGTCTACCGATCTCGTCCGCCGCACATTTTCGTCCGCATGGCGCCAGAGGTCGGATTTCCACACGCTCGCCTTGGACAGGTCCTTCGCATCCTTCAACTGAGGCAGGACCACCCCTGCGCGGATGTTGCTGCCACCAATATCCGCCGCGAGGATCGCGTCGTGACCTTTGAACATCCAAGATGGCATCAGATGCAGGGCGCCGATCAGGCCGGCCTCGTCAGGGTGTTGCCTGACTGCGGTCAGGTTGACGCCGATGCCTAGGGATCTAAGGCGCAAGCAAGCGGCGGCGATGGTGCGCTCGCCGACGACACCTTCCTTGAATCCACCGCCGACGACGATGCGCTCGACGCCGGCCCAGTTCTTGTCCTTGAGGAATCGTTGCAGAACATCGGCGATGTCGTTCGAGAATTCGCCGATCGCGGCCTGCACGACGGCGGCGGCCATGGGCTCGTCGCCGTTCAGGAAGCTGCCGAGCTGCTTCTTGCTGAGATCGGCGGTGGGCAGGTCACCCATCGGATCGGCACCGAATCTGCGGAGGTCCTGGCGAAATCCCTCGAGCTTGTCGAGGAATGCGCCTTTGCGAACCCGGTTGTTGAGGATCTCGCCGTGGTGCTTGACGTCGAAATTATAGTTCTCCACGGTCGCGGCCGGCAGCACGCTCGCGCCATGTCCATGCATTCTGTCGCCCTTCGCCGTTCTTAAGCCCATCCGGCGGCTGGTGCTCGACCGCCAATCTGCAACGGTTTGTCCGTGCCCAGGTTCCCAGGGACCGCGCGGATGCCGTATCCCGCATCACTCATTCGGCCGAAAAGGTCACCGCCTCCAGCTTGTTTCCATCCAAATGCTGCACGAACGCCTCGGAATAGTTGGCGTCATAGCGTGGCCTCAGTCCCGGCTCGCCGTCGCTGGCCCCGCCCAGTTCGAGCGCCGTTGTGTGAAAGCTGTCGATCATTGCGCGGTTGTCGGAGACAAATGCGATGTGGACACCGTTGCCGACCGTCGCAGGCTACCCGTTGAACGGGACCTCGACGCTGAAGCTCATCGTGCCGCTACCATGCCAAGAGCCGATCGCGTCGATCGCCATCAGCACCAGTCCGATCGTCGGCATGAGCTCATCGGTTCCGCCAGAAACGTGATGGGGACTGTCCCGATCTCCCCGCGATGCTCTTTTAGGCAATAGCCCTAGCCGCTGATGTCCGCATGCGCCTTCGGCTCCATCATCGGACAGCCGTTGCGCTCGAAGCGGAAGCGAGCCGACATCTTGTAGGCCGGCTTGCGCAGCCGCATAATCGAACCGAGCGGCCGGTGCGCGGCAAGACCATGCCAGGGAGAAAACGACAGGCCGTCATCGAATGCTTTCGACCTCGCCTCGCTCCAGGCCTCCTGGGGCTCGACGACGACGCGCGCCACGGTGACGAAGGGGCTTTTGTCTTCCGGCCACTGCACGGTCGAATCCTCGACCGGCATCGTCGCCAGATCGGTGCAGAGCTGCGCGCGCAGCTCCCAGATCCCGCCATGGGAATGGAAAAAGTCGATCGCGGCCCGTCGCAGACCGTCGGGTTTTCCTGACAGGTCAACCTTAGCATTCGTGAGCGCGGTCAACTCGGTCGATAACGGGAAGAGTGCGAATTTCGCTATATACGCGCCGTAGAGTAGCGGCACTTGGGTGAAATAGGTTTCGCCAAGCGGATTGGTCTCGGGATGGCCGCCCATTTGCATCAGGGTGGCGCTCTTGCCGCCGAAGGCTTCGACGAAGCTTTCGGCGGCCTGCAGCACAGTCGATAGCCCCTTCTTGGCGCCCGCGGCCACATCTGTCGTCGCGGCGAGCAGCTTGAGTTTCTGCAGAAAGGCCTTGCCTGTCGGGGCAGCGAAAACGGGGCCATTGACCATGACGAAGTCCTGTGTGGTGTCGTTTTCGGACCCCTTCAGGCGCTCGCCGGGCACGCCCATGATCTTCAGCGCGAGCCCGCGCGGCACCGAGACGTTGTCGTCGAGGACATCGCCTGGAATCGTCGAGACGCGGATCGCGATGGGATAGGTCGCCGGGGTCGTAAACAGCCCCTGTGCTAGCACAGGCGGCAGGTCTGCCAGGATCTCGATCTGGCCCTTCAGCAACGCGTGGCTCTTGGCATGGACGCTGCGAAGCGGATGTCCGCTATCCTTATAGGTGGTCTCGCTGATCGAGCGCATCGTCGCGACCAACCCATCCGCCGTCGCCGCCTCGTCGGGCTCAAGCTGCTCCACGTCAGCGTGATATCGCAGGGGATCGGTCGGCGGAGTG
The DNA here is from genome assembly GCA_003241815.1 of Hyphomicrobiales bacterium. Classification (GTDB taxonomy): domain Bacteria; phylum Pseudomonadota; class Alphaproteobacteria; order Rhizobiales; family Beijerinckiaceae; genus Allobosea. The sequence continues at coordinate 2,261 of QBLV01000032.1, read as the reverse complement.
GGATGCGTCAAGGCGGATCTCCGGACGTCTCTCGTGAGGGCGCGTGCTTCGGCAACACGGCCGCTGCCGAACTGTTCCCAATGCAAGACTTGGGTACCTGACCTGAGGAGGCGGTCGTCGCCGTGTAGGTGAGTGGTTGAGCGGCACCCGCCCAAGCGATTTGCCACGCTTCGTGCGGAGACCTCAGGTGGTCGGGGTTGCCGATTGCGTGATCGGCAGGGCGGGATCAATCCCTCGGCTGAGGCGTTCACATCCGACAGGACGCAAAGGAGATACGCATGACCTGGGAAAGCCCGACGATCCAAGACATTGCCTGCGGCATGGAAGTGACCGCCTATGCACCGTCCAGTGAAGGCGACGATCTCCACGCCACGCAGGTTGTGGTGTCCGTACCCGACGCCGATAGCTGATTTCCATGAAGGCCGTCGTTCTCGGCTCCGCCGCGGGCGGCGGCTTTCCGCAGTGGAATTGCAGGTGCGCCAATTGCGCGCTGGCTTGGCAACACGATCCGCGTGCACCATGGCGCACACAATCCTCGTTGGCGATCGTCGATGACGAGGCTTGCGTGGTGGTGAACGCGTCACCCGACATCGGACAGCAGTTACGCGCGACTTCGGCACTTTGGCCGAGGGCTTCGCGCCATTCGCCGATCACGACGGTCATCCTGACCAGTGCCGAAATCGATCATGTCGCGGGACTGCTTTCGCTTCGGGAGCGGCACGCGTTCGAGATCGTCGCGCTTGCTCCCGTCCGTGCGGCGATCGCGGATAATCCGATGTTTCAGCCCTTGAGTGCTGGCTGGATGACGGCCGAAGCTGACCTGCCCATCCGAGCGTCTGCATGCGAACTGACGCTGTTTTGCGTACCGGGCAAGGTGCCGCTGTTCCTCGAGGGCTCCGACTCCGCCATCGAGCGCGATACCGGCGAAACCGGCGGTCTGGCCGTGTCGGGACCCGACGCCTCGCTCGTCTACATTCCCGGCTGCGCTGCGCTGAGCGACCAGGTTTGCCATTGCGCCGAGCGTGCCGACATCGTGTTGTTCGACGGCACACTGTTCGACGACGAGGAGATGCGCCGGGCCGGGCTCGGCGAAAAGACGGGGCGCCGCATGGGACATATGCCGATGACCGGTCACGGCGGCTCGCTCGAATGGCTCGCCAGCTTGCCGGCAAGGCGCAAGATCTACACCCATATCAACAACAGTAACCCCGTACTGGTCGCAGGCTCGCCAGAACGAAGCCGTGTCGAAAACGCTGGGGTGGAGATCGCTTTCGACGGCATGGAGATCGCACTGTGAACCTGCTTTCGCCCGAAGCTTTCCTAGAGGCGCTGCGCGAGGTCGGCGCCCAGCGCTACCATGATCGGCACCCGTTTCATCAGCGGTTGCATTCGGGCCGTTGCGGCAGAGGCGAGGTCCAGGCCTGGGCTCTCAACCGTTATGCCTATCAGGCGGCGATCCCGCGCAAGGACGCGACCCTGATCGCGCGGCTGGAGGATCCTGAACTGCGGCGCGCCTGGCGCCAGCGGCTGATCGATCATGATGGTGGGGCGGATGGCGAGGGCGGCATCGAGCGTTGGCTGCGGCTCTGCGAAAGTCTCGGCTTCGAAAGACAGGACGTCATCGCCTTCAAGGGCGTGCTCCCAGCCACGCGCTTCGCCGTCGACGCCTATGTCAATTTCGTCAGGGAACGACCGCTTCTGGAGGCGGTTGCGTCCTCGCTCACAGAGCTGTTCTCGCCGCAGGTGATCAAGACACGCGTCACCGGCATGCTGGCGCATTATGACTTCGTCAGCGCCGAGAGCCTGAGCTACTTCACGGCGCGGCCCGAGCAGGCCTCGCGCGATGTCGAGAGCGCTCTGGCCTATGTCACGGCCAACGCGCGGAGCCCGGCTGACCAGACCGTCGTGATCGCCGCGCTCGAGTTCAAATGCGACGTGCTCTGGGCGATGCTGGATGCGCTCGATCATGCCTATGGCGAGGCCGGGCATATTCCGCCCGGCGCCTTCGAGCCCGTCTTACGATGATCGCGGCGACGTCACAGCCGCGACTGGCCCGTGGCGTTCGTCTGCAGGCCGACCGCGTCCGCGGCGGCTTCAATCTGCTAGCGCCCGAGCATGTGCTTCGCGTCAACGCGTCTTCGGTAGCGATTCTCGATCTGTGCGACAGCCAGCGCAGCCTCGACGATATCGTCGATCAGCTCGCCGCCGATTATGCGATCGACCGCAGCCGGATCGAACGTGATGCGAGGGCGCTCCTCGAC
>QBLV01000031.1:27602-33276 GCA_003241815.1 Hyphomicrobiales bacterium | reverse complement strand
GTCCGTGTCGCCGCGGATCATCAGGCAGTAGCCGCGATCGAGCCCGTGGACGCCGCCCGACGTGCCGACATCCATGTAATGGAGTCCCTTCGCAGCCAGCTCCTTGCCGCGCCGGACGTCGTCCTTCCAGAAGGCGTTGCCGCCGTCGATCAGCGTATCGCCGGGCGAGAGCAGGCCCCCGAGTTCGGCCAGCGTCGCCTCGGTGATCTTGCCCGCCGGCAGCATCACCCAGATCGCGCGCGGCGCCTGGAGCTTGGCGACCATGTCCTTGAGGTCGGAGGCGACGACCGCGCCGTCGGCAGCGAGCGCGACGCCGGGTTTCGGATCGCGGTCAAAAACCACGCAGTCATGGCCCGCCCGCATCAGCCGGCGCACGATGTTGCCACCCATCCGGCCGAGGCCGATCACTCCAAGCTGCATCGCGCGAACTCCTGCTTCGTCGGCGGACAGGCCGCCAAGCCTTTGCCGGCGTTCTTGCATCCTCTCCACCGTGGCGGCAAGCCAGGCCCATGCAGGAGCGCCCTGCGCCGCCCCAGCGCCCGACCGCGTCAGGGGAAATCAGGGCGAGCGGCTCCATCGACCAGATCGGTTGCACCCGCAGGATGCGGGTGCGGGTCGCCTCCGACAGAACGCCCTCGGTCCGCCAGCGCTCAAGCAGGCTCGTGGCCGCCGCAGCCCTCGCCATGCCGATCGCGACCACGTCGTGCTCGGGCTCGCCCGGGCCGCCCGCCTCCGTGCCCACAAAGCTGAGTTTCGCCTTTCCCGACAGCGCCAGCGCGCCGACCCGCTCCAGCAGGGCGGCGCGCGCGGGCGACGCTCCCGCCTCGAACTCCACGAGGACGACGACCTCCATCGCCGTCAGCCGTTGCGGAAGGTGTAGCTGTAGCCGTTGATCGCAGGCACGCCGCCGAGATGGGCGTAGAGAACCTTCGAGCCGGCCGGGAAGAAGCCCTTCTTCACGAGGTCGATCATGCCCTGCATGGATTTCCCCTCATAGACGGGGTCGGTCATCATGCCCTCGAGCCGGGCCGAAAGGCGGATCGCCTCGATGGTTTCCTGGGAGGGAACGCCATAGACCGGATAGGCGTAGTCCTCGTTCAGGACGATGTCGTCTGCGACAATGTCCTTGCCGCCGATCAGCGCCGAGGTCTTCTGCGCGATGTCCAGCACCTGCGCCTTGGTCTGCACCGGGGTGAAGGAGGCGTCGATACCGATGACGCTGCGCTGGCGATCATCCCTGGCGAAGCCGACCACCATGCCGGCATGGGTCGAGCCGGTGACGGTGCAGACGACGATATAGTCGAATTTGAAGCCGAGCTCAGCTTCCTGTGCCCTCACCTCCTCGGCGAAGCCGACATAGCCGAGGCCGCCGAATTTGTGGACCGAGGCACCGGCCGGAATCGGATAGGGCTTGCCGCCCTTGGCGGTCACATCGGCAAGCGCATTCTCCCAGCTCGCGCGAATGCCGATGTCGAAGCCCTCGTCGACCAGCTCCACGTCGGCGCCCATGACGCGGGACATCAAGATGTTACCCACGCGGTCATAGACGGCGTCCTCATGCGGCACCCAGCTCTCCTGCACGAGCCGGCACTTCATGCCGATCTTGGCGGCGGTGGCCGCGACCATGCGGGTGTGGTTGGACTGGACGCCGCCGATCGAGACCAGCGTGTCGGCGCCGGACGCGATCGCGTCGGGAACGATATATTCCAGCTTCCTCAGCTTGTTGCCGCCGAATGCCAATCCGGAATTGCAATCCTCGCGCTTGGCGAAAAGCTTGATCTGCCCGCCGAGATGGGCCGAAAGGCGCGGCAGGCTCTCGATCGGCGTCGGGCCGAAAGTCAGGGGGTAACGCTCGAATTTGCTCAGCATGACAGGCCGTTCTCCAGCGGGTGCGATGGCCGAAAATCTACCGAAATGCGGCTGGAACGTCCTTCCGAAGTGAAGACACTTTATGACCTAGAGAGTCGAAACCAAGGCTTTCCTTCTCTCTTATCGTCCGTAAAATCAGGCCAAACTGAAAGGTTCTTTCATGACCGAAAAACTCGACCGGACCGACCTCAAAATTCTCCGGTTGCTCCAGTCCGACGGCCGGCTCGGCAATGCCGAGATCGCCAAGCGGGTCAACACCAGCGCCGCAACCTGCCACCGCCGGATCCAGCGCCTGTTCACTGAGGGCTATGTCACCTCGGTGCGGGCGCAGGTCTCGCCGCGACATGTCGAGATGGGCACGCTCGCCTTCGTCGGCGTGGTGCTCGACCGCTCGACGCCGGAGAGCTTCGGCGATTTCGAGGCCGCCATCCGGGACATGCCCGCGATCCTCGACTGCCACATCGTCGCCGGCGACTTCGACTACATCCTCAAGATCCGCGTCCGCGACATGGCGGATTTCAACAAGCTCCACGCCGACAAGCTGATCGCGCTGCCGGGCGTGCGGCAGACGCGGACCTTCTTCGTGATGAAGGAGGTCGTCGACAACGCGCCGCTGGCGTTTTGAGGGACGCCTCCCCGTCATGCTCGGACTCGACCCGAGCATCTCAGGACGAGAGGAGCGGGTCGGAGAGATGCTCGGGTCAAGCCCGAGCATGACGCTCCCGGCCGATCACACCTGAATCAACCGCTGCACCTGATTAGCGTCGAGGTCCTTCATCGGGCCCGACAGCACGACCTCGCCGCGGTCCATCACGAACATCGTATCGGCGAGGTCGCGCGCGAAGTCGAAATACTGCTCGACCAGCACGATCGCCATGTCGCCCTTAGAGCGCAGATAGTCGATCGCGCGGCCGATATCCTTGATGATCGAGGGCTGGATGCCCTCCGTCGGCTCGTCCAGCACAAGCAGTTTGGGCCGGGTGACCAGCGCTCGCGCAATCGCGAGTTGCTGCTGCTGGCCACCCGAGAGGTCTCCGCCGCGCCGACCCAGCATGGATTTCAGCACGGGGAAAAGGTCGAAGAGTTCGTCGGGAACGTAGCGCTCCTTGCGCGCCAGGGGCGCAAAGCCGGTCTCGAGGTTTTCCTTCACCGTCAGCAGCGGGAAAACCTCGCGGCCCTGCGGCACGAAGCCGATGCCGGCGCGCGCCCGGTCCTCGGTGCGCAATGTCGAGATGTCCTCGCCGCCGAAGGAGATCTTGCCCGCACTGATCGGCTGTTGGCCGACGATGGCGCGCATCAACGTGGTCTTGCCGACGCCGTTGCGGCCCATGACGCAGGTGACCTTGCCGGCCTGCGCCGTGATCGAGACCCGGCGCAGCGCCTGGGCTGCGCCGTAATGGAGATCGATAGCGTCGACGGTCAGCATGAGGTCGATCCCTCCACGGCTTCGCAAGGAAACACCGCGTCATCCCGGACAAGCCGCGCAGCGGCGCAGCTCCGGGACCCATCATAGAGCAGCGACGGCGCTCCAGGATGGATCCCGGAGCTCCGCTTCGCTGCGTCCGGGATGACGGCGTGGGTGGAAGGCCGGATCGTGCGAGGCGAATGAACAGTCATCATCACCGCCCCAGATAGACTTCGACGACGCGCTCATTCGCACTGACCTGGTCGAGCGGCCCTTCGGCCAGCACCGAGCCCTCGTGCAGCACCGTGACCTTGACGCCGAGTTCGCGGATGAAACCCATGTCGTGCTCGACGACAATCACCGAGTGATCCCTGGCGATTTCCTTGAGCAGGACCGCCGTTTCGGCCGTCTCGCCATCGGTCATGCCGGCGGCCGGCTCGTCGACGAGCAGGAGCTTGGGATCCTGTGCCAGCAGCATGCCGATCTCGAGCCATTGCTTCTGGCCGTGAGACAGCGAGCCGGCGAGCCGGTCTCTGTTATCGCCGAGCTTGATGATGCCGAGAATGTCGTCGATGCGCTTCGCCTGGGCGGCCGCGGTCTTCCAGAACAGCGTCCGCGCGACCGAGCGCGGGGCTTTCAGCGCCAGCAGGATGTTGTCCTCGATGGTGTGGAAGTCGAACACCGTGGGTTTCTGGAACTTGCGGCCGATGCCGAGATTGGCGATCGCCGCCTCGTCGAGCTTGGTGAGATCGATGGAGCCGCCGAACATCACCGTGCCGACATCGGGCTTGGTCTTGCCGGTGATGATATCCATCATCGTGGTCTTGCCGGCGCCGTTGGGGCCGATGATGGCGCGCATTTCGCCGGGTTCGATCGTCAGCGACAGTCCGCGAATGGCCTTGAATCCGTCGAAGGAGACGCTGACGCCGTCGAGATAGAGCAGCGAGGAGGTCAGCGCACCGGGGTTGGCAGCGGTCATGACAGTCACTCCGCCGGGGCCGGTTCGGGGGTGGCGGCAGGCGCGGGCTTGCGGCGCTTCTCCAACAGTTGCCGCGCGGTTCCGAGGATGCCCTTGGGCATAAAGATGGTGACGAAGACGAACAGCGCACCGAGCGCAAACAGCCAGTAGGGCGCCATGAATCCGGAGGTGAACACCGTCTTGGCGTAGTTGACGACGACGGCACCCAGCGCGGCACCCACCAGCGTGCCACGCCCCCCGACGGCAACCCAGATCACGGTCTCGATCGAGTTCGCGGGAGCAAATTCGCTGGGATTGATGATGCCGACCTGCGGCACATAAAGCGCCCCTGCGACGCCCGCCATGCAGGCCGAGACCGTGAAGACGAAGAGCTTGAAGCGATCGACCCGGTAGCCGAGGAAGCGTGTGCGGGACTCGGCATCGCGGATCGCGATGACCACCTTGCCGAGCTTCGAGACGACGATGCCGCGCGCGATCAGGAAGCCGGCGATCAGCATGACGCAGGTCATCGAGAACAGAGCTGCGCGCGTCGTCTGCGCCTGCACATGGAAGCCGATGATGTCCTTGAAATCGGTCAGGCCGTTATTGCCGCCGAAGCCCATATCGTTGCGGAAGAAGGCGAGCAGCAGCGCATAGGTCAGCGCCTGGGTGATGATCGAGAGATACACGCCGGTCACGCGGGAGCGGAAGGCGAACCAGCCGAAGATGAAGGCGAGCAGGCCGGGCACGGCCAGCACCATCAGCATGGCGAAGGGAAAGGACGAGAAGCCGTACCAGTACCAGGGCAATTCCTGCCAGTTCAGGAAGACCATGAAGTCGGGCAGGATCGGGTTGCCATAGGTCCCGCGTGAGCCGATCTGGCGCATCAGATACATGCCCATGGCATAGCCGCCGAGCGCGAAGAAAGCGCCGTGGCCAAGGCTCAGGATGCCGCAATAGCCCCAGACCAGGTCGAGCGAGATCGCCAGCAGCGCGTAGCAGAGATACTTGCCCCAGAGCGACATGGTCGAGGTCGGGATATGGAACGCCGAGCCCACCGGCACCAGCAGGTTGAGTGCCGGGATCAGGATGGCGAGACCGGCAATGAGCGCGAGGAAGACGGTGCCGCGCCGGTCCATGTCCTGCATGAGAAAGCGGGAGATCATGCTTCCACCGCCCGGCCCTTGAGCGCGAACAGGCCGCGCGGGCGCTTCTGGATGAACAGGATGATGAAGACAAGCAGCGCGATTTTGCCGAGCACCGCTCCCGCATAGGGCTCGAGCAGCTTGTTGGCGATGCCGAGCGTCATGGCGCCGACCAGCGTGCCCCAAAGATTGCCGACGCCGCCGAACACCACGACCATGAATGAGTCGATGATGTAGCTCTGGCCGAGATTGGGGCTGACATTGTCGATCTGCGAGAGCGCGACGCCGGCCAGCCCC
>QBLV01000031.1:26247-27592 GCA_003241815.1 Hyphomicrobiales bacterium | reverse complement strand
TGGCCGAGGCCATGCGCCGGTTCTGGGTGACGGCGCGCATCTGCAGGCCGATCGGCGTCAGCTTCAGGATCGCGAGCAGCGCCGCAAAGACGAGCCCTGCGAAGACGATGATCCAGAGCCGGTTCCAGGTGATCGCGAGCTGGCCGATCTCGAAGGCGCCCGACATGAAATTAGGCGCGCCGACCTCGCGATTGGTGGGGCCGAACGCGGTGCGAACCGCCTGTTGCAGGATCAGGCTGATGCCCCAGGTGGCGAGCAGGGTTTCCAGCGGGCGTCCATAGAGGAAGCGGATGACGCCGCGCTCGATCGCGATGCCGACGAGCCCCGCGACGATGAAGGCAAGCGGCACCGCGATCAGCAGCGAATAGTCGAACAGGCCGGGAAAGCTGGTGCGGATGACCTCCTGCACGATGAAGGTGGTGTAGGCCCCGAGCATCACCATCTCGCCATGGGCCATGTTGATAACGCCCATCACGCCGAAGGTGATGGCGAGCCCGATCGCAGCCAGCAGCAGCACGGAGCCGAGCGACAGCCCGTACCAGAGGTTTTGCCCGGCCCGCCACAAGGCGAGCTTGCCCTCGATGTCGGAGACGGCGCGCGCCTGTGCCTCCTTCAGTGCAGCGGAGGAATCGCCCGGCAGCGACCGCAAGGTCGCCAGCGCATCCTGGTCGCCGCGTTCGCGCAGGACGTCGATGGCGGCGATCCTGTCGAATGGCGGTGCATCGGGCTTGGCAACGAGGATCGCGGCCTGGGCCTGACGCAGTGCGGCCCTGGCGCGCGGGTCGGTTTCCTTGGCGATTGCGCCTTCGAGCACCGGGAGCAGGGATGCATCGCGTGATTTGAACACGGCCTCGGCGGCGGCAACGCGCTTGGTCGCATCGGGATTCAGCAAGCCCAAGCCGCCCAGCGCGGCCTGGATGTTGCGACGCACGCTGTTGTTCAGGCGCACCGGCGCAAGGCCGGCCGGTTCGGCCGCAAGCGCGGTGCCCGTGCGAGCGTCGATAAACTTGCCGTCCCCGGTCCTGACGACGACGGCACCGCCGCCGGCCAGAAGCCGGCCGTCGGCCAGGGCCTCGATGATCGTCGCCGCCTGCGGGTGGGCGTTCAGGATCAGAAGCTCGATGGCGCGGTTGGTGTCGGAGAAACTGTCGGCGCCGAGCCGGGTGAAGGCTTCATCGGCGGCTTGTGGCGAACTTTGGGCGAACGCCGCGCCGGGCTGGAGCGCGAGCAGCGTCGCGAGCGCAATCAAGCGCAGAAGGCAGGACACAATCCGCATGGGCTCGTTTCGGGTTGGGGTCGGCAGCTTGGTTTGAGCGACGTCATGTGCGCGGTGGCGGTTGCTCCC
>QBLV01000031.1:20161-26237 GCA_003241815.1 Hyphomicrobiales bacterium | reverse complement strand
GATTCGAAGGATGGCCGGGCTCTACGGCCCGTGCCGCCCCTCCCCCTCAAACTCTCACGCGCCGCCGCACTTGCCGGTCTTGACGTTGAAGTTGCCGCACTTCTTCTCGACCCAGTCGCCGATCAGATCCTTGGAACCCTCGAGCTCCTTGGACCAGGCATCGCCGGCGACGAGGCCGGTCTTCGAGACCACGTCGAACTGGCCGTCGGCCTTGATCTCGCCGATCAGCACGGGCTTGGTGATGTGGTGGTTGGGAAGCATCTTCGAGATGCCGCCGGTCAGGTTCGGCGCCTCGATGCCGGGCAACGCGTCGATGACCTTGTCGGGATCGAAGCTCTTGGCCTTCTCGACCGCCTTCACCCACATGGCGAAGCCGATGACATGGGCCTCCATCGGATCGTTGGTGACGGCCTTGTCGTTCTTCTTGTAGGCCTTCCACTGCTTGATGAAGGCCTCGTTCTCGGGCGTCTTGACCGATTGGAAGTAGTTCCAGGCGGCGAGATGGCCGAGCAGCGGCTTGGTGTCGATGCCGGCCAGCTCTTCCTCGCCGACCGAGAAGGCCACGACCGGAATGTCGGTCGCCTTGATGCCCTGGTTGCCGAGCTCCTTGTAGAACGGCACGTTGGCGTCGCCATTGATGGTCGAAACCACGGCGGTCTTCTTGCCGGCGGTGCCGAACTTCTTGATGTCGGAAACGATCGTCTGCCAGTCGGAATGGCCGAACGGGGTGTAGTTGATCAGGATGTCTTCCTGCTTCACGCCCTTCGACTTGAGATAGGCCTCGAGGATCTTGTTGGTCGTGCGCGGATAGACATAGTCCGTGCCGGCCAGCACCCAGCGCTGAACCTTCTCCTCCTTGGCGAGATAATCGACCGCGGGAATCGCCTGCTGGTTCGGGGCGGCGCCGGTATAGAAGACGTTACGCTCGCTCTCCTCGCCCTCGTACTGGACGGGGTAGAACAGGATCGAGTTCAGCTCCTTGAAGACCGGCAGGACCGATTTGCGCGAGACCGAGGTCCAGCAGCCGAACACGGCCGAGACCTTGTCCTTGGTGATCAGCTCGCGGGCCTTCTCGGCGAAGAGCGGCCAGTTCGAGGCGGGATCGACCACGACGGCCTCGAGCTTCTTGCCGAGCACGCCGCCCTTCTTGTTCTGCTCGTCGATGAGCATGAGCATGACGTCCTTCAACGTCGTCTCGGAGATTGCCATCGTGCCCGAGAGCGAATGCAGGATGCCGACCTTGATGGTTTCCTGCGCCGCCGCCGGCAGCCAGGAACCCAGAACAGTGGCGCCCGCGAGAGCGGCGCCCAACATAACGCGACGTGTGGTGTTCACGGACATATCCCCCGAACCATTCCTGGTTTTGCCGCGCCCTTGAGCAGGCGGCGGCAGGCCTCCCCGGCCCGAGGCAGCCAGCTCGCAAGCGACGTGCCAACAGCGCGACGAGACGTTACGGAACCACAAGTCTCTGCCAGATGGAGGCGCTTGACGATATTTCCTGCCGCCGAACCCGCGGTCCACGCAAAGATCATGCAGGGCCGGACAATTTGCTCATTTAATAATCACGACCTCTGCCGGCAAATCAGGCAGACGGCTTCGCGCCGCATGATTTCCTCGCAAACGCCGCCGATTCACGCCGGTCCCGCAGCGCGTTTTTTGACATTTACGCAGGCCGGAGAATCGCCTTAGCCTCTTCTTGTCGGTAACAACTGAAAGGAGGTGATCCAGTGTCTCATTGTCATCAGCCGCTGGTTCAAAGCGGGTGGACCTGGACTCTTTCGATGTGGGGGCCTTGTTCCGCGTGAGCATTTGGACCTTCAGGCCCGGTTACCGGGGCTGCGGTTCGACAATGGAAGGGCTGCCCGAAAGGGCGGCCCTTCTTTCGTTGCCAAGAGCTCGCGTTGCCGAGAACTCGCGTTGCCAGCAGCCCTTGTTGCAGGGCACCAATTCCGCACCGCTTCTGGTATCCGGGCGGACGGCATGCCACATCAGTCCCATGACCCTGCATTCCCGCCTGATCGAGAGCCATAGCGTTGTCCGCGCCTGAACCCAGCCGCGAGGCGATCGTCGATTTCATCGAGTCCGAGCGCAAGGCCGGCCGCGAGGTCGGCCGACGCGAGATCGCCAGGGCCTTCGGGCTGGATGCCGGCGGCAAGATCTGGCTGAAGCGGCTGCTCAAGGAAATCGCCGAGGACGACGCCCTCGATGGCGACGAGCGGCCGGTGCATGCGCGCGGTGCACTGCCTCCTGTCCTGCTCTGCGAAATCAAGGGCAAGGACCGCGATGGCGACCCCTATGCCGTACCGCTGGAGTGGAACGAGGCGGATCAGGGCGCTCCGCAGAAGATTCTGATCGAACGCCAGCGCGAGTTCCGGGCCAAGCGCCATGCGGCGCCGGCACCCGGCATCGGCGACCATGTCCTGCTCAGGTTGACGCGCCTGAAGGGCGTCGAGGGCTATCCCTATTCCGGCCGCGTGCTGAAGGTGATGGGCAAGGGCAAGGCGCAGGTGCTCGGCATTTTCCGAGCCCTGCCTGATGGTTCGGGCCGTCTGATCCCGATCGACAAGAAGTCGCAAGGGCGCGAGGCGCTGATCCCGAAGGGCCAGACAGGCGATGCGCAGGATGGCGATCTGGTCTCGGTCGCGCTGCGCAGCGAGAGCCGCTTCGGCCCGCCCGAGGCGCAGGTGCGCGAGCGCCTGGGTTCGATCAAGTCGGAACGCGCCGTCAGCCTGATCGCGATCCATGCCCACGGCATTCCCAATGTCTTCCAGCCTGCGACGCTCGCCGAGGCGGAGGCCGTGCGCGAAGCGGGTACGGCGGGACGCGAGGACTGGCGGGAGCTGCCGCTGATCACGATCGACCCGGCCGACGCCAAGGACCATGACGACGCCGTCCATGCCGCTGGTGACGACGACCCTGAAAACCCGGGCGGCTATGTCGTGACGGTGGCGATCGCCGATGTCGCGGCCTATGTCCGGCCGGGCTCGTCGCTGGACAGGGAAGCCTTGGAGCGTGGCAACTCGGTCTATTTCCCCGACCGCGTCGTGCCGATGCTGCCGGAGCGCATCTCGAACGATTTGTGCTCGCTGCGCGAGGGCGAGGACCGGCCGGCGATCGCCGTCCGGCTCGTGCTCAAGGCCGATGGCTCCAAGAAGAGCCACTCCTTCCACCGCATCCTGATGCGCTCGGCGGCCAAGCTCTCCTACCAGCAGGCGCAGGCCGCCATCGACGGAAAGCCCGACGACAAGGCGGGGCCAGTCCGCGATTCCATCCTGATGCCGCTCTGGGCGGCCTATGGCGTCGCCTCGCGCGCCCGCGACGGACGCCAGCCGCTCGATCTCGACCTGCCGGAGCGCAAGCTGATCCTCAAGCCCGACGGCTCGGTCGATCGCGTCATCGTGCCGGAGCGGCTGGCGGCGCATAAGCTGATCGAGGAGTTCATGATCCTCGCCAACGTCGCCGCCGCCGAGACGCTGGAGAAGGCCGGCAGCCTCCTGATCTATCGCTGCCATGACGAGCCCTCGGTCGAGAAGATGCGGGCGCTGGGCGAGGTTCTGGCCTCGATCGGCATCAAGCTGCCGAAGGAGGGCGCGCTTCGGCTGGCGCTGTTCAACCGCATCCTGGGCATGATCAAGGGCTCGGAGAACGAGACCTTCATCAACGAGGTGGTGCTGCGCAGCCAGGCGCAGGCCGAGTATGTCGCCGAGAATTACGGGCATTTCGGTTTGAACCTGCGCCGCTACGCGCATTTCACCTCACCGATCCGGCGCTATGCCGATCTCATCGTCCATCGCGCCCTGATCGCATCCCTGAAATTCGGCGATGACGGCCTGCCCAAGGGCACCACGCTCGACGCGCTGCGTGAGGTCTCGACCCGAATCTCGGCGGCCGAGCGACGCGCCATGGCGGCCGAGCGGGAGACGACCGATCGGCTCATCGCGCATTTCCTCGCCGACCAGATCGGCTCGTCTTTCGACGGGCGCATCGGCGGGGTCCACCGCGCCGGGCTCTTCATCAAGCTCGACGGCACCGGCGCCGACGGCTTCATTCCAGCCTCGACGCTGGGCGCCGATTATTACCGCTATGACGAGGCGGTGCATGCCCTGATCGGCGAGCGCACCGGCGAGAGCTTCCGGCTCGGCGACCGGGTCCATGTCAAGCTGGTCGAGGCGGCGCCTGTGGCGGGAGCGCTGCGCTTCGAGTTGCTCTCGGAAGGTCGGGCTGTGACATCGCAGCACTCTGGCGCTAAGTCGGGGCGCGGCCCATCTTCGGGACGAGGCCGCGCCGGCTCGCCCTTCGGCGGATTTGCCGCGAGCGGACCCGGCAGAACCGGGCCGGGCAAATCCGGAAAAGGCAGGCCAGGCAAGGCCAAATCCGGCAAGTCCAAGCCGGGCAAGAGGCGATGATGTCGGTTCAATACCATGAGAGCGTAACCGCTCCTGCCCGGCGTGACTGGCGCATGGCGGTCAGGCACGGGCTCAGAGGCCGATGCCCGCATTGCGGCGAGGGCCGCCTGTTCCGGGGCTTCCTGAAGCCGGTGGAGGCCTGCGCCGCCTGCGGCGAGCCGTTGCACCACCAGCGTGCCGATGACCTGCCGCCCTATGTCGTCATCACCATCGTCGGCCACATCATCGTCGGCGGGCTTCTGCTGGCCGAGAAATATGCCGACTGGTCGATGGGCCTGCACATGGCGATCTGGCCGACGCTGACCGTGGTTCTGTCGCTGCTGCTGATGCAGCCCGTGAAGGGCGGCGTCATCGGCCTGCAATGGGCGATGCGCATGCATGGCTTCGGCGGCGTGCCCAATACGCCGGAGCGTCAGCCGCTTCCTCCAGCGGTCCAGCCGTCATGAACGATCACGCCGTCACATTGACCCAGGCCGAGCGCGTCCGCGTCGCCGCCAACATCCGTCCCAAGGATGCCGCGACGATGATGATTCTCGATCGCAGCACCGCTAAGCCACGCATCCTGATGGGCAAGCGTCATGCGAGCCACAAATTCATGCCGGGCAAATATGTGTTCCCCGGCGGCCGTGTCGATCCGGGCGACCGGCGCATGGCGGCGACGGGGGCGCTTGCGCAAATCTGCGAAGACCGCCTCTGCGCGCGCACCATTCGCCCGACCATCTCCAAGGCCCGCGCGCTCGCGCTGGCTGCCATCCGCGAGACCTTCGAGGAGACCGGCCTGCTCTTCGGATCGGCCGATTACGGCGCGCCGGAGAAGCCCCCCGCCGGGAGCTGGAGCGAGTTTGCCGGTCACGGCATCTATCCGGATCTCTCCACCGTCTCCTTCGTCGCCCGCGCCATCACGCCGCCGCGCCGGCCGAAGCGTTTCGACACGCGCTTCTTCACGGTCGATGCCTCGGCCAGCGCCAAGCGAATCGAGAACGTCGTGGGGCCCGATTCGGAGCTGATCGATCTCGTCTGGGTCGATTTCAATGAGGCGAAGCAACTCGATCTGCCGACGATCACCAAGGTCATCATTCAGGAGGTCGAGGCCCGCATCGCGGCGGGCTTTGCGCCTTATCTGCCCGTCCCCTTCTTCTGGGAGAAGAACGGCAGCTTCGTGCGCGAGGAACTCTGAGAGCGGGCCACGACGAAAACCGTCGCGCCGCGCCATTCTTTCTTGACTTCGACGAGCCTTTCCGGCATTTCGACCCCCGACGGTTTGCCGGGCCAGCCCGGCCTTTATCATTTCCCGTGGGCGTCTCCAGCCCCACATGGTTCGAGGATATCCCCATGGCCAAGGCCGTGACCATCAAGATCAAGCTGCTTTCGACCGCCGACACCGGCTACTTCTACGTGACGAAGAAGAACTCGCGCACGATGACGGAGAAGATGTCGATGAAGAAGTACGACCCCGTCGCGCGCAAGCACGTCGAGTTCAAGGAAACCAAGATCAAGTAAGGCGATTTCGCCTGCTGATGTCTTGTTAGCAATTTAAAACCGCCCTTCCCGGGGCGGTTTTTTGTTGTCAGAGTGGCGCGAGCTGCGCCTGCTGCCGCAAGGATCATGGCCTCATGAGCATCGATCGGACCCGCCGCCCCGTGAGCGCCCGCGACAAGGCGGAAGCGCTG
>QBLV01000031.1:1744-20151 GCA_003241815.1 Hyphomicrobiales bacterium | reverse complement strand
GTCTTTAGACAGCCCCGGCCCAGTCCCCCGCCGATCGCCCGCCCGTCTCGTAGGACGGCTTCGGCACGAAGAGGCAGAACGGTCACTGTGACGGCGCGATCACCGTGCTGGTGAGGTGCCCCCCGCTCCGGCAGATGTGAAAACGTCCGTCCCTGGAAACGCGCGTCGCTGTTTCAGGGACGAAATGCCCGTCATGGGTCAGATAGCCGCCGGGCACGATGCGCGGATCAGGCTCTCTTGCGTCGACGTCCAGCCCCATGGGCCAGCAATCGCGGTCGCTGCAGCAGTCATAGGGGTACCAACTATGATGCCGTGAGGCAGAGCGCCAATGCGAAAATCCGCATGGGTCGCTCCAGTGATTGAGGATGTCAGGCCAGCATCTTCGCATCTGCCAGGATACGAATCGTCTTGGCCCTACCATGCAAAACAGGGCGACGAGGATAGACATGCTGCACCGCCACATAGAATGATGCCGCGAGCTTGTGTCAGGCCGGAAGATTTCCGGGCGAATGCGGCGATTATGTCACGCTCGCGCGTGCATATCGGTGCCAATCTTGAATGAGGCGATGGTCGCCGCCAGTTGCGATGCCTGTGCACGCGTCGTTACGTTGTCAAACCCCGTCTGGCCTCACACCCTGATCGCCGCTCGCCAGCCCACCAGTCCGGGACCAACCGCTTTGACCACCGACGACAAGCCCGCTCCCCCAAGTCGCTCGCACGGGCCGGTCAGACGCATGCTCAAGCTCATCGTCGGGATCGACTCCTCCCGCTTCCTGGGCAATCGCGTCGGAGCCGGCCTGATGCTGGTCGGAATTCTCGCGATCTTTGCGGCGCTCGGCTACGGGCTGCCCGCTCTGGTGTCCCATTATCTTCAAAAGTGAGAGGTGGCCGGCCGGCGGCGGTTCTGATGAGGCCAGATGATCCGCAACCGGCCGGCCGAGCCCTCCGGTTTCCCGGGAGATGCGGCGGACCCGGGCGCCCGAGGGGCGTCGAGAGGCAGCGGAAACCCGCTGCGTCGTCGATGACCCTTGCAGCCGGGCGGGGCTGAATCAATCGAATACGATTGATTAACCACTCTTCATCGTCGCTTAACCTTACCGCGTAACCAGTCGATACTTGGGCTCGATCAGTTTTCAACCTCTGCAGCGCAGGCGCTTACGCAGCGTTGGCGGCGATGACACGGTTACGGCCGTTCGCTTTGGCCCTGTACAGCGCATCGTCGGCGCGCTTCATGATCTCGGCCGGCGAGGCATCGCCGGCACGTCGGCTGGACACGCCGATGGACACGGTGACGGGGATCGCGCGCGCATTGCCCTGGATCGCGAAGGGCTCGGCCTCGACGCGCTCGCGGATACGTTCGGCCACCGCGTAAGCGGCGTCGAGGGCGGTATCGGGCAGCATCACGACGACCTCCTCGCCCCCCATCCGGGCGACGAGATCGATGCCGCGGGTGCAGGCGCGGACCCGGTCGGCGAACTCGCGCAGCACCTCGTCGCCGGCATCATGACCCCAACTGTCGTTGACGGATTTGAAGTGGTCGATGTCGAGCACGAGCAAGGCCAGCGACCGCGCCCGCAGCGCGGATTCGTCGAACAGCACCGCCATGCGGGTGTCCATGTAGCGTCGGTTATGCAGGCCGGTGAGCTGGTCCATCACCGCCATCTCCATCGATGACTGCACGCTGTCGCGCAGTTTCTCGGTGAAGCGCTTGCGGCGCACCTGCGTGCGGACGCGGGCCAGCAATTCGTTGCGGTCGATCGGCCGGATCAGGAAATCATGCGCGCCGATTTCGAGCCCGCGCAGGATGCGGGTGCGATCCTCGGCCTCGCCCATCATCAGGACGGAGACGTTGCGGGTGCGCTCGAGCGAGCGAATCTGGCTGCACAGGCGCAGGGCGTCATAGCCCGTCAGATCGAGGCTGACGACGACGCTGTCGAAGTCACCCTCGACCGCGCGCAGCAGCGCCTGCTGCGGATCGGGCTCGATCTCGACGACATGGAAGGCCGAAAGTGCAGTCTCGAGCCGCTCGCTCACCCGCGGCCGGTCCTCGACCAGCAGGATTCGCCCGTTCAGCCCGGTTTCCGCAGCCGCCGCCGCCAGCGGGTCGGCAATGCCGAGCCGCCGCGAGGCGAGCGCCCGGTTGCGCAGTTCATCCGTCATCGACTTCAGCCGCACCAGGCTGCGCACCCGGGCAAACAGCGCAGTATCGTCGAGCGGCTTGGTGAGAAAGTCGTCGGCCCCTGCGTCGAGGCCCTTCAGCCGGTCGCCTGGCTGGTCGAGCGCGGTCACCATCACCACCGGGATATGGGCCGTCGCGGCCTCGTTCTTAAGGCGGCGGCAGACGTCGAAGCCGTTCATCCCCGGCATCATCACGTCGAGCAAGACGATGTCGATCTCGCCGCGTTCGCAGATCGCCAGGGCATCGGGACCGTTCAGCGCGGTCTCGACGTCGAAATACTCCGCCGAAAGCTTGGCTTCCAGCAGCTTGACGTTGGTGATAATGTCGTCGACGACGAGAACGCGCGCTGACATGGGTTCGCTTTCAGAGGCTCAGGCCGTGCCGGCATAGGCGCGGACGGTCTCCAGGAATTTCGCGACCGAGATCGGCTTCGAGAGATAGGCCTCGCAGCCCCCCTCCCGGATCCGCTCCTCGTCGCCCTTCATCGCGAAGGCCGTGACCGCGATGACCGGGATCGACTTCAGGGTGTCGTCCTCCTTGATCCATTTCGTGACCTCGAGCCCCGAAACCTCGGGCAACTGGATGTCCATCAGGATCAGATCGGGGTGATGCGCGCGCGCCAGCTCGATCGCCTCGATGCCGTCGGCGGTCTTCAGCGTGGCGTAGCCATGTGCTTCGAGGAGGTCGTTGAAGAGCTTCATGTTGAGCTCGTTGTCCTCGACGATCAGTACCGTCTTCATGATGCCGCCCTTCATTGGCGCCACGAACATCCCGGTCCGATCCGGATTGTCCAAGCTGGCGGCCTCGTTCAATGATGCTCTAGCATGCGAGCCGTTGACGAAACGCAAACTCGATACGCGACTCGCAAGACACGCGACTTTATGGAGCACCCGACCGCCATGGCCCGACCGCCGAGCATGCAGGATGCCGAAACGCTGGCTTTGCGCGCCCTGGGCTTCCTGGCGGCCGAGCCGGAGCGGCTGGAGCCGTTCCTGGCCACCACCGGCCTCGGCCCCGCGACGCTCCGGGCGGCCGCAAGCGACCCCGGCTTCCTCTCCGCCGTTCTCGACCACATCGGCGGCAGCGATTCGCTGCTGCTGGAGTTTGCCGGAAATCTGGGCGTAAGTCCGGAAAGCCTGGCGCAGGCCCGCGAGAGGCTGAGCGGGCCGCCTCCCGGCGAACCGTCTTGAGCGATGATTCACCCGCGCCTGTGCGGCGGGTCCTGTGCCGCGACTGCCTGAGCGACCATGACGGTGATGCCGGCGAACCGCGGCGCTGCCCGGCCTGCGGCTCGCCGCGCCTGCTGCGGCACCCCGAGCGCGACAGCCTGAGCCTCGCCCATATCGACTGCGACGCCTTCTATGCCGCAATCGAAAAGCGCGACGATCCGTCCCTGATGGACAAGCCCGTGATCATCGGCGGCGGCAAGCGCGGCGTGGTCTCGACCGCCTGCTACATCGCCCGCACCTATGGCGTGCGCTCGGCCATGCCGATGTTCAAGGCGCTCAAGGCCTGCCCGGAGGCGATCGTCGTCAAGCCCGACATGGCGAAATATGTCGCTGTGGGCCGTCAGGTCCGCCGGTTGATGCAGGAACTGACGCCGCTGGTCGAGCCGATCTCCATCGACGAGGCCTTTCTCGATCTGTCCGGCACGGAACTGCTGCACCATGCCAGCCCCGCCGTGACGCTGGCGCGTTTTGCCAAACGCATCGAGGCGGAAATCGGCATCACCGTCTCCGTTGGCCTGTCCTATGCCAAGTTTCTGGCGAAGGTCGCCTCCGACATGGACAAGCCGCGCGGCTTCTCGGTGATCGGGCGGGCGGAAGCCGTCGCCTTCCTCGCGACCAAGCCGGTCGGCCTTATTCCCGGCGTCGGACAGGCGAGCGCCGCCAAGCTGGCGGAGGCCGGCTTCCGGCTGATCGGCGATCTCAGCGATGCCCCGGTCGATAAGCTGTTCCGGTTGGCCGGCAAGGATGGTCCGAGGCTGAAGAACCTCGCCAACGGCATCGACCCGCGCCGGGTGACGCCCGACCGCGAGACCAAGAGCGTCTCAAGCGAGACCACGCTCGATGTCGATCTGTCGCGCTTCGAGGAACTCGAGCCGGTGCTCTGGCGGCTCTGCGAGAAGACCTCGAAACGGCTGAAACACCAGGAGCTTGCAGGGCGAACCATCACCCTGAAACTCAAGACGGCGGAGTTTCACTCGATCACCCGCGCCAGCCGCCTGCCGGAGCCGACGCAGCTCGCGGCCAGGCTGTTCGCAGCCGGGCGTGACTTGCTCCGGCGCGAATGTACCGGCGCGCGCTACCGGCTGATTGGCATCGGCGCGAGCGACCTCGCCGGGCCGGACGAGGCGGACCATGGCGACCTCGCCGATGTCGCGACGCCCCGACTCAAGGCCATGGAAGGCGCGCTCGATGCCTTGCGCACACGCTTCGGCGATGCCGCGATCGGCAGGGGCCTGAGCCTGCGCCTGCCGCAGCGGGCCGGCGGAAGCGCGGCTACTTCGCGCAATCCGCCTGAGGCAGAAGATCCAGACGCGTGAGCGTGCCGCGCAGCGCAAAGCTGCCGTAGTCGAGCCGGACCGCGCCGGTGACGCCGTTCTCGTAGAGCTCGAAGGAGATGGTGTAGGACGGCGTCGACTCGCCCGAACCGACCTTGAAGTAGGACATCGTCACCGGCCAGCGCGCCAGCTTCTCGAACTCGGGCCGCTGCAACGGCGCCTCGGCCGGCTTGGCATCGGCCTTTTTACCGATGACCGAGAGCGTCTCATAGAGGTCCTTGCCGCCATTGGCACCATCATAGAGCCTGACGTTAAGGGTGCTCTGGCCGGCACGGGCAGCCTGGATCACTGCCTTCATCTGGGCGTTGGGGAAAAGCGCGGCCAGCGGTTCGCGATGGGTCTCGACCTTGGGCGCGCTGATCTTGACCTCGTAGCCATCGCCGGCCTTGCTGGCCAGCCCGTCGACGGTCTCGGTCGGGGCGCCGCTGGCCGAGCTTTCGGTCTTGAAGCGATAGCTCGCGCCGTCGCCGGCCTCGAAGCTCGTTGTGCGCGCATCGATGGTGCGCGGACCGCCCTCGCCGCTCTGTAGCTGCGTGACCTGCCGGAATGACAAGGCATAGCCCTCGCAGGCATCCCCGGTGAAATCATAGGCGATGCGCCCGCGGGCCGATTCGACATTCTTGGCGGCCTTGCCGTCGTCGAGAACGAGATCATAAACGGCCCGGTGTGGGACGAGCACGACACGCCCCGTGGATTGCGCCTGCGCCGCAACCGGGCCATTCGCCAATGCCGCAGCGGCGGCAAGGATTCCTGCAAGGCCAAGACCGTTCATGTTCATGACGACCGCTGCTTTCATTTCGTGATGCACGCGAATCTAGGTGCAACGCCGTAATGGCGCAAACAAGGCGTTCTCACGCTCGCACATCGTCCCGGCCTGGCCAGCATGGCGGGCGCTTGCGGCCCGGCCGAGCATCGGCCATGAAAGGCTTGCGCCTTCGCGATGGCCTTTGCGCCTTCGAAGAGCCCCTGCCCCGGTGGAGTCCGCCCCATGAATGCCGTCGATACCAAGCTCGCCGAACTCGGCATCACCTTGCCCACACCGGCGGCGCCGGTGGCGAACTACGTTCCCTATGTCATCACCGGAAACCTCCTGGTGATCTCGGGGCAGCTTTGCTTCGGGCTCGACGGCAAGCTCTCCGACAGCCACAAGGGCAAGCTCGGCGCCGAGATCTTCAATGAGGCAGGGCTGGAAGCAGCGCGACTCTGCGCGATCAACGTCCTGGCGCAGGCCAAGGCAGCGCTCGGCGGCGATCTGAGCCGCATCGCACGCTGCGTACGCCTCGGCGGTTTCATCAACGCCGTGCCGCATTTTTCTGCGCTGCCGGCGATCATGAACGGCGCCTCGGACCTGATGGTCGAGGTTCTCGGCGACAAGGGCCGCCACGCCCGCTCGACCATCGGCGTCGCCGAACTGCCGGCCGACGCGGCCGTCGAGGTCGAGGCGATGTTCGAGATCAGCTGATGCGCGACCGGTCCTTGAGCGAGCACTCCCGGTCCGGCCTCGACTGGCTGGTCGCGCGGCCGATCGCCCATCGCGGCCTGCACGACGCGGCGGCCGGCGTGATCGAGAACAGCATCCCGGCTGCCGAGGCGGCGATCGCCGGGCGCTTCGGCATCGAATGCGACGTCCAGCTCAGCGCCGATGGCGAGGCCATGGTGTTCCATGATTTCGTGCTCGACCGGCTGACCGGGCAGAGCGGCGCGGTCGCATCGCTGAAGGCGCACGCACTGGCTGCGATCACGCTGAAGGGCAGCGAGGCGCGCATTCCCACACTCTCCGGCTTCCTCGACAGGATCGCCGGGCGGGTGCCGCTCGTGATCGAGATCAAGAGCCGCTTCGATGGCGATCTCGCCCTCACCCGCCGGGCGGCGGAGATCGTCTCCGGCTATGCCGGTCAGCCGATCGTGTTCAAGTCCTTCGATCCCGAGATCGTCACGGCGCTGCGCGATCTCGCGCCCGCGATCCCGCGCGGAATCGTCGCGATGAACAACTATTCCTATGACGATTATGCCCATCTCGACGCCACCAGGCGGCACGCCATGGCAAACCTGCTGCATTTCGGCGAGAGCCGGCCGGATTTCCTGTCCTGGAAGGTTGGCGATCTCGAAAGCGCGGCGCCCTATCTCTGCCGCAGCGCGCTCGGCATGCCGCTGATGAGCTGGACGGTCCGGACACCAGCCGATCGCGAGATGGCGACCCGCCATGCCGACCAGATGGTGTTCGAGGGCTTCACGCCTTGAGCATGGGCGAGGGAGGCGACCTTCGGGTCCGCGTCACCACCTCGCTGAAGACCGTGCCGGCCGGCGACTGGAATGCCTGCGCCAATCCCGGCGCCCTTCGCGAGGCGCTGGACCTTACCTGCGAACCTGCATCTGCGGCGCTCGCCGGGCTCGATCGCGACAACCCCTTCGTCTCGCATGAATTCCTGCGCGCGCTGGAGGAGAGCCAATGCGTCGGCGGGCGCTCGGGCTGGTCGCCGACCTATCTGCTCGTGGAGGATGGCGCAGGCACGCTGCTGGCCGCCGCGCCGAGCTTCCTCAAGAGCCACAGTCAGGGCGAATACGTCTTCGACCACAGCTGGGCCGACGCCTATGAGCGCGCCGGGGGACGCTATTATCCCAAGCTTCAGGTCGCGGCTCCCTTCACGCCCGCGACAGGGCCGCGCCTGCTGGTCGCGGACGGCCCTCGGGCGGAAGAGGCCCGGGCCGGACTGATCGCGGGGCTGGAGGCGTTGCGCGACCAGGCCGAAGCCTCCTCCGTGCACGTAACCTTCGCGCAGGAGCCCGACATCGCGACGCTGCGGGATGCCGGTTATCTCGAGCGGCACGATCTGCAGTTCCACTGGCAGAACGAGGGTTTCGCTACCTACGACGATTTCCTCGCCACGCTGGCCTCGCGCAAGCGCAAGGCGTTGAAGCGTGAGCGGCGCGAGGCGCTGGCGGCCGACATCACGGTCGACATCCTGTCGGGCAGCGACCTGACCGAGGCGGTCTGGGACGACTTCCATTCCTTCTACGAGGATACCGGCGCGCGCAAATGGGGCCGGCCATATCTCAACCGCGCCTTCTTCTCGGCCGTCGGCGCGGCGATGAGCGAACGCATCGTGCTGGTCATGGCCAGGCGCGCCGGGCGTTACATCGCGGGCGCGATCAATTTCCGCGGCGCCAACACGCTCTATGGCCGCAACTGGGGTTGCATCGAGGACCACCCCTTCCTGCATTTCGAGCTCTGCTACCATCAGGCCATCGACTACGCGATCGCGCACAAGCTCACCCGCGTCGAGGCCGGCGCTCAAGGCGAACACAAGCTGGCCCGCGGCTACCGGCCGGTCGTGACACGCTCGTTCCACCACCTGGCCGATCCCGGCCTGCGGCGCGCTGTGGCACATTATCTGACCGGAGAACGGCAGCAGATCGCGCAGGCGCAAGAGGCGCTCGCGACGGAAAGTCCGTTCCGCAAGACGGGGGATGCATATGAATGATGGCAGGGCGGCCCCATCACAGGGCGACCAGACCTCGTTTTGTGGCGACGCCGACCTCGGCTATCTGCGCAGCCGCACGGCCTTTGCGACCGGCATCCCGCTGACGTTCGATGAGCCCTATCGGCTCGCGCATCTGCCCCTGGTCGCGCCCGGGCATCCCGGCGTGATCGCACGGCAGGACGGGCGCTTCTATGAGATGGGCAAGCACCCGAGCGTGTTTTCGGCCGTGCTGCCGATCGACGAGGCAGCGCTGGCCGCGTCCGAGCCCTTCGCACGGCTCGATGAGGAGATGCGGAGCGCCCCGTTCGCGCGCAAGATCGCCTGGGACATCCTGCCACGACGGTCCGACCGGCTGCATGCGACGCTTTGCGGCACGCTCTCGACCGGGGACGCTCCCGTGATCGACCAAGCCCTGCGCGAGGCGCTTTCCGCTATCGGGCCGTTTCAGGTCGAACTGCGCGGGGTGTTCTCGGGCAACGTCAACCGGGGCCGACTTTATCTGCGAGTCTATCCGGAACAGCGCAGCGGCACGAACCCCGTCCACGCGATCCAGTCGGCGTTCGGACGACAGCCGGGCGATCTCTACCTGGTTGGGCTCTACAATCTGACCAACGACCTCGACGCCGGCGAGACGACGGCTCTGGCTGCGCTGATCGAGCGCTGGTGGGAGGTGCCGCTGCTGCGCTTCGAGGCGACGGCTCTCTGGGTGCTCGGCGCCCGGGACGACCTCGTGCTGGATGCCGAATTGGCGCAGGTACTGCCGCTCCATGCGGGACCGGCAGGCCCGCTGCCGCAACTGCGGCGCTGACGCCAGCTCTTGACGCCAACGGCCGGCCCGCGACAGGCTGGCGCCTGCTTTCCGTTTCCTCGCCTGCCCGGACCCGACATGCCCGCCTATGATGAATCGAATGTCTTCGCCAAGATCCTGCGCGGCGAACTGCCCTCGCACACCGTCTATGAGGACGCCGAGACGCTGGCGATCATGGATATCATGCCGCGCGCGGATGGGCATGTGCTGGTGATCCCGAAGGTGGCCTGCCGCAATGTGTTCGATGCGCCGCCGGATGCGCTGAAGGCCGTCGCCCTGACAACGCAGACGCTGGCCCGTGCGGTCAAATCCGCCTTCGAGGCCGATGGTGTCACGATCCAGCAGTTCAACGAGCCGGCCGGTGGACAGGTCGTGTTCCATCTCCATGTGCATGTGATGCCCCGCCATGAAGGCGTGGCGCTGCGACCGCATACGGGCGCGATGGAGAAGCCGGACATCCTCGCAGCGAACGCCGAGAAGATCAGGGCCGCGCTGGCAACATTCTGAGCGAAGGGCTCAGACGCGCAGGATCCACCACGCCCCGGCGATCAGCGTGGCCTCGCCGGCCAGCACGGCCAGCATCACACGCCTGCGATCGACCAGCATGATGGCAAGGGTGACCGCCAGCGCCGCGACCCGCAGCGCCAGCGGCACGGCCGCGAGCGCGCCCGGCGGCGAGATGATCAGCTTGGCGACGATGCCCGCCAGCAGCGCGGTCGCGACCGCCCTGACCCATTCAAGCGCCGGCGAGTTGGCATCGAGACGCCGCGAGAAGGCGACGGCGAGCCAACGCCAGATCTCCGTCGGCAGCACGGCGAACAGCAGCAGCGCCAGATAGGGCCAGAACGGGCCGTCGAGCCAGGCGATAGGCTGGGTAATCGCGGGGGTCATGGTGCGGCCTTCTTCGGCCGCAATGCAAAGGCGATCGTCCCGGCGATCAGGCCGGCCACGATCAGGTCGAAGCCGCCACCGATGAAGCGGTCGCAGACCGGTGCGAGCGCAAGGCCCAGCAGGATCGCGGCGACATCGCCGCGATGGCGAAGGCCGGCCGATAGCGACGCCAGGAAGAAGATCGGCGTCAGGCACATCAGCCCGGCGGCAAAGGGAATCGGCAAGGCGCCGATGAGGTAATAGCCGAGGAAGGTCCCGATCGAACTCGTCGCCATGCAGGTGTTGGCGAAACCGAGGAAATAGGCGACGCGCTGCGGCGGCGGCACGGCCGGCAGCCGGCGCAGACCTTCGGTCCAGGCTGTCACGGCGACGTAATGCGCCAGCAGGAGTTCCATCCAGACACTTTGGCCGGGCCGCTTCAGCAAAGGCAGGATCGCGACAGTCATCGGCAGGAAACGCAGGGAGGCGAAGCCGATCGCGATCGCGATCGCGCTCCAGGCGGCCCCGGTCGCGATCGAGGCGAAGAAGATGACCTGCGAGGGGCCCGCCCAGACCAGCATGGTCGACAGCACCGCGACTTCGACGGGATAGCCGACATCGCGCGCCAGAGAGCCGACCCCGATCAGCCCGAGGCCGACGACCCAGGCCGGCAGGGACAGCGCATCGCGCATGCCGGCAAGCGCCACGCGCCCCCAACTCCAATCGGCCGATACGGTCATGAAGGTGTCAGCACGATGCCGGCTCGGCCTCTGAAAGCAGGCCCGGCCGCGAGATCGGCGAGCTACAGCGCTCTTTACCGCGCCCTTCGGGCCAAACCGAGCCTCGGCAACGGAGAGTCGGCCCTGCGCCGGTTGCAAAGGCGAGCCGGCGGGAGACCGTCGCTCAGCTTCCGCCCTTGAAGAGGATGCCGATCAGCTCGTTGCCGAAATCGATCAGCTCCTTGGGAATGCCCCCGACCGCCTTAATCCCCAGATAGATCAGGTAGAAAAACGCCGGCACGAGGATCCAGCCCAGCACCTCCTCGAACATCTTTCGCCGCCGGCGTCGCCGGTCGCGCTTCTCGAACCAGCTCAGCCTTTCCTTGCGCGCCGGAGCGGCCTGCTCCGGAGCCGGCTCCGCCGCATGGGCGAGAAGGGTGTCCGTCTTGCGCCTGAAGAACACGCTCTCAAGCCTTCGTCAGGGGGACCTTGGGGACGGTACGGACCGAGCGCTGCGCCTTGGGCGCCTCCTCGGGGGCCTTGCCGCCATCGCCTTTGCCGGGTTTGCCCCCGGCAGCGCCGCCGCCGCCGCCACGGCGCGGCCCGGCCGAGGCGGGCTTGGCTCCCGACGACGCCTTCGCGCGCGGCTTGCGCTCGCGCTTCTCGGCCGCTGCCGCGACGTCCTTCTCGGGCTTCGGCTTGATCGGGCCGTCGGGGAATTCGAGACCCAGCACCTTGATGCCGGTCTCCGACTGCACGACCACAACCTTGACCGCGCCACCGTTCTTGAGGCGCCCGAACAGCACCTCGTCGGCCAGTGGCGTCTTGATCGTCGACTGGATCAGGCGCGCCATCGGGCGGGCGCCCATCGCCTCGTCATAGCCGTTCTCGACCAGCCATTCGCGCGCCTCGTCCGAGAGCTCGATCGTGACGTTGCGGTCGGCGAGCTGCGCCTCGAGCTGGAGCACGAACTTGTCGACGACGCGAGCGACGACCGTCTTCGGCAGGTGGCCGAAGGCGATGACCGAATCGAGCCGGTTGCGGAATTCCGGCGCAAACAGCTTGTTGATCGCCTCGGTATCGTCGCCCTCGCGCTTGCTGCGCGTGAAGCCATAGGCGTTGCGAGCCATGTCGGCGGCGCCGGCATTGGTCGTCATAATCAGGATGACGTTCCTGAAATCGACCTGCTTGCCGTTGTTGTCGGTCAGCTTGCCGTGGTCCATGACCTGCAGGAGGATGTTGAACAGGTCGGGATGAGCCTTCTCGATCTCGTCGAGCAGCAGCACGCAATGCGGGTGCTGGTCGATCTGGTCGGTCAGAAGCCCGCCCTGGTCGAAGCCAACATAGCCCGGAGGCGCGCCGATCAGCCGCGAAACCGTGTGCCGCTCCATGTATTCGGACATGTCGAAGCGCACCGTCTCGACGCCCAGCGACGATGCGAGCTGGCGGGCGACCTCGGTCTTGCCGACACCCGTCGGACCCGCGAAGAGATAGCAGCCGATCGGCTTTTCGCCGTCGCGCAGGCCGGCTCGTGCGAGCTTGATCGAGGAGGACAGCGCCTCGATCGCCTTCTCCTGGCCGTAGACGGTGCGCTTCAGCGTGGGTTCGAGATTGCGCAGGACTTCGGCATCGTTCTTCGAGACGGTCTTGGCCGGGATGCGCGCCATGGTGGCGATCGCGGCCTCGATCTCCTTCACGCCGATCGTCTTCTTGCGCTTGTTCTCGGGCACCAGCATCTGCGAGGCGCCGGTCTCGTCGATCACGTCGATCGCCTTGTCGGGCAGCTTGCGATCGTGGATGTAGCGTGCCGACAATTCCACGGCCGCCTTGATGGCATCGTTGGTGTAGCGGAGTTTGTGGAACTCCTCGAAATAGGGCTTCAGCCCCTTCAGGATCTCGATCGCGTCGGGGACCGATGGCTCATTGACGTCGATCTTCTGGAAGCGGCGGACCAGCGCGCGGTCCTTCTCGAAATACTGGCGGTATTCCTTGTAGGTGGTCGAGCCGATGCAGCGCAGCCCGCCAGAGGCGAGCGCGGGCTTGAGCAGGTTGGAGGCGTCCATCGCCCCGCCCGAGGTCGCACCGGCGCCGATCACCGTGTGTATCTCGTCGATGAACATGATCGCCTTGGGATGGGCCTCGATTTCCTTCATCACCTGCTTGAGGCGTTCCTCGAAATCGCCGCGATAGCGCGTGCCGGCGAGCAGCGTGCCCATGTCCAGCGAGAACACGGTCGCGTCCTCCAGCACCTCGGGCACTTCGCCGCGGATGATCTTGAGGGCGAGGCCCTCGGCGATCGCGGTCTTGCCGACGCCTGGGTCGCCGACCAGCAGCGGGTTGTTCTTCTGACGGCGGCAGAGGATCTGGATGGTGCGCTGGACCTCGGCCTCACGGCCGATCAGCGGATCGATGCGCCCGTCCCTCGCCTTCCGGTTGAGGTTGACGCAGTAAGCGTCGAGCGCGCTTTCCTTCTTCTTCTTGTCCTTGTCGGCATCGTTGCCCTGATCGGTGGCGCGCGAATCGCGCTGCGCTTCCGGTTCCTCATCGGCGCCACGGATCGGGCGCGTTTCGCTGGCGCCCGGACGCTTGGCGATGCCGTGGCTGATGTAGTTCACCGCGTCGTAGCGCGTCATGTCCTGCTCCTGCAGGAAATAGGCGGCGTGGCTTTCGCGCTCGGCGAACATCGCGACGAGTACATTGGCCCCCGTCACCTCCTCGCGGCCCGAAGACTGGACGTGGATGACGGCGCGCTGGATCACGCGCTGGAAGCCGGCTGTCGGCTTGGAGTCGTCACGTCCGTCGGTGACGAGGTTCGCCAGCTCGGCGTCGATGTAATCGACGAGATTGCGCCGCAGCGTGTCGAGATCGACGCTGCAGGCCCGCATGACGGCAGCCGCGTCCTGGTCGTCGACGAGGGCGAGCAGCAGATGCTCCAAAGTGGCGTATTCGTGGTGGCGTTCGTTGGCGAGCGCCAGGGCCCGGTGAAGCGCCTGTTCGAGACTGCGCGAGAAACTCGGCACGGATTGCGCTCCTATTCCAATGTCAGAGGGGTGAGCGAACTCAAGATTCTACTTCTTCTCCATCACGCATTGGAGCGGATGCATGTGCTTGCGCGCAAGGTCCATGACGAGCGTGACCTTGGTTTCGGCAACCTCGTAGGTGAAGACGCCGCATTCGCCGACCCCGTTCTGATGCACATGCATCATGATCTGGGTCGCGGCCGCGCGGTCCTTCTGGAAGAAGCGCTCCAGAACATGAACGACGAACTCCATCGGGGTGTAGTCGTCGTTCAGCAGCAGGACGCGATAGAGGTTCGGCTTGCGGGTTCGGGTTCGGGTCAGGACGGCGGTGCCTGTGCCGTCACGGCCACCATCCGTCGGCGCCGTCGGCCGCTTGGGACGATCGGCCATTCCGGTCGGCTCGACCGAGGCAGCCGCCGACGGCGCCACGGCGTCGCCCGACGCCCTGGATTTCTCTGTCTGCCTGATCGCGACTGCCGTTGTTCT
This sequence comes from Hyphomicrobiales bacterium, assembly GCA_003241815.1. GTDB lineage: Bacteria > Pseudomonadota > Alphaproteobacteria > Rhizobiales > Beijerinckiaceae > Allobosea. Next base: position 6,024 of record QBLV01000031.1, on the reverse strand, counting down.
CAAGATCGATCCCTGGCGTTTCCCACCCGACATAATGCTTCGCCGATGAATTTACAGACCTCGCCCCCGCTTCGCCAGTGCGTTCGACACAATGTCGCTGCTTATCCGCATTCGGGCGTTCGGCTTGACCCGCCGCCCCTGCCGGACATAAGCCCGGCGCCTGACCACGAAGGGGACGCAGCCCATGACCGCCAATGCCATCGTCTCCATCGGCGCCGGCCTCGCTGCCCCGGTGCGCTTCGGCAACAATCTGCCGCTCTCTGTGATCGCCGGCCCGTGCCAGATGGAAAGCCGCGAGCATGCCCTCGATATGGCCTTCGCACTGAAGGAGATTGCCGAGCAGCTCGGCATCGGGCTCGTCTTCAAGACCTCCTTCGACAAGGCCAACCGGACCAGCGTGCGGGCGCAGCGTGGCATGGGGCTTGCGGCGGCCCTGCCCGTCTTCGCCGAGATCCGCGAAGTGACCGGGCTGCCGGTCCTGACCGACGTGCATGAAGCAGGCCAGTGCGCGGCCGTCGCGGAGTGCGTCGATGTGTTGCAGATCCCGGCCTATCTGTGCCGCCAGACCGACCTGCTGGTGGCGGCAGCGCTCACGGGGCGTGTCGTGAACGTGAAGAAGGGCCAGTTCCTGGCCCCCTGGGACATGGTCAACGTCGCGGCGAAGATCACCGAGAGCGGCAATCCCAACGTCATGCTGACCGAACGGGGCGCGTCCTTCGGCTACAACACGCTGGTCTCCGACATGCGCTCGCTCCCGATCATGGCCCAGACGATCGGCGCTCCCGTGATCTTCGACGCCACGCATTCGGTGCAGCAGCCGGGCGGCAAGGGTTCGTCCTCGGGCGGCCAGCGGGAATTCGTCGCCGTGCTGGCGCGAGCGGCGGTCGCGGTCGGGGTCGCGGGCGTGTTCATCGAGACCCATGAGGACCCCGACAGCGCCCCCAGCGACGGCCCCAACATGGTGCCGCTCTCCGCCTTCCCTGCGTTGATCGCAGAGCTGCAAGGCTTTGATCGACTTGCCAAGGCCAAGGCCAGGCCTACGCTGGCTTATGTCTGACACGCCCCCGCTGGCGCCGCCCCCCGCGCGGGCGCCCATCTCCCTGACGTCGCTGATCCTGGTTCTCGGAGCCTGCGGTTTCGCCTCGACCTTCACCATGCGGATCATCGATCCGCTGATTCCGACGCTCGCCGGCGAATTCGGCCGCAGCGTTCAGCATATCGTGATGATGGTGACGGGCTTCTCGCTGTCCTATGCGCTGGGCCAGCCCTTCCTCGGCCCGCTCGCCGACGCGATCGGCAAGGTCCGCACGATCCTGATCTGCCTGCTCGCTTTGGCGCTGTTCTCCACGGTTGCCGCCTTGTCCGGCACGTTCGAGGTGATGACCGTGGTGCGGGCCGTCACCGGCGTCGCGGCGGGTGGCATCATCCCGATTGCCATGGCGGCGATCGGCGACCGCGCGCCGATGCAGGAGCGCCAGATCGCACTCGGGCGCTTCACCGTGTTGATGATCATCGGGCAGATGTCCGGCTCGGCCTGCTCTGGGCTGATCGCGACCCATATCGGCTGGCGAGCCGCCTTCCTGTCGGCGGCGGTCATCGCGGCTCTGGCTGCCATCCTGGTCGCGGTCGTGCTGAAACCACGCCGCAACGTCACGCGCCAGAAGCTGAGCCTGGCCGGGGCTCTGGCCAACTACCGGACGGTTTTCGCCAACCCGAGGACCAAGCTGCTCTACGGCCTCGTGATCACCGAGGGCGTCCTGCTGTTCGGAATCCCGGCCTATGTCGCCGCGATCCTGTTCGAGCGCTCGGGCGTCGGCCCGGCGCAGGCCGGCCTCGTCATCGCCGGCATGGGTTTCGGCTGCCTGGTTTACGGCCTGCTGACCCGCATCCTCGTCGAGCGTCTCGGGCCAAAGCTGATGACGCGCACAGGCGGCGTCATCTGCGCGGTGGGGCTGGCCCTGTTTGCCTTCGACTGGCCCTGGTGGAGCGCGATTCCCCTGTTCTGCTTGCAGGGCTTTGGTTTCTTCCTGCTGCACGGCACCTTCCAGGCGCAGGCGACGGAGCTGGCGCCGAGCGCGCGCGGCTCGGCGATGGCGCTGTTCGCCTGCTGCTTTTTCCTCGGCCAGGCGACGGGCCCGGTGGTGATGGGCTTCGCGATGCACCTGATTGGGACAAGCGCCGCGATCGTCCTGTTCTCGCTCGCCATCGCCGCGTTCGGCTACGCCACGCCACGCATCATGCCGCTGTCGGGCAGCCGCACCTGACGGGATCGCGGCCAAAACCCTCAAATGGGGTCGTGTTTCGGGGGTTGCCGGAACGGAATCTCAACATCTCCGCGTCAGAGTTGGGTGCTATCGAGCAACCGATGGCAGACCCGCAGGCATCGCTATGTACTGCGACGCCTTTACGACAAGAGAGGTGCCGTGATGAGCCAGTCCATCAGGGATTCGTTTTTTCGGCTTGTCCGGCGTTTTCGCAAGAACGAGTCGGGCGCCACGATCACGCTCTTCGCGTTCTCCGCGGTCGTGCTGATTTGCCTGGCAGGGGTCGTCGTCGATTATGGCCGCCTCACCAAGGCGCACACATCGCTTCAAGCAGCCACCGATGCCGCGGCACTGGCAGCCGCTCGCCTGCCAAGCAAGGACACGACCGCCATGCGGACGGCGGCGACCAATTTCTTCGCGGCGAACACCTCAAGCATCCACGGCACCAACATCGAGATCACGAATTTCACCTTTCAGGCCACGACCGGCACCGTCACCGTCGAAACAAGCGGTGTGCTGGACACCTCGCTGATGTCGATCGCGGGCTTCAAGACGATGGGTTTCAGCGCGAAATCCGCAGCAGTGAAGGAAGTGACCGGCACGGTCGAGATGGCGCTCGTCCTCGACAACACCTGGTCCATGTCGGAAAGCGCGGGCGGTGGCCAATCAAAGATCAGCGTGCTGAAGACCGCAGCCAAAGGTCTCGTCAACACCGTGCTGACTTCAGGCGGCACGAACGTGAAGATCGGCATCGTGCCGTTCGCGGACTACGTCAATGTCGGCGTCGGCAACCGCAACCAGGCCTGGATGTCGGTTCAGCCCGACTATTCGGTACCGAAAACCACTCCTGCCGTTCCCTATACCTGCAAGACCGTCTCTACGAAGCAGGTCTGCACGAAGGGGGCGCCGAAGACCTGCACTTCGACCACTGATGGCGTCGTGACGAGCTATGACTGCACGCCACAGACCTGCGTCCAGCAGCCCGTCACGCCCTACCAATCCTGCAGCGGCGGAACGCCGGAGAAGACGACCTATACCTACTATAAGTGGTATGGTTGCGTGCTATCGCGGAAGACTGGCGAGTTGCGCCTGAACGACAGCGAGCCGACGTCGCCCTATACGGGCTTCCTCGGCACCAGCCAGGGCTGCCTCAACCCGATCGTGCCCCTGACCTCCGACAAGACTGTCCTGACGAGCGCGATCGACAGCCTGATCATCAACATCGGCGGCTACAAGCCCTCGACCTATATTCCGGGGGGGCTGATCTGGGGTGTCAACGTACTGTCCCCCACCGCTCCCTTTGCCGAGGGCAAGACTTATGACCCCGCCAACAAGATGCCGCGCAAGGCGCTGGTGCTGATGACGGACGGCTCCAACACCATGTATTTCCGCGCCTCCGACGGGACCCATCAGAAAACCAGCAACAACGGGCACCTCACGACCACCAACAACGACACGACCAAGATCTGCAACTACGCCAAGTCGCAGAAGATTGAGATGTTCACGGTGGCCTTCGCCGTCACGGACCTCGCTGCCAAGACGATGCTGCAGGGTTGCGCCAGCAGTTCGGCCAACTACTACGACGCGACCGACTCCGCAGCTCTCGCCGCCGCATTCCAGGCAATCGGGCAGTCGCTCACCAGCCTGCGCCTGTCGCAATGATTGCGGTCTGACCGGTCGCCGCCGTCGACGCGTGGCCGGTCAGCGCCCGCGATAGGGCGCCACACCCTGGTCGGGCAGCCAGAGGCCCTTGGGCGGCTCGCCGGTCTGCCAGAACACGTCGATCGGGATGCCGCCGCGCGGATACCAGTAGCCGCCGATCCTGAACCATTCCGGTTCGAGCAGTTCGACAAGCTTTTTGCCGATGCCGACCGTGCAATCCTCGTGGAAGGCACCGTGGTTGCGGAAGGCGCCGAGATAGAGCTTCAGCGACTTGGATTCGACCAGCCAGGCGCCCGGCAGATAGTCGATCACCAGGATGCCGAAATCCGGCTGTCCGGTGACGGGGCAGATCGA
>QBLV01000031.1:0-1734 GCA_003241815.1 Hyphomicrobiales bacterium | reverse complement strand
ACAGGTGAAGCGCGCCAGATAATGCGTTCCGGCATGCGGATTGGGGACGCGGTCGAGGCGCGCCTGGTCGGGCGAGGCAGGCAGCTCGGCATGCTGGCCGAGCTGCAAGGTGGCAGCGTCGAGGGTCACCGCTAGACTCCCTGTGTGTCTTCGAACCGTTGCTGTCTTCGAAACCCATCCCGGGACGCGGATCCTGGCCCGCGCCGCAAAGGCTGATGCTTCGTCGATTTATCGCGGCGTGTAGCGCTTCGGGGCCTCAAACACCACCCGCCCCTTTCCGTCACGGCTCACCTTGGCTAGAAGCGCCGCAGCCATCCCTTCCTGCGACCGCCCCGGAGCCATCCATGACAGCGATCATCGACATCATCGGCCGCCAGATTCTCGATTCGCGCGGCAACCCCACTGTCGAGGTCGATGTCGTGCTCGAAGACGGCTCGATGGGCCGTGCCGCCGTCCCGTCCGGCGCCTCGACGGGCAAGCATGAGGCTGTCGAACTGCGCGACGGTGACAAGAGCCGCTATCTCGGCAAGGGCGTGCTGAAGGCGGTCGAGGCGGTCAATGTCGCCATCGCCGAGCAGCTCGTCGCCATGGACGCCGAAGACCAGGTCGCCATCGACGAGGCGATGATCGAACTCGACGGCACCCCCAACAAGAGCAAGCTCGGCGCCAACGCGATCCTGGGCGTTTCGCTCGCCGTCGCCAAGGCTGCCGCCGAGGCCGCCGGCCTGCCGCTCTACCGCTATGTCGGCGGCACCTCGGCCCGCGTCCTGCCCGTGCCGATGATGAACATCGTCAATGGCGGCGCCCATGCCGACAACCCGATCGATTTCCAGGAATTCATGATCATGCCGATCGGCGCGCCCTCCTTCTCGGAGGGGCTGCGCATGGGTTCGGAGATCTTCCACACGCTGAAGAAGAAGCTCCACGACGCCGGCCACAACACCAATGTCGGCGACGAGGGCGGCTTCGCCCCCAACATCAAATCGGCGGAAGCGGCGCTCGACTTCGTCATGCAGGCGATCGAGGCGGCCGGCTACAAGCCCGGCGAGGACATCGCGCTCGCGCTCGACTGCGCCGCGACAGAGTTCTTCAAGGACGGGTCTTACGTCTATGAGGGTGAGCGCAAGACACGCGATCCCAAGGCGCAGGCGAAGTATCTCGCCAAGCTCGTCGGCAGCTACCCGATTGTCTCGATCGAGGACGCCATGTCGGAGGACGATTGGGAGGGCTGGAAGGCACTGACCGATCTCGTCGGCTCGAAATGCCAGCTCGTCGGCGACGACCTGTTCGTGACCAACGTCACGCGCCTGTCGCGCGGCATCAAGGAGAAGACGGCCAACTCCATCCTGGTCAAGGTCAACCAGATCGGCACGCTGACCGAGACGCTTGCTGCCGTCGAAATGGCGCAGCGCGCCGGCTACACCGCCGTGATGTCGCATCGCTCGGGCGAGACCGAGGATTCGACCATCGCCGACCTGTCGGTCGCGACGAATTGCGGGCAGATCAAGACCGGGTCGCTGGCCCGCTCGGACCGGACCGCGAAGTACAACCAGCTCCTGCGCATCGAGGAGGAACTGGGTGCGCAGGCGGTCTATGCCGGCCGCGCCGCGCTGAAGGCGCTGGCCTGAGTTACAGGCGCGGCAGCAAATCCGAGGCGCGCGATAGCGTCCAGATGCCCGCCGCGCCGACCAGACCGACCGCGCCGGAGACCGCATCGCCGACGCGGGACACCGG
>QBLV01000030.1 GCA_003241815.1 Hyphomicrobiales bacterium | reverse complement strand
GGATCTTCCGCGCCGCCAGCCCACGCCGGAGGCCCAGCCGCCGGCCAAGGTCGGCTGGCTCTCGGACCTGCTCAACCGCGCCTCGCGCGAGGAGAAGGCTCCGGAAGCCCCCAAGCCGACGGCGCACTCGATCGAGCGGCTGGATTCCCTCTCGGTCGACATCGCCCGGATGATCGACCATGACGCGGCCGTGGAACTGTGGGACCGCTACAAGCGTGGCGAGCGCAACGTCTTCACGCGTCGCCTCTACACGCTGCAGGGCCAGCAGACCTTCGACGAGATCCGGCGGAAATATCGTCGCGACGCGGAGTTCAAGGAGACGGTCGATCGCTATATCGACGAATTCGAGCGCCTGCTGGCCGAGGCCGCCAAGGACGACCGCGACTCAATGGTCGCCAAGACCTACCTGACCTCGGAGACGGGCAAGGTCTACACCATGCTGGCCCATGCGAGCGGCCGGTTCGAATAGACGACCAGCGCCGACGCAATCCGACGACAGAAGGGCCGCCCGACCGGGCGGCCCTTCTGCTTTCGGGCAGGCCCGATGTCAGGCAGGCTCGCTCGCGAACACCTCCCGCGCAGCAAAAAGGCCGTTCAGGGCGGCGGGAAAGCCGGCATAGACGGCCATCTGCATCAGGATTTCGACGATCTCCGCCTGCGTGAGGCCGACATTCAGCCCGGCGCGGATGTGCACCTTGAGCTGCGGGGCGGCATGGCCCAACGCGGCCAGCGCGGCGATGGTCGCGACCTCGCGGCTGCGCAGATCAAGCCCCGGTCGTGAATAGATATCCCCGAAGGGGAACTCGATCACATAACGCGCAAAGTCGGGCGCGATGTCGGCCAGTGCATCAATGACGGCCTGACCGGCTGCCCCGTCGATGTCAGCGAGCGCGCGCTGTCCGCGCACGTAACGGTCGTCCGGTTTCGGATGGGTTGGATGGAGCATGAGAGGAAAGCCTTCGTTCCGCTTCGCCATAGCCGGCGATCTTGGCATCGAGGGCGGAGAGAGATTCGCGAAGACTGGTGATGCGGGCGGCGACAGCCGCGCGATGCTCCTCCAGCAACAGGCGACGTTCGCGATTGGTCGCGTCGCCCGTACCCCGCAGCTTTGCGTAGCGCAGCATGTCGCGGATCGGCATTCCCGTCGTTTTCAGACGATCGAGGAATTCGATCCAGACAAGGATGGAGGCATCGTACTCACGCTGCTGCCCGCCGTCCCGATGCGCATAGGGCAGAAGCCCGATCCGCTCGTAGTAGCGGATGGTATGGGCAGTCATGCCGCATCGTCTGGCCAGTTCGCCGATCTTCATGACGGCCTCTTCCGTTCTCGACGCCAGAACAGGTACCGCTTCGAGCGCACTCGAAGTCAAGCCCGGAGAAAACGGCCTCGATGAACAGTCGGCGCTATCAACGCGCCCAGCGCACGATCTCGATCAGGACCTGCGACAAGGCACGGTCGAGGGCCTGGGTCGCGCCCGCACCATCGACGCCACCGGCCGGAACGCGGGCGGAGAACATCCGCGCACGCCGGATATCGCCGGTGCGGTCCCCGACCAGCTTGGCGGTGATCTCGACCACGGCCATGCCACTCGCGGCATCCATATTGAAGCTGCGGATGTCGGTGACGAGTTGCACCTCGGGCGTGATGCGATCGCCCGGACGCGCCACGGCACCCAGCCGGCTGCCGTTCTCGAAGGTCTGGATCAACCGGACCTGCACCAGCTTCGGCACACGGTCGGCCCATTGGGCGCCGCCGAGGAAGGAGAGTGCGCCGGTCGAGTCCTTGACGATGACCCGGTCGGAATCGAGCGCCTGAACCGTCGTGGGCTCGGCCACGACGAGTGTCGTGCGCGAACTGGCGAGACGCCCGAAATCGCGCGGGGCGGACAGATCATAGGTGGTCGGCGCGCTGCCCCCGCCGCATCCGGCCAGCAGCAGAGCGGCCGTTAGCGCGAGCGCGAGGGTGGCGGGTTTGCGGAGTGGGGTTCGGGGCGCGAGTGGGGCCTTGATCGTGATCATCGGTCTAGCGGGATCCACCATATTGAGGAAGCGGGGGCTTGCCGCCGAAGATGAACTGCTGCGGGTTACGTTCCAAACTCCGCAGGGTGCGGTTTAGGTCCGTCAGCGTGCGACGTCCCTCGCTTGCCAGCGTCTCGATGTCGCGCAGGCCGGGACCGGTGAAGCGGCTGATGCCGGCGGTGATCTCCGCCGTGCGCTTGTCGAGATTGTCGGCGAGCACGCGGATCGACTTCGCAGCGTCGCTGACCTCGGAGAAGGCGCTGCGGCCGTCCTTGCCGGCTGCCGTGTTCAGGAAGGCCTGCGCGCTCTTCATCACCCCCTCGACCTGATCGGCCGCCGCGTTGAGCTTTCCGGTGATCGCGGCCACGTCCTTGACGGCCTTGCCAACGTCGTCGCTGGAGCCGCCGAGCGCGGCTGTGAACCTGTCGACGTTGCCGATGATCTCGGAGACCTTATTCCTGTCGACCGAGCGTACGATCTGCGTCAGTTCTTCGCTCAGCACGCCCAATTTCTGCGAGAGCGGCGCTATGGTGTCGGCAATCGTGCCGAAGCTCTGCATCAGCTTGTCGATGCCATCGGAATTGTTACCCAATGCAGCCGAGAATTTCTCGACGTTCCTGACGGTGTTGCTGATCGAGCCGGCATTGTCCTTGACAAGCCCCTCGACGCTGCCGAGCACCTCGTCGGCGCGCTTTGCGATCGTCCTCACGGTTTCAAGGATGTCCTGGAATTCGGAACGCTCGGCAATGATCGTCGGCATCGATTGGCCGGGCTCGGCGGTCAGGACCGGCGAATTGGGATCGCCGCCGAGAAGCTGCACTGCGACGACACCGGCCAGCCCCTGCGCCTCAATGCGGGCGCGGGTATCGACCCGCAGCGGCGTCGAGGTATCGATCTGGATCACCGCGTAAATGCGGCGCGGATCGTCGGGCTGCAATTCGATTCGCGTGACCTCGCCGACGCGAAGGCCGTTGAAGAGGACGCTGGACCCGCGACCAAGCCCCGTCACCGTGCCGCTGAAGATGACGCGGACATCGGTTCTTTTGCCTGCGCCGCCGCTGTTGAACCAAAATACGAAGCCGAACAGCGCCGCCAGGATGGCGAGGGTGAACAGTCCGACCAGCGCATAATTTGCTCGCGATTCCATGGTCTAGGCTGTTTCTTCCCGTTCGCTTGACGGCAGCCGGGCCTGCGCCCGCTCCCCGCCGAAATAGGCCTTGAGCCAAGGATGGTCGGACGCCAGCATCGTGGCCAGCGGACCGACCGCTATGACCTTCTTGTCCGCCAATGCGGCGATCCGGTCACAGGCGGAATAAAGACTGTCGAGGTCGTGCGTTACCATGAACACGGTCAGCCCCAAAGTCTGCTTGAGGGTCATGATAAGCTGGTCGAATTCCGCGGCGCCGATCGGATCCAGGCCCGATGTCGGCTCGTCGAGAAAGACGATGTCGGGATCGAGCGCCAGGGCGCGGGCCAGCGCGGCACGCTTGATCATGCCGCCCGACAGCTCGGAGGGCGACTTGTCGGCAGCATCGGCCGGCAGGCCCACGAGGTCGAGCTTCACCATGGCCAGTTCGTCGAGCAGCCCAGGCGACAGCTTGAGATATTCGCGCATCGGCACCTGAATGTTCTGCTTCACGGAGAGCGCCGAAAACAGTGCTCCCTGCTGGAACATGACGCCGAAACGGCGCTCCACCGCGCGCCGCTGAAGCGTCGTCATGTCATCGACGTCCTCGCCGAAGACCTCGATCGTGCCACCGGACTTTTGAACTAGACCAAGGATGGTGCGCGTTAGCACCGACTTACCCTGGCCGGAGCCGCCGACGAAGCCCAGGATCTCGCCCCGCATGACGTCAAGGTCGAGCCCTTGCATGATGACCTTGGGGCCGAAGGCGACCTTCAGGTCGCGCACGCGGATCACGACGTCGGATTCCGTCGCCTCGCCCGGCGCGCGCTGCACCTGATCCGGCACGACGCCCTCTGGGCCGACGGAGCCTGCAGACGCAGCTTGATGCGGCGCGTCGCGAAGTCCCTGTTCGCTCATCTGCGCCGCGCCCTCAGAATTCGATCGACGAGAAGAACATGGCGAACAGTGCGTCGACCACGATCACCATGAAGATCGCCTTCACGACCGAGGCCGTGACCTGGCGGCCGAGCGACTCCGAAGAGCCCTTGACCGCCAGCCCCTCCATGGAGGCGATCAGCCCGATGACGAACGCCATGAATGGGGCTTTCACGAGGCCCACGGCAAAGTGCTTCCAGGTGATGACGGATTGCAGCCGCGCCAGGAAGGTATCCATCCCGATACCGCCATAGAGCCAGGACACCAGCGCGGCCCCCGTCAGCCCCGACATCGCAGAGATGAAGGTCAGGATCGGCAGGGAAATCACCAGGGCCAGAATGCGCGGAATGATCAGCACCTCGATCGGGTCGAGGCCCATGACGCGCAGTGCATCGATCTCCTCGCGCATCTTCATCGAACCGATCTCGGCCGTGATCGCCGAACCGGAGCGACCGGCGATCATGATCGAGGTCAGCAGCACAGCGAGTTCGCGCAGGATGAGGATACCGGTGAGATTCACCACGAAAACGGTGGCGCCGAACTGCTGGAGCTGAAAAATGCCCTGCTGCGCGACGATGCAGCCCACCAGGAACGAGATCAGCATGATGATCGGCGCGCCGTTGAAGGCGATCAGCTCGATCTGGTTGACCAAAGCAGGACCGCGAAACTTGCGCGGGCCGAGCACGACACTGGCAGATCCGCTGACGATCTCCCCGAGAAACATCGAGCCTGCGACCATGTCGCGTCCGAAGCTCACCACTGCCGCGCCGATGTTCACCAGGACGTCGGCGACACGGAACTGTTTGTGCGGCGTCGACAGGTGGTGGTCATGAACGCCCACCTCGGCCAGCATGACGCCATGCTCGGGCCGTTTGCTGACGATTTCGACGGCCGCCCCGGCCGCCTCCTGCTGGTGCTTGATGCGGTTGAGGACATAGGCACCGAGCGTATCGAGCCTGACCACGGCCGACAGGTCGAGCCGGGCCCGCGAAGCCTGCGCGACGCGCTCCGCAATTTCGGTGGCGAGGCTCTCGACGCGGGGCGCGCGATCGGCGCTCCAGGAGCCGGCGAGCACCACGGCAAGCGTGCCGTCGTCGTCACGAAAGATGGCTTGCGGTTCGGCGGTATCGGGGCTCGCCATGGTCTGCGTGATGTCCCTTGCCCGCGCTCGACGGTGCTGCAACGCCTCGTAACGCTCGATTCCAAGCGTGACTCCACCCCTTTGGCCTGTATCGCCGTGCCTATTGCGCTTGGCAAGGGCAGCGATGCAACAGCGGCGAACTGCGTGGTTTCTGACCGGTACGCAGCCAAACCGCCGGTATCGCGCCTGCCGTTTGGGAACGCTTCGTTAAGCACTCCGATGCCAGGCTTTTCAACGGTGCATCACGACTGACGAACCCGATTCGGCCAGTCCTTGGAGAACAGGCTTAGTCATGAGCGAAGCGCGGTCACTGACACCGCTGAGCGAAACGGACTACGAGGCGATCGAGACTGCAGTCATGGAGACGGCTCGCGGCCGCTGGTTCATGGCCGAATTCGCCAAGCGTAACCGGCAGGCCGACACGATGCAGCTTCTGAGCGCGATCGGCCGGATCGAACGCGTGGTCGGCATTGGCCTGCCTCAGCCGGCAGCCGAGCCCGATATGAGCGAAGCAGCCGCCCTGATCACCGACCTGCGCATCGACCTCGAACGGATCAGCGGCAAGGCCGAGGAGCGCGCGTCGGGTCTGGCGGCGCGGATCGCAACGGCGGCGGGCACGATCGTCCGGGCCACGGAAAGCATGCAGGAGGCCGCCTGGAGCCTGCGCGAAGCCGGCGCGAACGAGGCACTGTGTGACATGCTCGACCAGCGCGCAGCCGAGATCTCGGCCGCGACTGTCATTGTCGACGGCACGGTGCAACAGATCGACAAGATCGCCGATACCATCGCGATGCTCGACAGCAGCCTGCGCGCCGTTTCGGGTCTTTCCCCGGACGCAGGGATCGCCGCCGAGCCCTACGCCCCGGCAACACAGCGGAATCTGGAGTTCACCCCGCGCAGGGCCGATCCGCTGAGCAGCTATGACGACATCGAGATCATTGAGATCGACGACCTCGCACCTTCGCAGCGCGCCGGCAGGCGCCTGACGACGGATATGCTGGGGGATGTCGAGCCAAGGATCGGCTCGATCCAGTCGTTCGACGATGACATCGTCTTCGAGGAAGCGCCCGACGAGGCTGCAGTCAGCCTGGTGGAACGGCCTTCGCCGCTCGCCGCCATCCAACAGCGTCTCGCCGACGAGTATCCGACCATGGCCCCGTTGCCCGTGTCCGGTTCCGAGGCAGGCCTGCGCGAACTCGATGCATTGTCTGCCGACAAGAAGCTCGCCTATTTCGCCTGAACATCCGCGACGAAGCTCGTCATCTTGCCCGGGTTGAGCAGGCCGCGCGGATCGACCTCGCGCTTGAAGCCGAGCTGGTCGGCGTCCGCGCGTTTGTGGCGGCTGCCCTCCTCCAGCGAGACGACATGGGGGTTGGCGATGAAGACGCCCGCTGCCTCATGCTGGGCGATGATCTCGTTGAGGCGTTCGGGCGTTGAATAGCGCAGGATCGGAAGTGCACTTGCCGTCACCCTGCCGCCGAAGCGGATGAATTCGTGATGTGGCAGCAACTCGTCCCCAAAGGCGGCTATCGTCTCGCGGGCGCTCGCGACGAGACGGTCATGCGGGAACAGGCACTGTAGATACGTGATCGAGCGGTCGCTCTTCAGCCATTGCAGCGTGGTGTGGTTCCAGGTGTATTCGTAGAGCGGGACGGTGCCAGGCCCCTCTTCCGAAGGGGCCTCGTGGGTAATCGTGCCCCTCTTGCCGACGATCGCCCTGAACGGGCCCAGCGAGCCCTCGGCGATCATGCAGATCAGGATGCTCTTGCCATCCGGGCACTGCGCCTTCAACGCGCCGAAGCGGGGCGTGATCTGCGACGAGATCGGCGTCACCAGTTTCTTGACGATGCCATCGGCGAGCGCGACCTCGTAGCCGGCCTGAAAGGCCTCCATGTAGTGGTCGAAGGCGACGACGACGTCGATCCACGGCCAGGCCGGCGCAAGCGGCATTTCCAGCGCCGTGATGATGCCGGTGGTGCCATAGGCGCGGTTGACCTTCTGGGCGGCATCGTCACGCAGCTCGATGATCCGCGGCTCCTCCTCGACCGTGACGATGCGCGCGGCGAGGATGTTGCCGGGTTCGCGCAAGCCGCCATAGGTGACGGAGCCGACACCGCCGGAGCCGCCGGCGACGAAGCCGCCGACCGTCGCACTGCGCTTGGTCGAGGGATGCATGCGCTGCTCGTAACCCAAGTCGCGCATCGCGATGTCGACGTCGATCATGCGGGAGCCGGCTGCGGTACGGACCACGCCGGTCTTCTGCCATTCGATGCCGGTCAGGCCGGTGATGTCGAGCAGCACGCCACCTTCGAGCGGGACCGCCTGGCCGTAATTGCCCGTGCCGGCGGCGCGGACGGTGAGCGGGATGCGCCGCCTGGCACAGGCTGCGGCGATGCGGATCACCTCGGCCTCGTCGCGCGGCGTCGCGATGATGTCGGCCGATTTGTCGGCGAGGAGCTGGTTCAGGATCGGCGAATACCAGAAGAAATCGCGCGAGCGCTTGCGCACGATTTGGGCCTCGTCGATCAGCGCGATGCCGTCGAGATCGTCCTTCAGCGCGGCGATATCGTAACGCGAGGGCTGCGCAATCTTCGACTTGCGTTCCGGCAGGGCGCTCATCTCAATTCTCCCGCTTCAGGGCGCTTTCGTGCCAGCGCCGCAGCAGCATATGCGAGACCCAGCTTGTCGCCAGAAAGATCGCGATTCCAGACAGCGAGATCATCAGCAAAGCCGCAAAGACACGGGGAATCTTGAGCTGGTAGCCCGCCTCAAGAATGCGATAGGCCAGCCCCGAAGCGCTGCCGCCGGTGCCGGCGACGAACTCCGCCACGACGGCGCCAATCAGGGCAAGACCGCCCGAAATCTTCAGCCCCGCCAGGAAATAGGGCAAGGCAGCGGGCAGCTTGAGATGGCGCATGGTCTGCCAGCGGGTCGCGCCATAGAGCTGGAACAGGTTAACCAGGTTGTGGTCGGCCGAGTTCAGCCCGAGGATGGTGTTGGACAGGATCGGGAAGAAGGCGACGATCCAGGCGCAGATCAGCAGCGCGAGATTGACGTCGCCAGCCCAGATGATGATCAGCGGCGCGATCGCCACGATCGGCGTCACCTGCAGGATCACGGCATAGGGCAAAAGCGACATCTCCAGCCATTTCGACTGGGTGAAGAGCACGGCGAGCGACACGCCGACAATGACCGCCGCGGCAAGCGCCAGGAAGGTGATCTTCAGCGTGATCCAGAGCGAGCCCGAGAGCGTGCCCCAGTCGGACACGAGCGTCTGGCCGATCAGGACCGGTCCAGGCAGGATATAGGCCGGGATGGCGTTCCAGCGGACGGCGAATTCCCAGGCAGCCAGCGTGACGACCCCGATCACGATCGGAGCGAGGATGCGCGGCCAGGCGCTGGCGGGAAGGCCGAGGATGCGCGGCTCGGTCACCAAAACCGGGCGGGCTTCGGCATCGGTGCCGTTATGATCTGCGGTCGGCGATATGGGAGGCGTCATGCTCCGCCTCTCATCTCACAGCCCTCATCCTGTGGAGCGAGCGAAGCTCGCGTCTCGAAGGATGCTCCAGGAGATACCGGAGTCATCTGGAGCATCCTTCGAGACGCCGCTGCGCGGCTCCTCAGGATGAGGGCTGTGGGGAGGCAATGCATTGGCGTCACGATCCAATGGCCTCCTTGAGCTTGCCAGAGACGACGCGGCAGAGATGGGCGTATTCCGGCGAGGTCCGGAACAGCTCGTCGCGCGGATAGGGCGCATCGACGTCGAGATCGGCCATGACGCGGCCGGGCCTTGCCGCCATCACCACGATCCGCTTCGAGAGATAGACCGACTCGAACACCGAATGGGTGACGAAGACGGCGGTGAACTTCTCCTTCCACCAGAGCTCGAGCAGGTCGTCGTTGAGGCGGTGGCGGGTGATCTCGTCGAGCGCGGCGAAGGGCTCGTCCATCAGCAATATCTTCGGCCGCAGCACCAACCCCCGGGCGATCGAAACGCGCATTTTCATGCCGCCGGAAAGCTCGCGCGGATAGGAGTTCTCGAAGCCGGCCAGGCCTACCAGCGCCAGCATCGCCGCCGCCCGCTCGCGCGCTTCGCTCTTGCGGATGCCCTTCAGCGTCAGCGGCATCATCACATTGGCGAGCGCGCTCGCCCATGGCATCAGGGTCGGGTCCTGGAAGACGAAGCCGAGATCGCGCTGCGGCTTGCCTGCGGCGTCATGGCTGGTGGTCGGCCATTCGATCGTTCCCGTGGACGGCGCGCCAAGTCCGGCGATCATCCGGAGAAGTGTCGATTTTCCACAGCCCGAGGGGCCGAGCAGGCTGACGAATTCACCCGTGCCGAGGCTCAGATTGACGTCGCGGACGGCGAGTGTGCCGTTGCCGAACTGCTTGGAAACATGCCGCACGCAGACCAGAGGCTTCCGGCCCTCGGGGCGCACGGCATGGGGGGTGCTCAGGGAGGCTGTGTCCAAAGCCCAATGATCCGCTTCTGCGATGTGAGGCGTCATTCTCTGGCGAGCGAAGCGCAGCCCCGAGAATCTGGATCAGGAGATGTCCGGGCCGACCCGAGCATGACGGGTCATCACGCCTTGCCGACGCCCTTGTTGATGAATTCCAGGCTATAGGCCTTCTTCAAGTCGATACCAGCGGGGAAGACGCCCGCCTCCGTCATCGTCTTGTAGAAAGATCCCCAGCGCGCGTCCGTCATGGCGCCGATGCCGAGCGTCAGCGCGTCGCCCGAGAGCACGATGCCCTTCTCGTTCATCACCTTGACGGCGTAGTCGATCTTCTCCTGATCCATGTCGGGATTATCCTTCAGGATCTGGGCATTGGCTGCGGCCACAGCCGGCCCGCCCTTCATGTACTCGGCCCAGCCCTCGAGCGAGGCCGTAACGAAGCGCTGCACGAGGTCCTTCTTCTCCGCGACCATCTTCTGCGAAATGTTGATGGTCGTGTTGTAGTTCTCGAAGCCGGCATCGGCGATCAGATGAACGACAGGCGTGACGCCACCCTGCTTCTGGATGGCGAAAGGCTCCGACGACAGGAAACCCTGCTGCGAGATCGTCTTGTCGGCCAGGAATGGCGCCATGTTGAAGGTGTAGGGCCTGATCTGCTCGTCGGTGTAGCCGAACTTCGCCTTCAGGAAAGGCCAGTAGCTGTTGCGCCCGGCGGCACCGACCAGGATCGGCTTGCCCTTGAGCGCGGCAAGCGTGTCGTTGCCCTGACCGGGATGCGAGATCAGAACCTGCGGGTCGTTCTGGAAGATCGAGGCGACGCAAGGAAGGGGATGTTCTCCTGCGCGTAGCGGATCGCCTCGAAGGAGTTCGACATGATCATGTCGACGCGGCCGCCGAGCAGGAGCTGCGACGGATTCTGCTGCGGGCCACCCGACCTGATCTCGGCGTCGATGCCGTACTTCTTGTAGATGCCGTTGGCGGCGGCGAGATAGAAGCCGCCGTGCTCCGCCTGCGCGCGCCAATTCGTTTGGTAGGAGACCTTGTCGAGCGTCTGCGCGCTGACGCGGGCACCGGGAACGGCGACCAGCGCCGAGCCGCCGAGCAGTCCGAGCGCGCTGCGGCGTGTCAGGCGATACTTCGTCATCGTCATCGTTGTGACCTCCCCTGAGAATTGTCGGCCATCGCCTTGACCGCGCGCCAGCAACTAATATGCCATGGGCTGCCCAAAAGCAGGAACCGCGACACTGCGTCACGACGCCGATCATCTTTTTCCGCACGCGATCGAGTCCAGCACTTTCGCCGCAGATGATCTAGGCTGGCAACCTCACGATACAGGGATCAAGAGACGATGAGCGCGCGCTTCTGGGGCGATCTGAAGACGACGGATTTCGCCGGGCTGTCGGTGGAGAACACGCTCGCGGTGCTGCCGCTGGCGGCGATCGAGCAACATGGGCCGCATCTGCCGGTCTCCGTCGACACCACGATCATGAACGCCATGCTGGCCGAGGCCATGCAGCTGGTGCCGGCCGAACTGGAGGTGCTGGTGCTGCCGACGCTGTCGGTCTGCAAGTCCAACGAACACCTGCATTCGCCCGGTACGCTGACGCTATCCTGGGAAACTGCGACCCAGAGTTGGATCGAGATCGGCGAGAGCGTGAAGCGCGCCGGCCTGCGCAAGCTCGTGATCGTGACCTCGCATGGCGGCAACATCGACCCGATGAAAGTGGTCGCCCGTGAGTTGCGGGTGCGCCACGGCATGCTGGCGGTGACGACGGCGTGGCGCGCCTTCGGCCTGCCGGCCGGCGTCTTCGCCGAACTCGACGCGCAGCACGGCATTCATGCGGGCGATATCGAGACCTCGCTGATGCTGCACTTCCGGCCCGATCTCGTCGATATGAGCCAGGCTGCGGCGTTTAACCCGCTGACCGTCGAGATGGCGGCAGAGGGCTACACCTGGCTGCGCCCGACGGGACTGCACGCAATGGCCTGGATGGCGCAGGATGTTCACGCATCAGGCGCGGCGGGCGATGCGAGTCTGGCGACGCCAGAGAAGGGCAAGGCGACGGCCGCACTGCAAGCCAAGGGCTTCGTCGAGTTGCTGGCCGATGTGGCGCGGTTCCCGCTGGAGCGGCTGCACGTTTCCTGAGCTGATCGAAACTGTGAGCAAACTCAGCGGGACGTCGCTGACATGGCGGAGTCTGCGGTGACCGCGAAGCCGATCCGGGCACCGCTACTTCACGCGCCGCATGTATAATCCACGATAAGTATGGACTTTGAAGCGGCTGTTCTTCTCGATCGTGATCGTCTGGAACCAGCCCCAGGTCTCACCGCCGCCACTGCCCGACATCGTCAGAACGCAAGTGTCGCGACGCCGGCTTTGCTTCACCGACCACTTGCCCGTGCTGGCCTGCTCTTGCCAGGTGCCATCGGCGCCGAGCGTCCTGAACACGGTCGTCAGCAACGAATTCGCCTTGAAGACGTAGCGACGGTCGATGCTGATCTTCTGGCCGAAATCGTCATATTCGCCTTTGATCGCCCATTTTCCGGGCAACATGGTCGCGCAGCCGGATGAGGCAGCGGACGCTCCAGGAGGGCAAAGGCAGGTCAAAGCGAAGAACGCCAACAGAGCGCGGATCATGGCAAAAACCCTCCGATGGGTACCGGGATTAGATGATGGTGGCTAAGCTGCCAAAGCGATCAGCGCTTCGCTATTTGACCCGCTTCACATCCATTCCCATCCATCGAAACCGGTCCTTGTTGAGGACCGTGACGGTCGTCCTTGATGACGCCGTTCCGAACTCGCTGGAACTCGCCATTTCGACGACGCATTCAGTCTGGCGCGCGCCAGGCTTCGCCGACCACTTGCCTGACGAGTCCTGCTGCTCCCATTTTCCCTCCTGATTGACGAACCGCCTGACGGCCTTGAATGAACCGTCCGGGTTGAAGCTGTCGTGGTTTTCGACCTTGACCTTGACGAAGCCCATGTCGAATTCACCCTTCGTGGCCCATTCGCCGGTCAGGGTTCCAACGCAATCGATGGCGGCAAGCGACGGACCTGCCGCACAGATCATTCCGGCGGCGAAAAGCAGGCTGACAGGACGGGACATAGCGGCACCTTTCACATGACGAGCGGGATGGCGGAGGCCAGTATCCCGATCATCCTTGCTTCGCGTGCTCGCTGCGTCCTCTGTCTGGAGGATAGTGCCGGGCGTTCTACTCTCCGGCCTTCATCTGCCGGGCGTAAATATCCTTGTACTGCTCGCGCAGCAGGTTCTTCTGGACCTTGCCCATGGTGTTGCGTGGCAGGTCAGCGACGACGAAGACCTGCTTGGGCTGCTTGAACTTCGCCAGGCGCTGTTCGAGGGCACTGGCGATCGAGGCGGCGGTGATCGTCGCGCCTGGCTTGACCACCACGACGGCGGTGACGCCCTCGCCGAAATCAGGATGCGGGCAGCCGATGACGGCGCTTTCGACCACGCCCGGCATCTCGTCGATCTCGGTCTCGACCTCCTTGGGATAGACGTTGTAGCCGCCGGTGATGATCAGGTCCTTGCCGCGCCCGACGATATGGACGTAGCCGGCGGGATCGATCTTGCCGAGATCGCCGGTGATGAAGAAGCCGTCAGCCTTGAACTCGGCGGCCGTCTTCTCGGGGTTGCGCCAGTAGCCCTTGAAGACGTTGGGGCCCTTCACCTCGATCATGCCGATCTCGTCGGCGGCAAGCCCCCTGCCCGTCTCCGGATCCACGACGCGGGCCCTGACGCCCGGCAGCGGGAAGCCGACCGTGCCCGCAACCCGGTCCCCCTCATAGGGGTTCGAGGTGTTCATGTTGGTTTCGGTCATGCCGTAACGCTCGAGAATGGCGTGGCCGGTTCGCTCGCGCCAGTCGCGATGCGTGTCGGCGAGCAGCGGTGCCGAGCCGGAGACGAACAGGCGCATATGCTTCGTCGCCTCCTTCGTCAGCCGCGCATCTTGCAGCAGCCGGACATAGAACGTCGGAACACCCATCATGCTGGTCGCCTGGGGCAGATACCGGAATACCTGCTCCGGATCGAACTTCGGCAGCAGGATCATCGAGGCGCCGGAGAACAGCACGCAGTTCGTCGCGACGAAGAGACCGTGGGTGTGGAAGATCGGCAGCGCGTGCAGCAGTACGTCGTCCTTGGTGAAGCGCCAGTAATCAACCAGCGCCAGCGCGTTCGAGGCGAGGTTGTCGTGGCTGAGCATCGCGCCCTTGGAGCGCCCCGTCGTGCCCGAGGTATAGAGGATGGCGGCGAGGTCGTCCGGCCCGCGCTGGACATCGGCGAAATCAGTCGAGGCGGCCAGACCCTTGTCGGAGAGGGTACCGGCGGAGACCTCGGGCGAACGCCAGACGCCGAGCGTCTCCAGTTTCGCCCCGGCCTTGTCGGCATAAGGCCTCAGGGCCTCGGCCCTGGCGGGATCGCAGACGAATACGGCCGGCTCCGCGTCGCCGAGAAAATACTCGATCTCAGCTGGCGTGTAGGCGGTGTTCAGCGGGAGGAAGATCGCACCGGCACGGACCGCGCCGAGATAGAGCATCAGCGCCTCGACCGACTTCTCGACCTGGACAGCAACGCGGTCTCCCGGCTTCACGCCCAGCGACACCAGCGCGTTGGCGAAACGGGCCGAGACATCGACCATGTCGGCATAGGAATAGTGCCTGCCATCATCGAGCAGCGCGAAGCGGGCGCTTGGCGCGGGCATGCGTGCTCGCATGAGGTCGAAGAGGTGGTTGCCCATGATTTCGGGTCCTTCTGGGGGAGGCGAATAAGTGGAGGGTGAATGGCGTGGTGGGCGATGGCCTACCCACTCGCCATTCGCTTGATCAGGAGGCGGCCGGCCGCAGCAGCTTGCGCACGCCCGAGGAGGCGACCACCGTGTTGCGGGTGGCGAAAGCTTCGTGGTTGGTCTCGATGTCGTCGAGGTCGTAACGGTAATTGACCATGACGCCATGGGCCTCGCGCACGCCTCGCGCCGAGAGGTTTCCGCCGACATTGATCCGCTCCAGCCGGGCACCGTTGCCGAGGTGGAAGCGGGCGACGGGGTCGATGACGCGGCCCGATGCCGTACGGGCGCGCAGGAGATACTGTGCCGTCATCTGGCCGAGAAGCTTGTCGCGGCGCGCTTTGGTCGGCTCATCCAGCGAGATCGTCTCGACCGCCGGACGAGCGAGTTCGGAACGCTCTTCGTTGGTGAGGGCAAATTCGCCGGGATCGGCGACAATGCCATCGAGCCAGCGCGCGAACCCGGGCACGGGCGAGAGCGTGACGAAGGTGTCGAGCCCGGGCAGCTCGCGCTTCAGATCCTCGGCGACCTGTTTGATCAGGAAATTGCCGAAGGAGATGCCGCGCAGGCCCTCCTGGCAGTTCGAGATCGAATAGAACACCGCCGTCGTCGCAGATGTGGCGGGCAGCCCCTCGCGTTCGCCGCTGAGAAGCTCGCCGATGCTGCGCGGGATGGCACCGGTCAGCGCGACCTCGACGAAGATCAGCGGCTCGTCGACGAGTTGGGGATGGAAGAAGGCAAAGCAGCGCCGGTCCGCCGGCTCCAGACGTCGGCGCAGATCATCCCAGCCCTGGATCTCGTGAACCGCCTCGTAGCGGATGATCTTCTCCAGCACATTGGCGGGCGATCGCCAGTCGATGCGGCGTAGCACGAGAAAGCCGCGGTTGAACCAGGAGCCGAACAGATGGCGGAAATCGGAATCGACGGCGAGCAGGTCGCGGTCGGTCTCCATCGCCTCGAACAGCGCCTCGCGCATCCGCACAAGGACATGCGTCCCTCCGGGCGCGAGGTTGAGGCGGCGCATCAATTCCTGCCGGCGCGGCTCGGAGGCGAGATGCAGGGCTGCGGTGGCGGCCGCGCCCGGCCCCTTGCGGTAGCCGTCGACCGCCTTGGCGAGCCGGTCGTGATCGGGCCCGAAGCGCTCCAGCAGCATGGCAAAGAAGGCCTGGCGGCCGGGCCGGTCGAGGCGCTCCCAGGCATCGAGAACGCCCTGCGCCAGCGCCATGCCCGAGGCCTCGCCACGGCCCGAGAGCAGGTCCTCGCAGAGCCGATCGATCGGCCGATTGCGCTGACCGGCGAAGCGCTCGAAGCCAATCAGGGCCCGGCCCCGACCAGCCACATTAGTCAACAGATCGCCGAGAAACGCCATGTCCATCCGGGCCCCCAAGAGCTGCATCATGCCCTGCCCGACATCCTACACAAGTCAGGCCTTGGTCGCACGAGGCTTCAGCGCAGCAGGCTCCACGCCTTCACGAAGAAGTCCGGAGCACCGAAATTGCCCGATTTGAGGGCAATCACCATATCCTGCCCGTCCGCAGCGCGTGTCCAGGGCACGCCCGGGTCGATCTCAGGACCAATTTCGAGCATCCCGATTCCGAGCCCCTGCACGACGGCGCCCGAGGTCTCGCCGCCGGCGACCAGCAGCCGGGAAACGCCGCCCTTCGCCAACAACGCTGCCGTTTCGGCGAAGGCATGCTCGACCGTCTCGCCCGCCTTTTCGCGGCCGAGCCTGTCCTGGATCGCGGAGACCTCCTTCGGGTCGTCGCTGGAATAAAGCAGGAACGGCGTGTCGGGAGACTGCGCCAGCGCCCATTCGGCGAGCTTTCCCGCATCCTGCCCGCCGGAGATCAACTCCATCGGATCGACCTTGAGCGCCGGATAGCCGGCCTCGATCGCGATTTTGATCTGACCGCGCGTCGCGGTCGAGCAACTGCCGGAGATGATGCCGGCACGGCCGGCCGGGGCACTCAGGCTGGCTGCGATCTCGCGCTGCGGCAGCAGACCCGCCTTGCGGAAATTCGGGGCCAGGCCCATCGCGATGCCGGAACCGCCTGTCAAAAGCACATGGTCGGATACCGCCTCGCCCAGCACCATAAGGTCGGCATTGGTCAGGGCATCGGTGACGACGTAGCGAACGCCCTCCCCGGTCAGGCTGGCGAAACGGGCCTTGACCGCCTCAGTGCCGGCCAGAACCGTCTGGTAATCGACCAGCCCGACGGGCGCCTGCGTCTGGGCACCCATCAGCCGCACCAGGCTCGAATCGCGCATCGGCGTCAGCGGGTGGTCCTTCATCGAGCTTTCATGGAGCGGCACCGCGCCGACGAAGAGATAGCCCTGATAGATCGAGCGGCCATTGGCCGGGAAGGCCGGGCAGACGATGGCGATCTCCGCGCCGAGCCGCTGCGCCAGCGCATCCGCGACCGGGCCGATATTGCCGGCGGGCGTCGAATCGAAGGTCGAGCAGTATTTAAACAGGATCTGCCGCGCCCCGGCGGCCAGCAATGCCTCGCAGGCTGCCAGCGAATCGGCCACGGCCTCGACGACCGGGCTGGTGCGCGATTTCAGCGCGACGACGACAGCATCTGCCTCCGGCAGCGCCTGCCCTGAGCGCGGCGCGCCGATGAGCTGGACCGTGCGCATGCCGCTGCGGTTCAGCATCAGCGCGACATCGGTCGCGCCCGTCATGTCGTCAGCGATCACACCCAGCAGCATGGTCTTCCCTCCAGAAACCGCGCCTTGCGCAAGCGCTTGTCATCGATGTCTTGTAGCCAGCGATCACGGCGAAGGCGACAGTGGCCGTTGCATAGGAGTTCTCGTTGCGAGCCATGTGGCTGGCAGTCAAATTGCATGCAGCCCGGCAATGAAAAAGCATGCAGAATCCATCCGCGGATGACGCATCGACGCCAGCGCGATTTTGCATCAGGTTGGTACCGACTGGGACGACATTCGGTGGCGAAGACCACAGATCAAACAAGAGGGGATATCCGATGAAGCTGCTTGCCGCCCTTGCGTCCGCCACGGTGCTGACGTTCTCGGCCTTGCCTGCACTCGCGCAGGCGCCATCGACCCTGCGCATCGGGCTGCAGGAAGACCCCGACGTCCTCGACCCGCACAAGGCCCGCACCTTCGTTGGCCGTATCGTCTTCAAGGGGCTCTGCGACAAGCTGCTCGACATCACGCCGGACCTCAAGATCATCCCGCGCCTGGCGACCGAATGGTCGTTCTCGCCCGACGGCCTGACGCTGACGATGAAACTTCGCAGCGATGCCAGGTTCCATGACGGCGAGGCTTTCAACGCCGAGGCCGCCAAGGCCAATCTCGAGCGCGCCCGGACCCTGCCCGACTCGCTGCGCAAATCCGAGCTTGCTTCCGTGGACAGCATCACGGTCGTCGACCCGACCACGATCGCGCTCAAGCTCAAGCGCCCCGATGCGACGCTGCTGGCGCAGCTCACCGATCGCGCCGGCATGATGCTGGCGCCCAAGAGCCTGTCGGGTGATGTCGGCGCCAAACCGGTCTGCTCGGGCCCTTACAAATTCGTCGAACGCGTGCAGAACGACCGCATCGTGCTGGAGCGCTTCAAGGAGCATTGGGAGGCGCAGAATTACCATTTCGACCGCGTGCTCTACCGTGCGATCCCCGACACCACGGTGCGCCTCGCCAATCTGCGCGCCGGCGAGCTCGACATGCTGGAGCGGCTCGCTCCGACCGACGTGAAGTCGGCACAGGGCGACAAGGCGCTCCAGGTCGCGAGCGTCGCCAATCTCGGCTATCAGGGCATCACCATCAACACCGCCCATGGTGAAGCCGCCAAGCAGCCGATGGGCCAGGACAAGCGCGTGCGTCAGGCGCTGTCGCTCTCGATCGACCGCAAGGTTCTGAGCCAGGTCGTGTTCGAAGGGCTCTATGCACCGATTATTCAGCCCTTCAATCCCGGCAACCCCTATGTCAACGCCGATTTCCCGGTGCCGGCGCGCGACGTTGCGAAGGCCAAGGCGCTGCTGAAGGAGGCCGGCCTGACCAAGGTCTCGGTCGAGCTGTTCGTCACGAACAACCCCGTTGACGCTCAGCTCGGCCAGGTCATCCAGGCGATGGCGGCGGAAGCGGGTATCGACATCCAGATCCGCTCGACGGAATTCGCCAGCCAGCTGCGGGACCAGCAGCAGGGCAAGTTCCAGATGAGCCGCATCGGCTGGTCCGGCCGCATCGACCCGGACGGAAACCTCCACCAGTTCGTGACGTCGAAGGGCAACCAGAACGACGGGCGCTACTCGAATGCCGAGGTCGACAAGCTGCTGGATGAAGCCCGTACGATCTATGACGTCTCCGAGCGCAAGAAGCGCTACGACGCCGCTCAGAAGTTCCTGCAGGACGAACTGCCGATCGTCTACCTCTACAACCAGACGGTGTTCTTCGCGATGCGCTCCAATATCAGCGGCTTCGTGATCAGCCCCGACGGCATGATCCGGCTGGCGGGAATGAAGCGGTCTTGAGGCTCGGCCACCCCATGGCGGCAAAGGCACCGTCATCCTGGGCGACCGAAGGTCGTCCCGGGATCCATCATCGAGCAGAACCGATGCCCTATGATGGATCCCGGAGCTGCGCCGCTGCGCGGCTTGTCCAGGATGACGGGGCGGATCAGAGCGCGTCATGCTCGCCCTGATCGGCCGCCGCATTCTCATCGCGCTGCCGACGCTGTTTCTGGTGTCGCTGTTCGTGTTTGCCCTGCAGCGTGCCCTGCCGGGCGACCCGTTTCTGGTGATCGCAGGGGAGGAACGCGATCCCGAGGTGATCGCGCGGCTGCGCGCGCTCTACCGCCTGGACGACCCCATCGTCGTCCAGTTCTTCGCATGGCTCGGGCAGGTGGTGCAGGGCGATTTTGGCCGCTCGCTGCGCACCGGCGAGCCGGTGCTAGGGCTGATCCTGCAGAAGCTGCCGGTGACGCTGCAGCTCGCCATCGCCTCGATCATCGTCGCCATCGGCATCGGCATTCCCGCCGGCATCCTCGCGGCCCGACGCAAGGATACGGTCGTGGATTACTCGACCAGCGCATTGGCCCTCTCGGGTCTGTCGATCCCGAATTTCTGGCTCGGGATCATGCTGATCCTCGTCGTCTCGGTCGAACTGAAATGGCTCCCCGCGTCGGGCTACGAGCCGTTCTTCAGCGATCCGATCGGGGCGATCGAGCGGCTGATCATGCCGGCCTTCGTGCTCGGCTCGGGTCTCGCCGCCTTCCTGATGCGCCACACCCGCTCCGCCATGCTCGAAGTGCTGCGCTCCGACTATGTCCGCACGGCGCGTGCCAAGGGGCTCGACGAGGATGCGGTGGTGAACCGACATGCCCTGCGCAACGCGCTGGTGCCGATCATTACGCTGACGACCATCCTGTTCGGCGAATTGCTGGGTGGAGCCATCCTGACCGAGCAGGTTTTCACGATTCCTGGCTTCGGCAAGCTAATCGTCGATGCGGTGTTCAACCGCGACTACGGCGTGGTGCAAGGCGTGGTCTTATGTACGGCGATCGGTTTCATCGTGATGAACCTGCTGGCCGACGTGCTGTATATCCTCGTCAATCCTCGGCTGAGGCAACAGTGATGGCGGTGACCGAAACAGTGGCCTTGACCGGACCGGCCGAGCCCATCTTGCGTCCCCGGCCGAGCGTGCTGGCCAGGCTCTTCCGCAACCGCTCGGCGCTGATCGGCGGGGCCGTCGTGCTCGCCTTCGTGCTGATGGCAGTCCTGGCGCCGCTGTTGCCGCTCGCCGACCCACTGAAGTCGAATTTCCTTGCCATCCGCAAGCCGCCCTCGGAGCTGTATTGGTTCGGGACTGACGAACTCGGGCGCGACCTGGTCTCTCGGCTGTTCTTCGGCGCGCAAGCCTCGCTGCTGGCGGGCATCATCTCGGTGCTGATCGCGCTCGCCATCGGCGTGCCGTTCGGGCTGCTTGCCGGCTGGTATGGCGGCTGGGTCGACGCCGCGATTTCCCGCGTCACCGAGGCCATGCTGGCCTGTCCCTTTCTCATCCTGGCGATCGCGTTCGCCGCCGTGCTCGGCCCGTCTTTGACCAATGCGATGATCGCGATCGGGCTTTCGGCCGTGCCGATCTTCGTGCGGCTGGTGCGGGCTCAGGTCATGAGCGTCAAGGCGGAGGATTTCGTCGAAGGCGCGCGGGCCGTGGGCGCGCGGGATCTGCGGATCGTGGTCCGTCACATCCTGCCCAACATTCTGTCGCCTATTGTCGTGCAGTCGACGCTGTTCATGGCGCAGGCCATCATTCTTGAAGCAGCCCTCTCCTTCCTCGGGCTGGGCCAGCAGCCGCCTGCACCCTCCTGGGGCCAGATGCTCAACGTCGCCAAGAATTTCATGGAGCAAGCGCCCTGGATGTCGGTGGCGCCCGGCATCTGCATCTTCCTCGCCGTTCTGGGCTTCAACCTGCTGGGTGACGGCCTGCGCGACGTCCTCGATCCCAAAGAAAACTGAGCCTAAGGACCACGCATGTTCACCACCCGCCCGGAAATCCTCGGCACCTTCGGTGTCTGCACCTCGACGCATTGGCTCGCCACAGCGACGGGCATGGCGATGCTGGAGAAGGGCGGCAATGCCTTCGACGCCTGCGCGGCCGCGGCCTTCGTGCTGCAGGTCGTCGAGCCCCATCTCGTCGGACCCGCCGGCGAGATGCCGGCCGTGTTCTATTCGGCGCAGTCGAAGAAGGTCGAGGTGATCTGCGGACAAGGCACGGCGCCCCAAGCCGCGTCCATCGAAGCCTTCAAGGCACTGGGCCTGGATCTCGTGCCCGGCTCGGGCCTGCTCGCAGCGGTCGTGCCAGGCGCTTTCGGCGCCTGGATGACGCTGCTGCGGGATCACGGCCTGCTGCCCCTACGCGAGGTGCTGGAGCCTGCCATCGGTTATTTCGAGAACGGCCATCCGATGCTGCCGCGCGTCAGCGACACCATCGCCGGGCTGACCGACCTGTTCACGCAGGAATGGCCGACCTCGGGCGCTGTTTATCTGCCGGGCGGGCAGGTGCCCAAAGCCAAGGCGCTGTTTCGAAACCAGGCCGCAGCCGACACCTACAAGCGCATCCTCAGCGAGTCGGAGGCAGCCGGCGGCAGCCGCGAAAAGCAGATCCAGGCGGCTTACGACGCCTGGTACACGGGCTTCGTCGCCGAGGCGATGGACGCCTTCTGCCGCACGACCGAGGCGATCGATTCCTCGGGCCGCCGCCACAAGGGCCTGCTCACCGCCGACGACATGGCGCGCTGGCAGCCGACCTATGAGACGCCGACCAGCGTGACCTATCACGGCTGGGAGGTCTTCAAGATCGGCCCCTGGGGCCAGGGCCCGGTCTTCCTGCAGACACTGAAAATCCTGGAAGGCATCGACATCGCCGGCATGGGGCCCGACAGCGCGGCCTTCATTCATCATGTCGCGGAGGCCATGAAACTCGCCTTCGCCGATCGCGAGGCCTATTACGGCGACCCGGATTTCGTGAAGGTGCCGCTGGCCACGCTGCTCTCCGAGGACTATGCGCGGGGACGCCGCAACCTCATCACAGACACGGCCTCACAGGAATTGCGGCCGGGCATGGTCGCCGGCTTCGAGGAGCAGGTCGCGCGCGCCATGGCCAGCGTCCGCTATGTCGGCCAATCCGGCAAAAGTGACGCGACGGTCGGCGAACCGACCACTGCCTCGATGGTCGCGGCCGGCCGGCGCGGCGACACCGTGCATATCGACGTCATCGACAAATGGGGCAACATGATCGCCGCGACCCCATCGGGCGGCTGGTTCCAGTCTTCGCCGGTGATCCCGTCGCTCGGCTTCCCGCTGAATGCCCGCGCCCAGGCCTTCTTCCTGGACGAAGGGCTGCCCTCCTCGCTCGCCCCGTTCAAACGCCCGCGCACGACGCTGACACCCTCGCTCGCCTTCGAGAACGGCGAGCCACGCCTCGTCTTCGGAACGCCGGGCGGCGACCAGCAGGAGCAGTGGCAGCTCGGCATGTTCCTGCGCCGCGTCCATCACGGCCTCAATCTTCAGGAGGCGATCGACCTGCCGCTGTTCCACACCCAGCACTTCCCGTCGACCTTCTATCCCCGAGAAGCCAATCCGGGACATCTGGCGGTCGAGGAAAGCCTCGGCGAACGGGTGCTGGCCGATCTCGTTGCGCGCGGCCACAGGCTGGAGCGCGCACCCGCCTGGACGATCGGGCGGCTGACGGCGGCCGAGAAGGGCGCGGACGGCCTCTTGCGCGCAGCCGCGACGCCGCGTCTGATGCAGGCCTACGCCGCCGGCCGCTGAGGAAACAACCCATGACCTGGTCCATCGTCGCCCGCGACGCCGCCACCGGCGCTTTTGGCGTCGCCGTCTCGACCTGCGCCTTCGCAGTGGGCTCGCGGGTGCCCTATGGCGGCGGCCGCATCGGCGCGATCGCGACGCAGGCCTTCGTCAATCCGCTCTACGGCGTCGACGGTATGCGCCTGCTCCAGGAGGGCCGCTCGGCCGTCGAGATCATCGCGACGCTGACCGCTGCCGATGAAGGCCGGGCCCACCGCCAGCTCCATGTCATCGACCGCGAGGGCAAGATCGCCGCTTTTACAGGGGCGTCTTGCATCGACTGGTGCGGGGCCGTCGACGGGCCGCAGGTCTCAGTCGCCGGCAACATGCTCAGTGGTCCGGAGGTGATCCAGCAGACATTGAAGGCCTATATCGCAGGCTCGGCACTCGATTTCGACGAACGGCTGCTGGTCGCGCTCGAAGCCGGCGAGAAAGCGGGCGGCGACAAGCGCGGCCGGCAATCGGCCGCGATCCGGATCTGGGCGGGGGAGCCCGTGCCGAGCTTCGACATTCGCGTCGACGACCATGCCGCTCCGCTGGCCGAACTGCGTCGGCTCTGGCGCCTGGCCCATCAGCGCTATGTCCCGTTCCAGCAGGCGTCGCCCTCGCGCGGCCGGCCGGCCGGCGTCACCGACCGCGACGAACTCGACCGGCTCTGCACCACCTATGCGCAGACGTGGAACGCCCGGCATCCGGAGTGAGCTGTTCTGCAGGGGACTCCTGATTTCCAGCGAAAGCCGCTACACCTGACGTTGCGTTCGGTCTGTCCGGACGGCGGGAGGTGGCATCATGGCAGCCGATAGCGACGCGCTCGAACGCCGTATCGCCAAGCTGGAGAGTCAACTTGCCTCGCTGACGGCGCTGATCTCCGCCACGCCGTCGGGCACATTGTCGATCATGGCACCGGGAGGCATCACGATCGCGGCCGGGGGGACACTGGCTCTGGTCGCGGGCAGCCAACTCAACGCCACGGCCGGGAGCATCGCCTCGGTCACCGCCGGGACCAGGATCAGGCTGACAGGCGGGCAAGAGATCGCGCTCGACAGCCGCCAGTGCAACCTCTCGGCGACAGTCGCTTTGAGCCTCAACAGCGACCAGTCATTTGCCGTCAAAGCGCTGAAGGATCTGACGATCCAGACCGGCAAGAAGTTGACGATCGAGGCTGCCGATGCCGTTGCCATCAAGACGGGCGGCGCGTCGCTGGAGATGAAAAAGGACGGCACCGTCGATCTCGAAGGGCGCGACGTCAGCCTGAAGGCGAGCAGCAAAATCAACGTCAAGGCGTCCGCCGACGTGGTGATCAAGGGCTCGAAGATCAGGCAGAACTGAGACTGTTGGGCTGCGGGTACGATGGCTCACGCCAAGTCTCGCTCATTTGAGCGGCGTCAGCCTCGACCCCATTCCCGGCACGGACATCGGCGTCGCCTCATGGCGGGTCTCCAGAGCTCCCGGCGCCGGCTTCCGGACGAGGCGGATGGCGAGAAACACGCACAGACCGATCGAGAGGACTGCAAAATAGAGCGGCAGGCCCTGCGGCCCGACCGTCTGCATGGAAGCGGACGCTGCCAGCGGGCCGATCGTCGAGCCGATACCCCACAAAAACAAAAGCCCGGCGGACAGACCCACCGGCTGTTCGTCCTTGAGGCGCGCAAAGGCATGCGTCACCGCGACGGTGTAGAGCGGAATGCTGCCGGCTCCGACGATGCCGAACAACCCGAGCAACCAGAGTGCAGGCATGGGACCGGCAACGAGGCCGATGCCAAGGCCGCCCAAAGCCGCGACGACGGTCGCAGCCGACGCCAGCATGATGATGCGGCTGTCGTAGCGGTCGGCCACGTGGCCGATCGGCCATTGCAGCATGAGGGCGCCGATCTGGACGGAAGCGGTCAGCAGGATCGCGGCCCTCTGATCGAGCCCGATCAGGATGCCATAGGCCGGCGCGACGTTGACCAGGGGGCCGCTCATCAGGCCGACATAGAGGCAGCCGATCACCGCCGCCGGCGCCTGCGCCCAGAGCAGCCCGAGCTTGAGCGTCCCCGTATCGGAGGATTCCGGACCGCGCGCTCGCGTCAGGCAAACCGGTATCAGGGCCGATGAGAACGCCATCGCCGCCAGCAGCAGCATGCTCTCCATCGCGACGGCGGCATAGCCGACGGCAAGCTGCGACGCGATCAAGGCGACGCGGTTGAGGATCTGGTAAAGGCCGAAAATCCGGCCGCGCTGGCTCGGATGAGCCTGCCCGCTGATCCAGCTTTCAATGCAGACGCCATGTCCCGCTGCGGCCAGGCCCATCACCAACCTTGGCAAAACCCATGTCTCCGCCGGCAGCAGAGCGATCGAGATCGTCGCCATCGTCTGCAGCGACGCGAAGACCGCGAAAGCGCGGATATGACCGATCCGGCGGATCAGGGGCGGGAGCTTGAAGCAGCCCCAGAGAAAGCCAACCGAATAGGCGGAACCGACGACACCGATCAGCAGCGGACTTTGCTTCGCCAGCGCAAGGCTCAGCGGCACAAGCGTGTTGATCAGCGTGCCGGCGATCTGCAGAACCAGCGCGCCGGCGACGATGGCGCCCAGCGTCGCTATCGATCCCCCCGGCCTGCCAGCTTCGGGACGGATCGACTCCTTGCCCTCGACGTCCTGCTCAGAGGCCACGGCCATTCCTTCGGATGCGCCGCGACTTGGCGCGGCGCGGATTGCGAACGGTCTGCAGCCCGTTAGACGAGTTTGCCGCGCGCCGCGACCGGTAGTTCTCCCACCAGCGTGTCACCGCGCACCGTGACCAACCGATCGACCATGTTGACGACGACGCAGACATGATTGGGCACCACGCGCACGACCTCGCCGACCTTGGGCCGGCCATTGCTGGCAGACAGGTCGAGGAAGCCGTGCTCCTCGGCAAAACGGGCGATTCGGGCGGCAGGATATTCGAGGATGTAGCCGTGCC
Source organism: Hyphomicrobiales bacterium (assembly GCA_003241815.1). Lineage (GTDB taxonomy): Bacteria > Pseudomonadota > Alphaproteobacteria > Rhizobiales > Beijerinckiaceae > Allobosea. The sequence goes on along the minus strand of QBLV01000030.1, from coordinate 7,621 downwards.
CTTCGAGGCCGCCGGTGTCGCTGGTCAGCGTCTTGGAGCCTGAATCGAGGATGCCGCGCTCGGGGCCGGCGCGGCTCACCACAGTGGCGTAGACGCTCAGCGCGCAATCATCGAGCGTCGCCACCCCGGCCGCGACCTGCATGCGGTCGTTGAAGATCGAGGTGCCGGCGCGGTGCTCGGTCGCGCCCCTGAGCTTGCCGATGTGGGGGATGTTCGGCGAGCCACCGGTCGAGACGATGCCGGCTTCGAGCCCCGCGTCGCGCAGGCCTGCATTGGCGGTATCGAGGAACACCTGCGTCCGCTCCCAGCCGTCTTCCGGCGGGTACATCAGGAAGCCGGCGAAGCGCAGGCCCTTCGAGGCAGCGATCAGCTTCGCCAGTTCGACGGCCTCAGCCGGCGTCTCGACGCCGGCGCGCTGACGCCCGGTATCGCATTCGACGACCACTTCGAGATCGCGCCCGGCGATCTCCGCCGCCTGGGGCAGGCCGCCGATCGTGACGGGGTTGTCGGCGGCGACGATCATTCGGACCCGACGCTGGAGATGGCCGAGCCGGCCGAGCTTCTGCTCGCCGAGGATGTTGTAGCTGATCAGGATGTCGTCGATGCCGCCATCGGCCATCACCTCGGCCTCGCCGAGCTTCTGGCAGGTGATGCCGCGCGCGCCGGCCTGGATCTGGAGGCGGGCCAGCTCGGGCGATTTATGCGTCTTGATATGGGGGCGGTTGGCGACGCCGGCCGCATCGCAGGCGGCCTGGAGCCGGGCGATATTGGCCTCGACCTTGTCGAGATCGATCACGACGGCCGGGGTGCCGTAGACCCGCGCGATCTCCGCCTTAAGCGCTTCCTGTGTGGACACGGTCACGGCAACACCTTGATGATCACTTCGATCTCGACCGGCATGTTGCCGGGCAGCGACCCCATGCCGACCGCCGAGCGGGCGTGGCGACCGTTCTCGCCGAGCACCGCGACGAGCAGGTCCGAGCAGCCATTGATGACCTTGGGCTGATCGCCGAACTCCGGCACGCCATTGACCATGCCGAGCAGCTTGATGATTTCGACCTTGTCGAGTGAGCCCGCCGCCTCCTTCATCGCTGCGAGGAGACCTAAGCCCGTGATCTTCGCGAATTCATAGGCCTGTTCGGTGGTGAACTCCTGGCCGACCTTGCCGGCGGGTATCGAGCCATCGGGATTGCGCGGCCCCTGCCCCGAGAGGAAAACGAGGTCTCCAGCCTTCTTAAAGCGGACATAATTCGCCATGGGCGCGGCCATTTCCGGCAGACTCAGCCCGAGGTCCTTCAGCTTCTGTTCGGCGCTCATCGGCGTTTCCTCGTCGTCTTGGCGTGATGACGCGCATGGCGTCAGGAATCGAGCTTGCGCTCCATGTAGCGGGCGGCATCGTCATAGCTCGCGAGCTTGGCCGCAAGGGCGCCGTCATGCAGCACGCGAAAGCCATGGCGCTGCCAGAAGCCGGGCGAGCCGTCGATCGCGACGAGCGCAAGGCATGGCAGACCGCACCGCGCCGCAATCTCCGCCAGCCTCGCGACGATCGCGCGCCCTGCCCCGCTGCCACGCGCCGCCGGCAACAGCGCGAGATCGTGGATGTAGAAGCAGGTGGCGTGCCCCGGCAATTCGTCCAGCAAGCTGTTCAGGGCGGGCGGCGCAGCCCGAGACCAGGGGTGGCTGACCACATAACCGTGCAGATGGCCTCCACCCTCCAGCACGAGGCAACCTTCCGGGAAGAGGCGCAGACGCTCGGCGAAAACGGCCTCGTCTTCCGGATAATCAGGATGGACGACAGCGGCGATCGCCATTACGGCCGGCAGGTCGGTCGCGGTCATGGGGCGCCACGTCGGGAGAGGAACCGGCATGGCGATGCCAATCCGCGATTGCGACGGAACTCGAAGCTGCCGGCCGGCTCAGGCCGCCACTTTCCTGAACTTGTTGCTGCGCCTCGGATGCCACCAGGCGCCCTTGAGCACGACGCCTTCGGAGACGATCTTCCTGTCGCCCGTCATGTGCTCGCCGGTGACGTCGGCATAGTCGAACTTGCCTTCCTTCACCGTCAGGATCGTGGCGTCGCCAAGCGAGCCGACCCTGAGCGAACCGTATTCCGGACGCTTCAGGGCCATCGCCGCATTCACGGTCGAGGCGGCGATGACGTCGTTCAGGCTCATTCCCATCAGCAGGAATTTCGACATCGTCGTGACCTGATCGTAGGCCGGGCCGTCGATGCAGAGCTTGTGGACATCCGACGAGATGACATCCGGCTGGAAGCCGTTGGCGAGCATGGCGCGCGTCGTCTTGAACGAGAACGAGCCCTTGCCATGGCCGATGTCGAAGATCACGCCGCGCTTGCGGGCAGCCAGCACCTCGGGCTTGACCGTGCCCTGCGCGGTGCAGGGCGCGTTCGGGAAGGGACGGAAGGCGTGGGTCAGGACGTCGCCCGGCCGGAGCATGTTCACCACCTCCTCATAGGATGGCGGCGGATGGTCGATATGGCACATCAAAGGCATGCCGACCTCGTTTGCGACCTGCAGCGCGATGTTGAGCGGTGCGGTGCCCTGATCGCCCGAGGCATGCAGCCCGACGCGGACCTTGATGCCGACGATCAGGTCGCGGTTCTTGTCGGCGACCTCGGCGCAGTCGATCGGGTTCATCATCGCCATGTCGCGGCTCTCGCCGACCATGACGCGATGGTCGAAGCCGTAAATGCCGGCGTGGCTGACATGGAGATAGGCGAGGATGCGGGCTTGGCTCTTCTCGATGACGTGCTTGCGGAAGCCCGGCCAGTTGCCGGGGCCGGCCGAGCCGGTATCGACCGAGGTCGTGACGCCCGACGCCCGGCAGAATTCGTCGGCATCGATGCCCAGCGAGGTGCCGCCCCAGTAGACATGGGTGTGCAGGTCGATCAGGCCGGGCGTGACGATGTAGCCGGAGACGTCGCGGATTTCCTTGGCGCCCTTCAAATCCTTGCCGAAGCCCGAGACCTTGCCGTCGGTGAAGGCGACGTCGAGGACGCCGTCATGCTTCTGCGACGGGTCGATGACGCGACCGCCCTTGAGGATGAGATCGTGGGTCATTGAGTTTCTCGCCTTCAATTTCGATTTCAGAACAAGACACCGTCATTTCGGCGCAGCGAAGCGGAGACCTGAAATCCATCCTGGAGGCTTGGCGCCCTTCGGTGGATTCCGGATCGGCGAGATACGCCGCTTGTCCGGAATGACGGAGCAAGAGGTCGAACGTTCACACCGGCCCCACCGCGCCCTTGCGCTCGACGAGCAGGCCATAGGCCTGCGGCTCGCGGTGCCTGGCGAAGTTGAAGGTGGAGGCCTTGTAGCTCTTGCCCAGATCCATGTCGCAGCGCGCGACGACCAGTTCGTCGCCCTCGGTCACCGCCTGCGCCACGACCTCGCCGGTCGGCGCGATGATGCAGCTGCCTCCGATCTGATCGACGCCGGCTTCCAGCCCCGCCTTGGCGACGCCGACGACCCAGGCCGCGTTCTGGTAGGCGCCCGCCTGCATCACGAGCTGGTTGTGGAAGTTGCCGAGGCGGTCATGGTCCGGGGCCGGCGGATTATGCTTGGGCGTGTTGTAGCCGAGCACAATCAACTCGACATCCTGAAGGCCCATGGAACGATAGCTCTCGGGCCAGCGCCGGTCGTTGCAGATCATCATGCCGATATGGGCGTCCATCGTCCGCCACACCGGCCAGCCGAGATTGCCGGTCTCGAAATAGCGCTTCTCGAGGTTCTGGAACGGCGCCTCGGGGCGGTGCTCGGGATGGCCGGGCAGGTGGATTTTGCGGTACTTGCCGACGATAGTACCCGACTTATCGACCAGGATCGCGGTGTTGAAGCGACGCTTGCGGCCCTCCTCGAAGGCGAGTTCGCAATAGCCGAGGTGGAAGCCGACACCGAGTCGCTTGGCCTCCTCGAACAGGGGTGCGGTCTCGTTGGACGGCATCGCGCTCTCGAAATGGCTGTCGATCTCGTCGTCGTCGTCGATCCACCAATGCGGAAAGAAGGCGGTCAGGGCGGCTTCCGGATAGACCACGAGATCGGCGCCGTGGCTCTTGGCCTGGCGCATCAGCTCGATCATCCGGGCGACGGCCGAGGCTCGGCTCTCGTCGCGCTGGATCGGGCCGAGCTGGGCTGCGGCGATGGTCAGGATGCGGCTCACTGAAGGGTCCCCCCCATGGCGGGCGCCTTGCGCGGACCCGGCGCCGGAGCGATCGAACTGTCAGGCATGGGCGAATGCTCGGCTGCGTGGATGCGGCGCGCCTGCACCGGCGGTCGCGTGAATGGCCTGTTCCGGGCGCGGACAAGCGCCCCGAAAAATCTTCCGGACGGCGCCCGCCAGGGCGCCGTCATTCAAGGCGCCTCACAAAGCCTTGGCAAGCCTCGGATCGAGCGAGTCGCGCAGGCCGTCGCCCAGCAGGTTCACCGCAAGCACCGTGATCGAGAGGAAGATCGCCGGGAAGAGGATGATGTGCGGCTTGACCTGCCAGAGCGCGCGTCCCTCGGCCATGATGTTGCCCCAGGAGGGCGTCGCCGGCGGGATGCCCGCGCCGATGAACGACAGGATCGCCTCAATGATCATGGCGCTGGCGCAGATATAGGTCGCCTGAACGCTCATCGGCGCGAAGGTGTTGGGCAGGATATGGCGGAAGATGATGCGCGGCGTGCGCGCACCGTTGGCGATCGCCGCCTCGACATAGGGCTGCTCGCGAAGGGACAAAACGACGCCGCGCACCAGGCGCGCCACACGCGGGATCTCGGCCACGGTAATCGCGATGATGACGTTCTGGATCGAGCCGCGCGTCAGCGCCATCAGCGCGATGGCGAGCAGGATCGGCGGGATCGACATCATGCCGTCGATGATGCGCATGACGATGCCGTCGGCCCAGCGCACGAAGCCGGCGAAAAGCCCGATGGAGAGGCCAATCACCGAAGAGAGGATGGCCACGCTGAAGCCGACGACCAGCGAGACGCGTGCGCCATAGACGACGCGCGAATAGATGTCGCGGCCGAGCATATCGGTGCCGAACCAGTAGAGTTCGGAGGGCACCCGCGTGCGCCGCGAGGTCGCGATCGCGGTCGGGTCCACCGTGAAGAGCAGCGGCGCGAAGATGGCGATCAACGCCATCAACACGAGCAGCGCACCGCCGATCGACACGGCCGGATGCCGGCGCAGATAACGGCGGAAGCGGGCCCCGCGGCCAGGCAGCGGAGCGATGCCCGGTTCAGGCGAAGCAGCCAGGGCGGAGGGTACGGAAAGGGAGCTTTGCATCGTCAATAGCGGATCCTCGGATCGACGATCGTATAGGTGAGGTCGATGAGCAGGTTCACCAGAACGTAAACCAAGCTGAACATCAGCACGACGCCCTGGATGACGGGATAGTCGCGCCGCAGGATCGCATCGACGGTGAGCCGGCCGAGACCGGGAATGGCAAAGACGCTTTCGGTGACGACCGCGCCACCGATCAACAGCGCGATACCGATGCCGATGATCGTGACGATCGGCACGGCGGCGTTCTTGAGCGCGTGGAGGAAAAGTGTCTCGCGCGGCGCCACGCCCTTGGCCTGCGCAGTACGGACATAGTCCTGCTGCAGCACCTCAAGCATGGTCGCCCTGGTGATGCGCGCGATCAGGGCGATGTAGACCAGACCGAGCGTGACCGAGGGCAGGATCAGGTTCCTGAACCAGGGCCAGAGACCTTGCGAGAGTGGCGTGTAGCCCTGCACCGGAACCCAATCGAGCTGCAGCGCGAAGATATAGGCCAGCAGGTAGCCGACGACGAACACCGGCACCGAGAAGCCGAAGACCGCAAAGGCCATGGCGCCGCGGTCAATCCAGCTTCCGGCCTTCCAGGCGGCGATGACGCCCATCGGCACCGCGATCGTTACCGCGAAGATCAGCGTCAGCACCATCAGCGAGAGCGTCGGCTCGATGCGCTGGGCGATGAGCTGTGTCACTGGCAGCGAGGTGAAGATCGAGGTTCCCAGATCGCCCTGCAGCACGCGGAAGGCCCATTCGGCGAAGCGCACGAGATAAGGCCGGTCCAGACCGAGGCTGGCGCGGATCTTTTCGACATCGGCCGGCGATGCCTGGTCGCCGGCGATGACCGCGGCGGGATCACCAGGCGCAATGTAGAGCAGTGAAAAGACGAACAGGGCCACGAAGGCCATCACAGGGATGGTCGTGATAATCCGTCTGACGATGAAGGCTAGCATTGCGGCTCACACGCCCTTTGCATTCGATCCGGTGCAGACTGCGCCGCAGCCGTCATCGGCGCAGCGAGGCGAAGAGTGGGGATCGGCACGTCCGACGCGCCGATCCCGGAAGGTCATGGCGGCGGCGACGCCACCGCCATGACGGGATGTCAGGCCTTGGACACGCCCCACAGAACCGGGAAGGGCCCGCTCGTCACGCCGGAGACGTTCTTCCGCCAAGCCTGGTAGCCGAGATAGAAGCCGGTCGGGCAGTAGACGACATTTTCGACAGCTGCCTTGTTGAGCCGGCCCATCGCAGCCTTTTCCTCCTCGGCATTCTTGGCGGCGAACCAGTTGGTCACTTCCGTCTCCACGGCGGGCACATCCGGCCAGCCGAACCAGGCCTTGTCGCCATTGGCGCGCACGGCGGTATAGGAGGCCGGGTTCACGCAGTCGGCGCCGGCATGCCAGGTGTGGAACATGCTCCAGCCGCCCTGGCTCGGAGGCGTCTTTTGGGCACGGCGAGCACCGGTCGTGCCCCAGTCGGTCGCAACGAAATCGACCTTCAGGCCGATGCTCTTGAGCAGTTCGGCCGTGACGTCGCCCATCGACTTGGTGGCTGCCATGTCCTGCGCGACGACGCACACGACCGGCTCGTCCTTGTAGCCGGACTCGGCCAGGAGTTTTTTCGCAGCGGCGACGTTCTTGGCCTTCATCATCGCGCCGCCCTCCTCCGTGTAGAGCGGTGTGCCGGGCGTGAAGAACCCGCCCATTTCCTTCCAGAGCTTGTCATCGTCGCCGATGATCGAGCGCATGTAGTCTTCCTGATTCAGCGCCGTCATCACCGCCTGGCGCACCTTCACGTTGTTGAAGGGCGGGTGGAGATGGTTCATGCGGAAGGCGCCGATATTGCCCAGCGGGTCGCCGATGTCGACGCTGATGTTGGCGTTCTTCTTGAGGATCGGCACGAGGTCGGTGAGCGCAGTCTCCCACCAGTCGACCTCACCGTTCTGAAGCGCGGCGGCCGCCGTCGCCGCATCGGGCATGATGACCCATTCGATCCGGTCGAGCAGCATCTTCTTGCCGCCGGACAGCCAGGAGGGGGGCTCGTCGCGCGGGACGTAGTCGGCGAACTTCTCGAACACCGCCTTGGCGCCCGGCACCCACTCGTTGCGCATGAACTTCATCGGACCCGAGCCGATATACTCGGTAATCTGGGTGAAGGGATCGGTCTTGGCGATGCGTTCGGGCATGATGAAGGTGCAGGGCGAGTTGTTCTTGCCGAGCGCGAACAGCATCTTGCAGGCTGAGGAAAAACCGGCTGTTTGCGCTGGATGGTCGGGGTTGAAGTCAGTTTGGGTCGGCTCGGATGGCGGCCCAACGCTGTCGGCTTTGACCGGGGCGGACTT
>QBLV01000002.1:106754-111746 GCA_003241815.1 Hyphomicrobiales bacterium | reverse complement strand
CGCTTCGCCGGTTGCGGCGGGCGGAGCCGACTGGGCGGCCTGCGGTGATGTCTCGGCGGGTTTGTCGGATTTGCCCGCGCCCCCGCTGGCGGCGGCGTTCACATCCTCGCCCTCGGCGGCGATGATGCCGATCGGGGTGTTGACCGCGACGTTCTCGGTGCCGTCGGCGATCAGGATCTTGGCGAGGATGCCTTCATCGACGGCTTCCACCTCCATCGTGGCCTTGTCGGTCTCGATCTCGGCGATGATGTCGCCGGCCTTGACCGTGTCGCCCTCGGCTTTCAGCCATTTGGAGAGCTTGCCCTGCTCCATGGTCGGCGAAAGGGCAGGCATGAGAATGTCGATCGGCATGAACGCACCCGGATTTCGGAGAAGACGCGGGAATGAAGGAAACGGCCCGAACAGGGCCCGGCGCAGCGCGGATCAGGCCCGCGCCGTCTCCAGTGTGATGTCGGTCCACAGCTCGGACACATCCGGCTCGGGATCATGCGTCGCGAATTCGGCGGCGTCGTTGACGATCTCGCGGACTTTCGCGTCGATCGCCTTCAGCTCGTCCTCGCCGACCTTGAAATCGCGGGTGAGACGCCCCCTCACCTGCTCGATCGGATCGTGCTCCTCGCGCATGCGCTGGACCTCGTCCTTCGAACGGTACTTGGCGGGGTCAGACATCGAATGGCCGCGGTAACGATAGGTCTGCATCTCGAGGATGTAGGGGCCCTTGCCGGTGCGGGCATGCTCGATGGCGCGGGTCGCGGCGGCGCGCACGGCGCGGACATCCATCCCGTCGACCTGTTCGCCGGGAATGCCGAACGAGATGCCGCGACGCGAGAAGTCCGTCTGCGCCGAAGCGCGGTTGACCGAGGTGCCCATCGCGTAGCGGTTGTTCTCGATCACGAACACGACCGGCAGCTTCCAGAGCTGGGCCATGTTGAAGCTCTCATAGACCTGGCCCTGATTGGCGGCGCCGTCGCCGAAATAGGCCATCGAGACCCGGCCGTCCTCGCGATACCAGTTGGCGAAGCCCAGGCCCGTGCCGAGCGAGACCTGCGCGCCAACGATGCCGTGGCCGCCATAGAAATTCTTCTCGCGGGAGAACATGTGCATCGAGCCGCCCTTGCCGCGCGAATAACCGCCCTGACGCCCGGTCAGCTCGGCCATCACGCCGCGCGATTCCATGCCGCAGGCCAGCATATGGCCGTGATCACGGTAGCCGGTGATGACCTGATCACCGTCTTTCGACGCCATCTGCATGCCGATGACGACGGCTTCCTGGCCGATGTAGAGATGGCAGAAACCGCCGATCAGGCCCATGCCGTACATCTGGCCGGCCTTCTCCTCGAAACGGCGGATCAGAAGCATCTCGCGATAGGCGTGAAGGTCCTCGTCCTTGCTGAAGACGGCGACATTGCTGGGCGCTGGCACCGCTGCCTTGTCGCCGCCCGGCTTTGCGGAACGCGTTTTGGCCGGTTTGCCGGCGGCGTTGGCTTGGGCGGGAGCTTTCGTCTTGCGCGCGGCAACGGCCATCGGCGGTCCTCCAAGGATCATTCGACCTTGGTTGTAGAGGATCGCAAAACCCTTGGCGAGAAGGCTATCTCGCATTGCACCATTCGCCAAGTCATTGGAATATCGACAATTTCAATAAGTAACTGGATTCCAGTTAATCGATACGGTCGGGACTATTTGCCGGCATCTCCGATCGCCGCTCAGCGGCCCATCAGGATGATGTCGTTGCGGTGGACACGGCCCAGGCTGTCGCGCGCGCGCTCCTCGAGCACGTCACGGTCGACGGCCTCGTCGCGGACCAGCGAAAGCCGCTGTTCCCAGAGCTTGCGCTCAGTGGTGAGGCCGGCAAGCTCGATCTCCATTTCGCGCAGCGAGCCCTGCAAGGTGTCGCGCGCATCCAGGCCGCGCGAACCGTGCTGGGCGTGAAACATGAAATAGGCCACGGCCGCGCCCGACACGAGGTAGAGCGCGAGTGTGATGAAGACGGATCTGACGCCACGGCGGATGACCATGACGCCACGCTATGCGGGGTTGGTTTATCGCTGGTTAACGATCTGCGACGAGAGGCGGCATCCAGAGCTTTTCCGCAGCGCGTCACTTTGCGACGGTTGACCCGCGCCCGGCGCGTCCGTATGTGAGCGGCCCAGTGAGGGCGGGTAGCTCAGTGGTAGAGCACGTGACTTTTAATCATGTGGTCGTGGGTTCGATACCCACCCCGCTCACCACCAACATCAGCGCCTGGCTGCCTTTTCAGGCCTCCGCCATCGATCTTCTCGTCACGCTGGAACCAGGCTTCCTTGGCCAGACGGACAGCGCGACTCGCTTCGGCCAGCTCGCCAGAGAACACGTTGTCGGCGACGCGCGATGACACGCACCGCCGACCTCGCTAATTTCAGTTGATGATCTGCACGACGCGGCGCGTCTGCGGATCGACGAGCACCGTGCGCTTGTTCACGACGGTGTAGCGATACTGCGTCTCTCCGTACTCACGGGGCACTTCGCGGTACTGAACACCCTCCGCCGGCAGAACCACGCCTACCGCGACCGGCTCAGCATAGGTGTATGACGGCACGTTCTGCTGCACGACGTATTGCTGGAACTTGGGCGTGTTGTCCCCGATGATGGCACCAACGACGGCCCCGCCGACACCGCCGACAACGGCTCCGACCGGACCGCCGACGATTGCGCCACCCACAGCGCCCGTCGCGGCCCCGCTGAGAGCACCACCCTGAGCCGCAGGAGCGTTTTGCGCCAATGCGGCGACGGGCACGAACATCACCGCAGCGACGACAGCGAATTTCTTGAACATGGCGTTACCTCCGCATGATCCCATCGGGACAATCCCGAATGAGGCTCAGCAAGCGGTCAACACGGCACGCCTACTATTGTTCCGCCCATATGAATGTTGTAGAGATATCTATACTTGATATTTCTGTATTCCGTTCATCCTGCATTCAGAATCGAAGAATTGACTTAGCAGTCACCGGCTCTTCTCAGGCCGACTCATTGTCGTACCGGGCTTGCTCAACCGACGGCAAGCCGTCGGTTGCAGTCTTGCGACCCTGACCGTGCCTGTCAGCCGAGACGACGCACGGGAGGCCGTGCCGCCGGGGCCTGCCCCGCGTCCGGCACAAGGCGCCTGTAGCCACGGTAGCCACCGGCTTCGCCGAGGCCGAGCGCCGGCCAGCCGGGATCGGCATAGGCCCGCAGCTCATCGCAACGATGCCGGGCATGCTCCTGCGCCGAAGTCGCATCGGCGCACATCGAGACCTGTGAGCGCTGCCAGAACGCCGCAGACGGGGACGGAGCGACGATGGCAGAAGACGCCAACGCCAGCAGGAACAGGCCCTTATCGAGGGTGGATTTTTTCATCGCATCGGCTTCGCGGGGAAGCCGCCCCTTTCCTGCCTGGCCCGTCCCATCAGCCGAATCACGCAGGGAAAACTTGAAGAAGCCTTAAGCGGGCGCCACGCCACGGTTCGGAACCGAACGGCGCGCCACGGGTATTGGCTTCATGGGGAGAGCGCATATCCGGAGGACGACCGATGCGAGTAACGATGGCGGACGTGGCGCACTCCGGCGAGGCGCGCTTCAGGATCGAGACGATCGAAGACTATGAACTGGCGACGCAGCGGATCGCCACGCTCGATGTCGCATCCCCCGGCGAGGAGGAGCAGCGCGAGCGCGATGCCCTCGTCGAAGCGGTGCGGCAATGGGACCGCAAGCATGACGACGTAACAGGCTGGAAGGATCGACCGTGAAAGAGCCCATCGTGGTCCATACCGAGGAAGATTACGAGCGCGCCCAGCAGCGCATCGAGGAACTCAACGACGCCGAGGAGAGCAGCGACAAGGAGCATGAGCTCCAGGCGCTTGCCGAGGCTATACTGGCTTTCGAACTCAGGCGTGACGAGGCGGCGGACTGAGCGCGGGCGTACAATGGATGCGTCCCGAGGCGGAAGCGTCTGGCCGCGTCACCTTGCACGCTCAAATGTCGTTGCTTGCGTTGAGTTCGTTTGGCCGCATGCCTTCATCGGTCTCAGGACGGCCGGCTTCCGGTTGAGCCTCGGCCCAGGCCGACACGATTCTCGACAATGCCTGTTCGCGTGTCAGGGTCGGCATCGTGTCGCGGATCGATCGATCGAGCGCCGCCAACTCCGCCTGACCCAGACAGATCGTCAGCGCATGTCCGTCCATTGGGCTCATCATCGAGCTCTCCTGCGTCTGAGCATAGCGGCGCAACAACGCCTCTATGTCGGATGAATTTGTACGGTCATGGAACGCCAGCGGCGGCGATGCGTTCCTTTGCTGCAGGCAGATCGTGAGCTTAACACCATAGCGATCGACGGTGAATGCACGAAGCTGGTCAAAGGCCGGCAGCGTGATGTCTGCGGCGCAATGCCATCAATACCGTTTTCTGCTCGCGCGCCGAACTTTGTTCATCGTGATTGCGAACAAAGTATCGATCCGAGCGTTGCCTGTTCAAGCCGCTGTTATGCGGATACTTTAAGGAGGACATCATGTTCAAGCGTCATGTTGCAGCGACGTCGCTCGGTTTCGCCCTGCTGACCGCGACGGCCATCGCCCAGACCACCGCTCCGTCGCCGAGCGCACCGGCCGCCACGCCCGCGCCCGCGACCACCACGGCCAAGGTTGCCGACAACAATCTGGCCGGCCAAGGCAAGTGGCGCGCCACCAAGCTGATCGGCGTCGACGTCTACGGCCCCGACAACAAGAAGGTCGGTGACATCACCGAGGTTCTGTTCGACAAGACCGGCAAGGTCGAAATGGTGACCGTCGGCGTCGGCGGCTTCCTCGGGATGGGCGCCAAGGACGTCGCAATCCCCTTCGAGCAGGTGAGCTGGAGCGATCAGCCCATGGCTTCGGCGGCACCAGCGCCCGCTCCGGCAGCCGGCGCTCCCGCAGCCAGCCGCGGAACGGCGGCCGGTGGCACGATGGCTACGGCTCCCGCCGCATCGGCTCCGAAAGC
>QBLV01000002.1:91248-106744 GCA_003241815.1 Hyphomicrobiales bacterium | reverse complement strand
GATGATGTATCCGGACCATGGCAAGATCACCATGACCAAGGAGCAGCTCACCAGCGCTCCCGCCGTGACCTACTCGGGCAGCTGACCGGCACGGGTCTCCCGACCCGGCTTTCGTGAGTTGAGTTTGCAGTTTGCGTCGCGGCCCGCCTTCTTGAGAAGGCGGGCCGTTTTTCGTACGGGGACGCGAGGCTCAGCCGGCCACGATCTCGCCCAGCAGGCGCATGGCCGCCTCCGGCAGATCGTCGGCGATCAGCCCGATACCGACCTCTTCGCCAGCGCGACCATGCAGCCAGACAGCCGCGCAGGCCGCCTCGAAAGTCGGCATGCCCTGCGCCAGCAGGCCCGCGATGAGACCGCCGAGAACGTCGCCGGAGCCCGCCGTTGCCAAAGCCGGCGAGCCGGTCGTGTTGATGGCGGCGCGGCCGGTGGGGCACGCGATCACCGTGTCGGACCCTTTGAGGACGATGACCGCGCCCGTGTGGACAGCCGCACGACGCGCCCGTTCGAGCTTCGAACGCGCCTGAGCTATATCGTGCACAGCGCTGAATATGCGCTCGAATTCGCCCTCATGCGGCGTCAGAACGCAGCCGGCGTCCCGCCTCTCGACGTAACGCTTCAGGCTTCCGGTGCGCGCCGAAAGCAAGGTCAGCGCATCCGCGTCCAGCACGACGGGAACCTGCGCGCGCAGAACCGCCATGACAGCGTCGCGGGCACGCGCATCCAGCCCGAGCGCCGGGCCGATCAGGACCGCCGACAGCCGCCGCTCCGCCAGCAGGCGGCCGAGCGCTGCGGTATCGGCGGCGGCCCGCTGCATCAGCGCATCGGGACCGCGCGCGGCATGGGCAGCCAGCGCCTCCGGGTGGCAGGCGATGGTCGCCAGCCCGGCTCCGATGCGAAGCGCCGCGCGGGCACCCAGGCGGGGCGCGCCGACACCGGACAGCCCGCCGGCCACGACCAGCACGGCACCTCGCCGATATTTGTGGGTGTCCACGGCGTGCGACGGCCAACCCTCGCGCCAAAGTGCCGGAGCGTTGCGGAATGTCGTGGGAGGTCGCCCGGCGCTGAAGACCAGCTCGGGCACGATGCCGATATCGGCGAGCGTGACGGTGCCGCACAGCGCGCGCCCCGGCTGGAGCAGATGTCCCGGCTTCAGGCGAAAGAAGGTCACGGTCTGCGCGGCGCGGACGACCTCGCCCGCACTGCGCCCCGTGTCGCCGGAGAGGCCGCTGGGTACATCGACCGCGACCACCGGCCGGCCCGACGCATTGACGGCAGCGACCAGCGCCGCGACCTCGCCCTCCAAAGGCCGGTTCAACCCCGCGCCGAACAGGGCATCGACGACGATGTCGTATCGCTGCGGCTGCAGGCCGGCGATCTGCACGATGGCTCCTGTCCATCGCTGCGCCATCGTCGCCGCATCGCCGGCCAGGAGGGATCTCTCGCCTACGAGCGCCAGCGTGACGCGCAGACCCCGTTCCGCAAGCAGCCGGGCCGCAACGAAGCCATCACCGCCATTGTTGCCGGGTCCGCACAGCACGAGGACGCTCGCACCCGACCGGACCCGCCTTGCGACGGCGTCCGCGACGGCCTGTCCCGCCCGCTCCATGAGCAGGACGCCCGGCGTCCCGGCCGCGATCACGGCCGCATCGGCGCGCGCCATCCCGGCGACATCGAGCAGCGCCAGGTCCGTCAGATCGGGTCGGTTCATCGCAGCATCATCGGAGAGCGGCAGAACCAGAGCAAGCGCGATCGCCTTCTGCCTACATGATCATAAACTAGGCATTTGCTCATTTTATAATCTGTTTTTTGCCCTATCATCAAGCCACCAAACCAGTGCTGCCGCATGGCGGGCTGAATGCGCCGATGCTATGAGCAGTTCCAGGATATTTGCCGTCTCCGCGACGTCGGGTTCGGGCCATGACGGCCCCGACCAAGCCAAGGCGCACCGGGTCGGCGGATCGATGGTTCCGGCGTCTTTCCGGAATTGACACACAAGGGAGGCCGGTCGGCGCATGAAGAAGATCGAAGCGATCATCAAGCCCTTCAAGCTGGACGAGGTGAAGGAAGCGCTTCAGGAGGTCGGCCTGCAGGGCATCACCGTTCTGGAGGCCAAGGGCTTCGGACGGCAGAAGGGCCATACCGAACTCTACCGCGGCGCCGAATACGTCGTCGATTTCCTGCCGAAAGTGAAGATCGAGATCGTGCTCGCCGATGAGATGGTCGAGGGCGCCATCGAGGCGATCATGAAAGCCGCCCAGACGGGGCGGATCGGCGATGGCAAGATTTTTGTATCGACGGTGGAGGGGGCGATCCGCATCCGTACCGGCGAGACCGGCGCGGACGCGATCTGAGGGCTCATCCCGACCCGAGATCGGCGTCGCGACAGTCGCTAAGACTTTCGCGGATCGTATGAGTTTGAGAAACGACCACTAAGAGGAATGCTGAGATGAAGAACGCCAAGGATGTCCTGAAGGCGATCAAGGACAACGACGTCAAGTATGTGGATTTCCGCTTCACTGACCCGCGCGGCAAGTGGCAGCATGTGACGTTCGACATCACCATGATCGACGAGGACATCTTCGCCGAAGGCACGATGTTCGACGGCTCCTCGATCGCCGGCTGGAAGGCGATCAACGAGTCCGACATGCTGCTGATGCCCGACCCGACGACGGCCGTGATGGACCCGTTCTTCTCGGCGGCGACCATGGTCATCACCTGCGACGTGCTCGAGCCGGCGACCGGCGAGCCCTATGGCCGCGACCCGCGCGGTATTGCCAAGAAGGCCGAGGCGTATCTCAAGTCCACCGGCATCGGCGACACCTGCTATGTCGGCCCCGAGGCCGAATTCTTCGTCTTCGACGACGTCAAGATTTCCGCCGACCCCTACGACACCGGCTTCAAGCTCGACAATGTCGAGCTGCCGATCAATGGCTCGACGGAATATGAGGGCGGCAATCTCGGCCACCGCATCGCCACCAAGGGCGGCTACTTCCCCGTCCCGCCGCAGGATTCGGCGCAGGACATGCGCGGCGAGATGCTGGCCGCCATGGCGGCCATGGGCGCCAAGGTCGAGAAGCACCATCACGAGGTCGCCTCCGCCCAGCACGAACTCGGCCTGAAGTTCGACACCCTGACCCACATGGCCGACACCATGCAGGTCTACAAATACGCGATCCACAACGTCGCGCAGAGCTACGGCAAGACCGCGACCTTCATGCCGAAGCCGATCTATGGCGACAACGGTTCGGGCATGCACGTCCACCAGTCGATCTGGAAGGGCGGCAAGCCGATCATGGCCGGCAACAAATATGCCGACCTGTCGCAGGAGTGCCTCTGGTACATCGGCGGCATCATCAAGCACGCCAAGTCCCTGAACGCCTTCACCAACCCCTCGACCAACTCCTACAAGCGTCTGGTCCCGGGCTACGAGGCTCCCGTGCTGCTCGCCTATTCGGCGCGCAACCGTTCGGCCTCCTGCCGTATTCCGTGGACGAACTCGCCCAAGGCCAAGCGCGTCGAGGTGCGCTTCCCCGATCCGATGGCGAACCCCTATCTCGCCTTCTCGGCATTGCTGATGGCCGGCCTTGACGGCATCATCAACAAGATCGATCCGGGCCCGGCCATGGACAAGGACCTCTACGACCTGCCGCCGCGCGAACTGAAGAAGATCCCAACCGTCTGCGGCTCGCTGCGCGAAGCGCTGGACTCGCTCAAGAAGGACAACGCCTATCTCAAGGCCGGCGGCGTCTTCAACGACGACTTCATCGAGAGCTATATCGAACTCAAGATGCAGGATGTGGCGCGCTTCGAAATGACGCCGCACCCGGTCGAGTTCGCGATGTACTACTCGTACTGAGGATTTCGGCCGGGCCCGAACGGCTTGGCCGCGAGCTTCCTCCCGACCGCGGTCTGTGCGGTCCACCTGACAAACCGGGGCGGTGACGCCCCGGTTTTTTTCGTCGTGGAACGCCGTCTCAGAGATAGCGATTGTGACCGAACGTGACGCTGCCTGCCGTCGTCGCCAGTTGGTTGCCAAACTCCGCGGTGCCGACACGATCAAGTGTCGTTCCGGTGAAAACCGTCGGAACGATTCCGCCCAAGGAGGCGCCACGCACGATATTGCCGGACACGACCACACTGCGCCCTGGGCCCGAAACCGCGTCGTTGGAGACGCCGATACCGATCGGCGTATTCATCACGAGGTTCCCGGTCACGACCAGATCACGTGCACCAGTGTTGATACCGGCCTGAATGCCGACGCGAGATGCATTCTCGATGATATTACCCGATATCACGCAGTCCTGCTCGATCGTGATGCCGTTTCCGATGGTCGAGGGCGGGAAATAGCCCGAATCCGGAATCGGGTTGTTGAGAACGTTGCTGATCCTGTTGCCTTCAACGATCACGCTGCGCGCCGTACCGTCGCTGAACTGGCCAGAATTGGCGACGTTGACGCCGTTACCCACGGTGTCGAGCGAGTTGTTGGCGATGACCGCACCATGAAGGTCGATGCCGGTTCCCGGCGCCTCGATGAAGATCGCGACCTCACGCGCGTTGTAGATACTGTTGTTCGATACGACGAATTGTCCACCACCATTGCAACGGACGGCCGAGTATTTCGTGTTGAAGATCTTGTTGTCGGTGATGGTCACACCGATCGCCCTAAAGACGCTGACGCCGTTGCCGTTCTGTCCGGTGCCGCCTGCGGCCGTCTCGATCCCGTTGATGAGGTTCCCGGACACTGTAGAGCTGTCGCCGGTCAGAGACGACCGCCAGATCGCGATGCCATTATTGGCCATCGAACTCAGGCTGTTCCGTAGCGCGTTGATCTTGGCGTTTTCACTCCAGATACCAATCGAATGGGACGAGAAATTGCAGGTGTGGATCAGCACATCGGCCAAGCCTGTGACGTAGAGGCCAATGCCCGGGGAGTTGACGATGCTGCAATCCTCGAAAACCACGCCGTTTGAAGCGGCGCCTACGGCAATCAAGGCCTGGCGCTGCGCGACATAGTCCGTGAGCGCGCGGTTCTGGCCGTCGAAGACAAGTCCCTGGAAGCGCACATTCGACTGGCCTTCGATTCGAAGGAAAATATTCTCACCATTGAAGCGCAACGTCACCGATCCTGGAATCGCCCGAGCGAGGAGCGGCTTTCCGCCGCCGTTGCTGGGCAAAATCGTCGTGGTGCTCGAATCATATGTGCCCGGCTGAAAGAACAGCGGTCGACCTTGGCCGCGAGCATAATCGAAGACAGTTTGCAGATTGGTGAAACTGGTCCAGCCGGTCGTCGCAGCGGCCGTACGGGCCACCACGACATCATCGAACAGTGCAAAGGAAGGCATGGGTCTCTCCATGAGGGACATAACAAGAACATTCCTATCAAAGGAAAATAATCTTGTCAATTGGATTGCGGCAACTCCCGCCCATTTCCACTTCCTCAACCAGAAATGTGATAGCTGGGTCGGCGGAGGCCCAGCCATGCACATCGCCCCTCGCGATCCCGCCGCCCTGAGCATCGACCGGACGAGCCGGCGCGCTCATGCGCCCGCCTTGCTCGATCGCTGTGCATTGGCGATGCTCGATGCCTATGGGGAGTTATCGCAGCCCTTCAAACAGCGCGGTCTCTACCGTGCTTGTCGCCTGATCGGCCGGCTGCTTTGGAAAGATCGGAACGCGACATTGGTGCTGGGCCCCGATGCGCGTCTCTCGTTTCCCGCATCTGATCCCTACTGGAACCGGATGTTGCTGCGCTCTTACGATCACGAGCCGGAAATGGCCCGCTTCCTGCGCCAACTCGCGCCAATCGACTATAGCTTCATCGATTGCGGCGCGAATATCGGCTACTGGTCGGTTTTCGTCGCCTCCCACAACGGCGGTGGAAAGCCTGTGCTCGCAGTCGAAGCCTCGGCACAAACATTCGCCCTGCTGGAAACCAACACGTCACCCCACGCCGACACAATCAAAACGTTCCATCGCGCTATTCTCGATCGCTCCGATGTCGAGGTTCGGCTAAACGATGCGGCCCATGAAGCCCGTGGCATCGCAAATGGCGGAGATGGCTCCGGGTCGGAAGCGGTTCAGTCGATTGCGATCGACGATTTGATCGAGCAGAAGGGCTGGTGGCCGCGCCGGTTGGTGGTCAAGCTCGATGTCGAGGGGGTCGAACGCGAGGCCCTGGCCGGCATGGAGCGCGCGCTCGCCAATGATGCGCTCGTCATCTACGAAGATCACGGTTCGGATCGCAGCCATGCCCTGACGCGGCATCTGCGTGAGGAGCGTGGCTTCGATGTCCATCTGCTTCTCGACGACCGGGCTATCCCGATCGGAAACGCCAGCGAACTCGATGCATTCAAGCTTGATCATACCAAGGGGTACAATCTCGTCGCGGTTCGGCCCGGCTCTCAATGGACCGCGATCCTGCGCTGACGTTCAGGGCTGCGCGGTTATCCTGTTGGTGGCATCGAGCGAGCGATAGGTCTCGATCGTGCGTTCGACATGTCGCCCAGTGGTCAACGGGTCGGCCCAATAGCGGCGATAGGCGGCCTCGCCCATTGCTCGTGCCAGCGCATCGTCCTTGAGCCGCTGGAGGGCCGCCGACAATCCGCCGACATCGCCGCCGTCGACCAGAATTCCGTCCTCACCATCGACGATCCAACTCGCCGGTCCGGTGGTTCGCGCCAGGACGACCGGTATGCCGAGCGAGCGCGCTTCGGCGACCACCAGCGGGCCGGGCTCATACCAAAGCGAGGGCAACACCAAGCAGCGCGCTTGCGCAATCTCGTCGAAGACTTTTTCAGCCGCTACCCAGCCGCGAACCTCTGCCTCCGGATTGATCCGGGCGATCTCGTCGGCTAGTGGCCCCTCCCCGACGAAGCGGACTGGCATTCCGGCCGCTCGTGCGGCCTGCGCCAGCACATTGCCAGCCTTCTCCTGGGTGAAGCGCCCCAGAAACAGGGCATGCCGGTTGTTCGCGACATCGGTCGGCGGGCGCCTTTCGGCTTCCATCATGTTCTCGACGACGGCGTGCCGGGCGCCCTTCGGCAGGAAGGGCTCGGCGAAGCGCCTTGCGAAGTCGCTGACATGGATGAAGAGCGGCGCCTTGAGGCTGCGCATCGCCTCGTTCGAGCGCCACTGCCTCGCGACCCGCACCAGCTTGTGGGCATAGGATGCGCGGTCGCAATTGCTGGTGATGCAGCCGGCTGACATCGGCTGGCGCGTGCAGGGCGCGCCGGTCTTGAAGTCGAAATAGCCGCCGACGGGGCAAAACGAGAAATAGTCGTGCATGGTGATCGCGACAGGCAGCCCGCTCTCGCCGGCCGCAGCGATCGCCGCCGGGCTGAAGGCCTTGGTCCATTGATGCAGATGGACCAGCGTCCCGGCGGGCTGGCGCGACAGCAGCGCGCTCAGGAAGGCATGGGCCGGGGCATTCCAGATCCCCTGCCGGGCGGCGGCAAATTTGCTGCCGACCTTCCAGATCTCTTCCCCGCGAAACATCTCGACCTGGATGCGCGGGTGGTGGAGCCGTTCCGAGACCGGGCCGATCGCGCAGGCCAGGACGATGTCGACGCCAGCCTCTGCCAGACCGCGCGCGCTTTCGATCGCGACCTTGGCAGCGCCGCCGTTGACGGACGCAAAGTCGCTGACGATGACGACACGCATGCTAAGGTTCTCCGCCGATCAGCGTAGAACGCAATCGTTGATTTTCTGCGTAAAGGTGGCGCTGTCGGCGCTCAGCGCAGGCTCAACACCGCAAGCCCGATGACGGCGACCAAGGCGGCCAAAAGCCAGAGGGCCCGATGCGGAAGCAGGGTCGTGTCGCGCCGGCGCGGGAGCGGCACCGCCTCCTCATGGCCGAAGGCTTCGCCTGCGAAGCGCGAGGCCCGTTCCAGCCCTGCGATCTTCATACTCGGTACGAATACGCTTGACGCCACGACACCCTCCCCCATTTTTCCACCCCGTCTTTTTCGAAGATCATAGCAGCCGGCGGCGCGCCGCCCAGCCCTTCGATCGTCGCACTCAGTCTCCGCTCTGCAGCTTTAATGCGGGCTGAACGGTTCGGTTCCTTCGGCGCCAATGTACGGAGTCGCGTGACGGCAGGATGACGGAAACGGACGGCCACCGGTTCCCACGCCGGGCCCGTGCCTGTAGGAACAGCCGCAGCGCGGCGGCTGCGCATCTGGGCTATCATTTCATGTCGCGAATCACAGGACCTGCGGACACGATGGCGGAGAATGGCGATCTATTCGGCACGGAACCGGAGCGGCCTGCGACGGTCCCGCCGCGCGTCGCCGCGCCGGGGACGGTGTCGCCGCGATCCGAGGCTCCAGCCCGCGCCGCCCCTGCCCGCTCCAGCACATCGGCGGCCGATCCTTCGAGCGTGAGACTTGCCCAACCGACGGCGCCCCTGCCCCCGCGCAACGGCACCCTTTCAGAGAGCGGCTACGATGCATCCGCAATCGAGGTGCTCGAAGGCCTGGAGCCGGTCAGGCGGCGGCCGGGCATGTATATCGGCGGCACCGACGAGCGCGCCTTGCACCACCTCTTCGCCGAGGTGATCGACAATGCCATGGACGAGGCGGTGGCGGGACATGCCAGCTTCATCGATGTCGAGGTGCTGGAGGACGGCTCGATTGCCGTGACCGATAATGGCCGCGGCATCCCGGTCGATCCGCACCCGAAATTTCCAGGCAAGTCGGCGCTGGAAGTCATCATGACGACGCTGCATGCCGGCGGTAAATTCGATTCAAAGGCCTATGAGACCTCCGGCGGCCTGCATGGCGTCGGCGTCTCGGTGGTAAACGCGCTGTCGGACGAACTCGAGGTCGAGGTCGCTCGGGCCAAGACGCTGTATCGCCAGCGTTTTTCACGCGGCATCCCGGTGGGCCCGCTGGAGGTGGTCGGCCCGGTCGCGAATCGGCGCGGCACACGCGTGCGCTTCCACCCCGACGCGCAGATTTTTGGCGAGGGCGCGCATTTCGTGCCCGCGCGCCTGTTCCGGATGGCGCGCTCGAAGGCTTATCTCTTCGGTGGCGTCGAGATCCGCTGGCATTGCGCACCGTCGCTGCTGAAGCCCGAGGGCGATGTCGCGGCCGAGGCCGTGTTCCGATTCCCGGGTGGCTTGCGCGACTATCTCGGCCGCGAGATAGAGGGCAAGGATCTCGTCGCCGAGCCGATCTTCTCGGGCAAGATCACCAAACCCGGCAGTCACGGCTCGCTGGAATGGGCGATCGCCTGGCTCGCGACCGGCGAGGACGGCTTCTCCTCCTCCTATTGCAACACGATTCCCACGCCCGAAGGCGGCACCCATGAACAGGGCCTGCGCATCGCGCTGCTGCGGGGCTTGCGCGATCATGCCGAGCGCATCGGCCAGTCCAAGCGCATGGCGCAGGTGACGTCCGACGACGTCATGGCGACCTGTGCCTCGATGCTCTCGGTCTTCATCCGCGAGCCGGAGTTCCAGGGCCAGACCAAGGACAAACTCGCGACGGTCGAGGCTTCCCGCATCGTCGAGAACGCGGTGCGCGATGCCTTCGACCATTGGCTCGCCCAGGCCCCCCAGCAGGCGCTAAAACTCCTCGACTGGTCGGTCGACCGGGCGGATGAGCGCCTGCGCCGCCGGCTCGAGAAGGAGGTCTCGCGCAAGACCGCGACGAAAAAACTGCGCCTGCCCGGCAAGCTCGCCGATTGCAGCAATGCGGGTGCGGCAGGCTCGGAGATCTTCATCGTCGAGGGCGATTCGGCCGGCGGCTCGGCCAAGCAGGCGCGCAACCGCGCGACGCAGGCGATCCTGCCCCTGCGCGGCAAGATCCTCAACGTCGCCAACGCCACACGCGAGAAGCTCAATGCCAACCAACAGCTCGCCGACCTGATCCTGGCGCTGGGCTGCGGCATCGGCAGCCAGTTCCGCGAAGACGATCTGCGCTACGAGAAGGTCATCGTGATGACCGACGCCGATGTCGACGGCGCCCATATCGCCTCGCTGCTGGTGACGTTCTTCTGGCGCCAGATGCCGCGCCTGATCGAGAAGGGCCATCTCTACCTCGCCGTGCCTCCGCTTTACCGGCTCCAGCTTGGCGGCAAATCGGTCTATGCCCGCAACGACGCCCATAAGGACGAGCTGATCGCCTCGGTCTTCAAGGGCAAGAAGCCGGAGATCAGCCGCTTCAAGGGCCTTGGCGAAATGATGCCGGCCCAGCTCAAGGAAACCACGATGGACCCGGCCAGGCGCATCCTGCTCAAGGTCATGGTCGAGCACGAGGCGCGGACTGAGACCTCCGACGTGGTCGAGCGGCTGATGGGCAACAAGCCCGAAGCGCGTTTCCTGTTCATCCAGGAGCGGGCAGCCTTCGCGGGCGAGTTGATCGACCTGTGATCCGCGCCCGCCGCCTGACTCGCGGCAAGCCCGGCATTTTTGGGGGGTTCGCCGCCAATCCTGGCGGGCTGCCCCATCCCGGTACCGGCGGCATGATCGGATCATGTCGCATGAACCCTTCAGCAGCCCTCCCGCTTCCCGTCCCTTCGCTTGGTATGACCGCACCGTTCTCACCGCCGATCCATTCCAGTCTGGACCGCTGATCGCATGGGGCAGCCTGCTCCCCCTCCATCTCGACGCGACGGCGATCTGGCATCGCCCGGCTGGGATGACATCGGCATTTTCCACGCCATCGCAGAATGTGGGTCGCTGGCCCTGGCGGCGGTCACGCTCGGGCTGAGCGAAGCCACCATCGCGCGCCGGCTCAAGGCCTTCGAGCGCCAGCTCGGCCTGCTGCTGTTCCGGCGCGGGGCCAACCGCCTGAGCCTGACGGCGGCCGGGGCGGAACTGGCGCTGGAAGCGGGCCTCGTCGCCGCCGCCGCCGCCCGCTTCGCCAGTCGCGCCCGCGCCGCGCGGCCGCTTGCCGATGCGCCCGTGCGGGTGACGGCGACGACCTCCATCAGCCTGTTCCTGACCAGGAACGCGACGACGATCTCGGCGGAGGCGGGCGGGGTCGAACTGGTGATCATCAGCACGCGCGACCGGCTGGACCTCGCGCGCGGCGATGCCGACATCGCCGTGCGGATGCACAAGGTGCCCGAGGAACCGGGCTATTTCGGCCAGAAGGTCGGGCGGCTGGTCCAGGCACTCTATGTCCGGCGCGATGTCGATCCGGGAACGGCGCCGATCATCTCGGTCAGCCGCGAGACCTCGTCGCGCATCGACGAGCATATCCGCGCCTTCGCCGACGGCCGGCCGATCGCAGCGCGCGTCGGCGATTCGGCGGCGCGCTACGAGAGCGTGCGCACGGCGGGGGCCGTCTCCATGGTTCCATGTTTCATGGGCGATGCCGACGATTTGCTGCTGCGCCTGCAGCCACCGCCGGACCGGACGGCCGACGAGATCTTCCTCGTGACGCATGAGGTCTCACGCCAGCGGCCGGCGGTGATCGCGGTGCTGGCAGCGTTGCGGAAGGTCTTTCGCGAGAACCGGGCTCGCCTCGAGGGAACTGCCGTCTGACCGGATGGCCGAGCCATCGCATCGACTCGCGCTGGGCGGGCCGGAGACAACGCTTCACTAACCATCCTTTTACATATCCCGGCGCATGATGTCCCTGCAGTGGCGCCGAGCGCCTTTCTGACACGGGAACGCCCGATGCGGCTGATCGAACTGTTCTGGAAGAATGACCGCGGAACGATGGTCGCCGACATTGCCAAGGCGGGCGCAGCGATTGCGATCCTGTCGGTGATCGCCGCCAATTTCGTCTCGACCCAGACTGCCCGCTTCGACAAGGATCGTCTCGCCGAAGTGGCTTCGGCGGCAAGCAAGGGCAAGCCAGTCGATCCAATGATCACCGGCTCCATCCGCAAGACGATGAGCGAGACCAGGCTCGACCCTTGCGTGGTACCGCGCTGACGTCTGGCTGCGCTGGATTTCAGCTCAGCCAGGCCAGCAGTTCGGCCGTCACGGCGTCAGGCGCTTCCAGCGTCGACAGATGGCCGCAGCCCGGAATCGTCACGAGCCGCGCCGGCCCGCCAATTCCGGCTGCCATCTCCTGCGCATGTTCCGGAGGCGTGATCAGATCCTCCTCGCCGACCAGCACCAGCGTCGGGACCGTGATCGCGGCCAGTCCGAGGCGCGAATCCGGCCGGCCCATGATGGCGCGCTGCTGACGCACGAAGCCGTCCGCGCCGATCGTCTCGGCCATTGCCCGCGCCAGCAGCCGCAGCGGCTCGTCGGTCAGTCGGGAGGGCGCGACCAGCTTCTGCCAGAGCAGCGTGGTGACGTTGTCGAAGGCACCCTTCTGCGCCAGCGCGATCATCTGCTCGCGCGGGGCGTTGGTCTCGGGCGTCGCGGGCTTGGCGCTGGTGTCGAGCAGGGCCAGCCGCGTCACACGCTGCGGCGCCTGCCGCATCACCTCGAAGGCGATATAGCCGCCCATCGACAGGCCACATAGGGCGAAACGCTCCGGCGCGGCCCTGAGCAGCCGTTCCGCGATGGCGCGAAGGCCGTCGTCGCGGTCATGTTCGGCCACGAAGATCGGCCGGCCGGGTGCCAGCGCTGGCCATTGCTGGCTGTAGAGTCTGGCATCGCAGCTCAGGCCTGGAATCAGGACAAGCGGTTCAGTCATGGGCAGTCAGGCTCCTCAAGGCGCTAGATTATTGACTTCGCCGTGCTTTTTCTGCATTGCACGGAAGTCCGAAGGCGCGCTGGAAAGAGATGTCGCGCCACCGTCGCGGTTGAGTAGGTCATCCCGCCACGAGTAACCGACCCTTGAAGAAGCGCAACACTCGATGTCATTTGCCGAACTTGGCCTGAGCGAAAAGGTTCTGACAGCCGTCACGACCGCAGGCTACACGACCCCCACTCCGATCCAGGCACAGGCCATTCCGCACGTCCTCGCTCGCCGCGACGTACTGGGAATCGCCCAGACCGGCACGGGCAAGACCGCCGCCTTCACCCTGCCGATGCTGACCATCCTGGAAAACGGCCGCGCCCGCGCCCGGATGCCGCGCACGCTCATCCTCGAGCCGACGCGCGAACTCGCCGCCCAGGTCGAGGAGAATTTCACCCGCTACGGCGTCAACCAGAAGCTCTCCGTGGCGCTGCTGATCGGCGGCGTGTCGTTCGGCGACCAGGACGCCAAGATCACACGCGGCGTCGATGTGCTGATCGCCACGCCCGGCCGCCTGCTCGACCATGTCGAGCGCGGCAAGCTTCTGCTCACCGGCGTCGAGCTTCTCGTCATCGACGAGGCTGACCGCATGCTGGACATGGGCTTCATCCCCGACATCGAGCGGGTCTGCAAGCTCGTGCCCTTCACCCGGCAGACCCTGTTCTTCACCGCCACGATGCCGCCCGAGATCACGCGGATAAGCGAACAGTTCCTGAGCAATCCGGTCCGGATCGAGGCGTCGCGCCCGGCAACCGCCGCGACCACGATCACGCAGCGGCTGATCGCCTCCAACGGCCAGGATTTCGAGAAGCGCGAGACGCTGCGCACGCTGATCAAGGAAGCCAAGGACCTGCAGAACGCGATCGTCTTCTGCAACCGCAAGCGCGATGTCGCGACCCTGCACAAGTCGCTGCAACAGCATGGCTTCCCCGCCGTCTCGCTGCATGGCGACATGGACCAGTATGCCCGCATGGCGGCGCTGGAATCCTTCCGCACCGGCGAAATGCCGATCCTGGTCGCCAGCGACGTGGCCGCGCGCGGCCTGGATATCCCGGCCGTCAGCCATGTCTTCAACTATGACGTGCCGACCCATGCCGAGGATTATGTCCATCGCATCGGCCGCACCGGCCGCGCCGGACGCGAAGGCGCGTCCTTCACCATCGTGACGAAGCATGACGAAAAGCTCGTCGCCGCCATCGAGAAGCTCATGGGCCAGGCCATCACCTGGGACGAAGGGCGCAGCCTCGCCGAACTGGCACCGGGTGCTCCCCGCGAGGAGCGTCCGGCCGGACGTGGCGGACGCGGCGAGGAACGCCGTCCCGGACGGGGCGGAAGCGGCGGGGAACGCTCGGGCGGTCGGGGCCGCCCCGAGCGCGGCCCGCGCGCCGAGCCCGAGGCCGCGCCGCGCCCGATCCGTGTCGAGCGCCCGGCCTCGGACGAAGAGGCAGCTCCGCGGCGCCGCCGCGCGGCATCGGATGGACCGACGCGCACCAAGATCCGCGGTGAGGCTGCTGCACCGGCAGCCGCAGCCGCGGCGCCGGCAGAGCCTGCGGCCAGGCCCGAGCGCGCACCCCGCCCCGAGCGCTCGGCCAGGCCGGAGCGCACAGCCGAGCCGCGCCCTGCACAATCCGAACGCTCGGCACGCCCCGAACGCTCAGCCGAACCGCGCCGCCGCGACGACGATGACGGGCCCAAGGTCAAGGGCCTCGGCGATCATGTTCCGGCCTTCCTGCTTCGGCCGGTCCGCGTCGGATAGACGCCGGCCAGCAACGCCATTTTAACCAGCATTGCGTAGGGTCAGGTGTGGGGGCGCTCCAGCGCGCCGCCACGGACGGGCGCATGCCGCCGTTGAGACGGACAGGATGTCCCGCTTCGATTCTCAATCGGGGCTGTCATGGCTGATGCCATGAGCCGGCTTCACGTCCGGACTGTCGATGGCATGAGCGACACCACTTCGCCCCCCGCCCTGTCGGATGATCTCGCCGAGCGCGTGGTCATGGCCATGCGCCAGCACGGCTCTCCAACCTATCCGCGCGCCTTCGAGGTCTGGTACGCCCATCTCAGCGGCGAGATGCCTGCAGTCAGCATGGCGATGAACGCCATCATCGCCGCCAGCGAGGGCAAGGTCGGCGCGGCCGACATCGACACTCTCTATGACCGTTTCATCGGCACGGAACGCCTGTCGCGCCATGCCGAGCGCACCAGCCTTCAGGTTCTGGGCGAAATCGACGGGCTGATGACGCTGGTCGACAAGGCCCTTGATTCGAGCGAGCGCTATCATGGCCGCCTCTGCGCGATGTCGGAGGATGTGCCGCCGCCGGCCGACCGGCAGAAGCTGCGCGAATGGGTCGAGGCGCTGGTGATGTCGACGCGCGAGGAGGTGACGCACAAGACCAAGCTCGAGGCGCAGTTGCGCGACAGCTCCAACGAGATTCGCAACCTGCGCGAGGCGCTCGAATCGACGCGGGCCGAGGCGCTGACCGATCCGCTGACCGGCCTCGCCAATCGCCGCCATTTCGAGGAGATGCTGCAGAAATCGATCGATCAGGCGACGCTGCGGCGCGAGCCCTTCGCGCTGGTCATGGCCGATATCGACTTCTTCAAGCAGTTCAACGACGCCCATGGCCATCTCACGGGCGATCAGGTGCTGCGCCTCGTCGCACGCACCATGAAGGACAAGTTCAAGGACAAGGCGATCATCACGCGCTTCGGCGGCGAGGAGTTCGCGGTCATCCTGCCGGATGCCGATGTCATCGCCGGCAAGTTCGGCGCCGAGACCGTGCGCCAAGCACTGCTGACGCGCGAACTGGTCAAGCGCTCGACCAACGAGAATCTCGGGCGCATCTCGA
>QBLV01000002.1:90166-91238 GCA_003241815.1 Hyphomicrobiales bacterium | reverse complement strand
CGCGCCGACCAGGCGCTGATGCTGGCCAAACGCGGCGGCCGCAACCGCACCGTCACCGAGGACGCGATCGAATCAACAAGCCGGGTCGCCTGACGGCTGCGGTTCGGTCCAGCGCCATTGTTCCAATGATTGCAGACAAACACCGCGTCATCCTGGGCGACCATAGGTCGTCCCGGGATCCATCATAGAGCAACAGCCGAGCTCTCTGATGGATCCCGGAGCTGCGCCGCTCAGCGGCTTGTCCGGGATGACGCAGCGTTTCCACACAAAATCATCGCGCGCTAATGCGCGGCGAGTGTGGGTTCCGCCTGCGGAATGATCTCGACGGATTCGCCGCAACCGCAGGCCGAGACCTGGTTCGGGTTGTTGAAAACGAAGGTGGACGAGAAGCGGTCGGTCTTGAAGTCGAGCTCCGTGCCGAGCAGGAACAGCACCGCCTTGGCATCGACGATCACGGTGGCATCCTTCTCGGTGACGATCTCGTCACCCTTGCCGGCCGCACGCGCCACCTCGAAGGTGTACTCCATACCGGCGCAACCGCCCTTCTTGACACCGACGCGCAGACCCAGCGCCGGCTCGTCGCCTGCCGACTGCGCCATGATCTCGCGGATGCGCGCGGCGGCCGCGTCGGTGAGCGAAACGACCTTCAGGCCGGGAATAGAAAACATGAGTTGTCCCTCCTCAATCGGGTTCAAGGCCCGATGAAGCAAGATTGCAGGTGACAACATAAGGATTGCTGAGCGAAAGGTCGAGACGCTGGCGCGCAAGGCATTGTCCCGGCGGCGCAGGTTGCACGCAAATCCCGGTCATGCACTGTGACCACAACCCATCCCTTGCACGTCTGGCGACCCCATCTCATGGCCTATCGCACACACCGTCCCGACTCGCTGCGCTCCCTCGTCCGGGACATGATCGTGAAGGCGGGCTGGACTCCCGACGAGGCGCGCGAAACCGCCGACCATCTCGTGCTGGCCAATCTCAGCGGCCATGACAGCCACGGCGTCGGCATGCTGCCGCTCTATTTCCAGTCGCTGGCGGACGGAAACCTGTCACCGCACTCGAAGCCAAAGGC
>QBLV01000002.1:88615-90156 GCA_003241815.1 Hyphomicrobiales bacterium | reverse complement strand
GTTCCTGATCATCGATGCCGGCGTCACGCTCGGCCAGCCCGCCGCGCGCAACGCGGTCGAGCAGGCGGCCGAGATGGCGCAGGCCGGCGGCGGCGCGATCCTCAACCTGCTCGACGCCCATCATATCGGCCGCATCGGGCATTACGCCGAGGCCGCGGCCGCGCATGGGCTGATCTCGCTGTTCTGGGTCAATGTCGCCGGCCGCCCGCCGATCGTCGCGCCCTACGCGGCAAAGGAGGCGCGCTTCGGCACCAATCCGCATGCGATCGGCATTCCGCTGCCGGGTGGAGATCCGATCGTTCTCGATTTTGCCACCAGCCGCATGGCCCATGGCAAGGCGCGCGTCGCGCTCAACAAGGGTGAGCCGGTGCCGCCGGGCTACATCATCGACGGCGAGGGCCGGCCGACGACAGAGCCGAGGCATGTCTTCCAGCATGGTCTCCTCGGCGACGAAGCTCTGGGCGCCCTGCTGCCCTTCGGCGACCACAAGGGAGCCGGCCTCTCGCTGATCGCCGAACTGCTCTCGGCTGGGCTGATGGGGGCCGCGCGCATCGACGAGAAGCCGGCCAAGAGCTGGATCATCAATTCGCTCTTCGGCGTGCTGATCGACCCCGCCCGGCTGGAGCCCGATGCCGATCTTCGCAAGAGCCGGACCGAGAGCTATCTCGCCTTCGTGCGCGCCGCCAAACCGCAGGACGAGGCCGACCCGGTTCTAACGCCGGGCGAGAAGGAACGCGCTGTCAGGCTCGAACGGGCTGAGACCGGCATTCCGCTCGACGACGAGACCTGGTCGCAGATCAAGGCTGCGGCTGCGGCCCATGGCATCGACGCCGAGAGCTACTGACGGAACCGCATGCGTTCGAGGCTGCCATGACGCTCGACCACTACAACGCGTTCTGCGCCAGCCTCCCAGCCACGCACATCGTCGTGCAATGGGGCGGCGCCCATGTCTGGAAGCTCGGTGACAAGGTCTTCGCGATCGCCCGCACGGATGATGGCGTGGCGCTGTCGGTCACCTTCAAATGCTCCTGGGCGAGCTTCGATATCCTGAAGGAGCAGCCCGGTCTGCGCCCGGCGCCCTATCTCGCCTCACGCGGCATGAGCTGGATCCAGCGGCTGACCGACGAGGCGATGCCGGATGAGGCCCTGCAGGACTATCTGCGCGAGAGCCACCGGCTGGTGGCGGCGAAGCTGACGCGGCGGGCGCGGGCGGAACTAGGGCTGAATGCTGGCCCATAGAGGCTCCCGCGTCGGCAGGACAAGCGCTGCGTCATCCTGGACCAGCCGCGAAGCGGGCAGCTCCGGGATCCATCATAGGGCAATGTCGCGCTCTAGGATGGATCCCGGACGACCTACGGTCGCCCAGGATGACGCGCTCCGGTTTTATTCTGAAGCCGTGCTCTAGAGCAGCGCCTCGCCGCGAAACACCGGCACGCAGGAGCCGCCGACGGTGGCGCGGATGCCGTCCGCTCCGCGCTGGGCCGTCAATTGAAGCAGGCTCGGGCGGCCCATCTCCACGCCCTGCGTCAGGGTGAAGACGG
>QBLV01000002.1:87282-88605 GCA_003241815.1 Hyphomicrobiales bacterium | reverse complement strand
CTCCCAGGTGCCGCTGATCGGCGCGAACATCCGCGCCCGAATCATGGCGCCGTCGCGCGCGTAGATGAACAGCGAGAACCGCCCCTCCAGGCCCGGATTGGCATCGCGAACGGCACGAAAATGGCTCAGATCCGGTGTCGCACGCGACAAAGCGTCGGCCGTAACCTCGGCCAGGACGAAATGGACCCCAACGGACGCGCGCACGGGCCTGTGGTTGCCCAGGACGACGTCGGCGGGTACGAGGCCGGCGCAGGCTGCGATGGCATCCGCCGGCAGTTCGATGCCGGTCGAGAGCGGCTGCGGCGCGGCGATCGTCGCGCCCGTCACTTCGCCGTCCGCGCCGCTGGCGACCCTGACCTCCACGAGGCCGGCGATTTCCTCGAAGCGCAGCACGCCATCGCGGTCGCGGCCATGGCGGGCCAGAACGAATCCGGTGCCGACATTGGGATGTCCGGCGAAGGGCATCTCATGCGTGCGCGTGAAGATGCGCACCCGGGCCGTATGGGCGGCGTCCTCCGGCGGCAGCACGAAGGTCGTCTCGCTGTAGTTCATCTCGGCGGCGAGCGACTGCATCTCCGCATCGCTCAGACCGCGCGCATCGGTGAACACCGCGAGCTGATTGCCGCCGAAGCGGGCTTCCGTGAAGACGTCGACGGTCTCGTAGGCATATTTGCGCATGGCAGGCTCCCGGCCGCGCAACGCGGCCCTGACGCCTTGATGCCACCGAATGCGACGCTGCGATCATGAAACTCGCAGATGCGATCGATCATCGCCGCTGATCGACGGGGAACGAACCATGCCGGCTTCGGTTCTCCTGAGACGCAACCGAAGGGAGAGAGTGCCATGACCGATGAGACCAAGACGATGAAAGAGCATCCCGGTCACGAGACGCCGCGGCGCCCGGGCCAGCCGGGCGAGGAAGACCAGACGCGGCCCGGCCCGAGCCCGGATTCCCCGCATGCGACGGGACCTCATGCCCCCTATACAAAGGATTCCGGCGAGGCTGCGGAGCGCATCCGGCAGGATGCCGCGGGGCAATATGGCGAGGGGACGACGAGCCCGAACAAGGATGGGCTCAGCAGCGCCAATCCCGTTGTCCTGTCGGAGGATGGCGATGCCACGAGCGGCAACGGCCATGGCCGTGACAGGGACGGCTCGAAGACGACGCAGGAGTGACGCAGACGTGCGACCGTTGAGGTGACGATGGCACTTGGCCAGGCTGGTTCTGTCAGAGCAAAAAGTGAAAACCGAAGCCAAGAATCACAAGCCCGGCCGCCACGACCTGCGCCACGAACAGCGGCTTCAGCCGGGCCAGTTGGCCCG
>QBLV01000002.1:77715-87272 GCA_003241815.1 Hyphomicrobiales bacterium | reverse complement strand
GGACATGCGGTCGCGCGCCTTGAACTGCTCCTCCAGCACGCGGGGCTCAACGCTCGCCGCGTCGCGCTCCAGATCCATCCGCACCGCGATGAAGCCGATGATGAGGCCGAGGATGCCGAGGCCGAAGAAGCCGACCAGACGCAAGGCGCCATAGAACACGCCGATCGCGAGGGCCGCGAGCAGCGGAAATGCGACATAGTCCCACTTCGTGAAGCGCATGCGGCAGACTATGACGGGCCTCGGGAAGGCCGTCCAGCCTCACCACATGTCGAGCGCAACCCTGGCTTCGTCGGACATACGCGACTGGTCCCAGGGCGGGTCGAAGGTCATGTTGACGGTGACCGAGGCGACGCCCTGGACGGTCGAGACCGCATTCTCGACCCAGCCCGGCATCTCGCCCGCGACCGGGCAGCCCGGCGCGGTCAGCGTCATGTCGATCGAGACCTGGCGATCGTCGGCGATGTCGACGCGGTAGATCAGGCCGAGCTCGTAGATGTCGGACGGGATTTCGGGATCGTAGACCGTCTTCAGCGCCGCGACGATGTCGTCGGTGAGGCGGTCGATCTCTTCGGGGGCTAAGCCGGTGCCGGCGCCCATGGTCGGGGCGTTCGGCTTCAACTCGTCGGTCGCATCAGTCATGGCTTTGCAATCCTACTCAGGCGAACAGGCTCTCGGCCTTTTGCAGGGCCTCAACGAGGCTGTCGACCTCTTCCAGCGTGTTGTAGAGGCCAAACGAGGCCCGGCAGGTCGATGTCACCCCATATCGTGCCAAAAGCGGCATGGCGCAATGGGTGCCGGCCCGCACCGCGACGCCGGCCCGGTCGATGACCGTGGCGACGTCATGGGCATGGGCGCCCTTCATCTCGAAGGCGACGATGGCGCCCTTGTCCCTGGCCTTGCCGAAGATGCGGATCGAGTTCATCTCGCCCAGCCGCTGCATCGCGTAAGCGCCGAGCCGCGCCTCATGGGCGGCGATGTTCTCTGCGCCGAGCGCCATCATGTAGTCGAGCGCCGCACCCAGCCCCACCGCCTCGATGATCGCGGGCGTGCCGGATTCGAAGCGATGCGGCGGGTCGTTATAGGTGACCTCGTCTTCGGTCACGGTGACGATCATCTCGCCGCCGCCTTCATAGGGCGGCAGCTTCTCCAGCCATTCGCGCTTGCCCCAGAGAATGCCGGAGCCGGTCGGCCCATAGGTCTTGTGGCCGGTGAAGCAGTAGAAATCGCAGCCCAGCGCCTGGACATCGACCGGCAGGTGAACCGCACCCTGGCTGCCGTCCACGACGAGCGGCAGGCCGTGCGACCGGCAGATCGCCGCGATCTCGGGGATCGGCAGGATGGTGCCGATCGCGTTGGACATATGCGTCAGCGACACGACCTTGGTGCGTGGCGAGATCAGCTTCTCGAACGCCTCAATCAGGAAGTTGCCGTCCTCGTCCACCGGCGCCCATTTGATCACGGCGCCATGACGCTCGCGCCAATAGTGCCAGGGCACGATGTTGGAGTGGTGCTCCAGGATCGAGAGGATGATCTCGTCGCCCTCGCCGAGCTGCAGATGCCGGCCGAGCGAGGAGGCGATGGTGTTCAGCGCTCCGGTCGAGGAGCGCGTGAAGACGATCTCTTCGAGATGGGCGGCATTGAGGAAGCGGCGCGCACTTTCGCGAGCCCCTTCATAGGCTTCCGTCGAGGCGTTGGCGAGGTAGTGCAAGCCGCGATGGACGTTGGAATAGTCCTCGCGCATCAGCCTCGTCATCGCCTCGATGACCACGTTCGGCTTCTGGGCCGAGGCCGCATTGTCGAGATAGACGAGCGGTTTGCCATAGACCTCGCGCGACAGGATCGGGAAATCCCGGCGGATCGCTTCGATATCGTAGGGCTTCACCAGCGCGTTCATGTCCCTCAAGCCTTTCCGGGCGAGGAAGGCGCCTTGTCGGCGACCAGTTCGCCGCCATGGCCCCAATCCTCGCGTTCGATCTCCTGGATGACGATATGGGTGTTCTGCGGGTTCTTGCCGAGCACGCGGACCAGCGTCTGCGTGAACTCCTTGACGATCTCGGCCTTCTGCGCGCGGGTCGCACCCTTGGTGATCTGGAGATTGACGTAGGGCATCAGATCGCACTCACCACGGAGGACGCTTCGCGTTTGCCGAGCCAGGCTTCGATCTCAGCCATGACGAGCGCGCGCAGCGTCTCGTCCTGCACGAATTCGACAGCCTCTCCGGCGAAGGCCAGCAGCACCAGCGCCTCGGCCTGCGGGCGCGGCAGGCCGCGCGCCATCAGATAAAATAGCTGCTCGCCGTCGATCTGCGCCACTGTGGCGCCATGGCCGCAGACGACGTCGTCGGCGAAGATCTCGAGCTCGGGCTTGTTGAACATGGTCGCGCCGTCGTTCAGCAGCAGCGCGTTGCTCTTCATGTTGCCGTCGGTCTTCTGGGCATATTGCCGGACGATGACCTTGCCCTGGAAGACGCCGGTGCCCTCCCCGCCGATGATCGACTTGAACATCTCGCGGCTGGTGCCGTGGGGCACCTCATGGTCCATCACCAGAGTCACGTCGGAATGCTCGGAGCCCCCGAGCAGATTGACGCCGCGCAGACCGATCGTTGTGTGCTCACCGGCATAGCGCACGAAATACTGCTGGCGCAGGGTGCCGGCCTCGCAGACCAGCGCGAAGGATTCGAAATTCGCCTGAGCGCCGACCGTGGCGAGAAGGCTCTGGACCTGCACCGTTTCGGGCGCATGTCGCGTGACCATGCGCAGATGCTGGACGTCGCTCTCGTCGCCGGTCTCGAAGACGATGGCGCCGTTGATCTGCGAGGCGGCGGGACCGGCGCTTTCGCTGATCTCGACGATCGTCGCCTGGACGCCATGGCCCGCCAGCACCACCGAGCGGTGGAAGATCGCGCGCTCCTCTTCGCCCGAAGCGAGTGAGACGATGGCGACGGGATGGCTGAGTTCCGTGCCGGCCGCGATCTCGATGAAGACGCCATCGCGCATCAGCGCCGTGTTGAGCATCAGCCCAGCATCGGCATCGGCGACGCCGGGACCCGACAGCACGCGAGCAATGTCCTCTCGCCCAGAGACCAGCGCATCGGCGAGGCTATGGACGTTGAGGCCGTCAGGCAGGCTTTCCAGCGTGGACAGCTCGGGGACGAACACGCCATCGACCAGCACGAGCCTGATGCCGTCGAGCACCAGAGCCGAAAGCCGGGCGCGCACGGCGTCGGTCACGGCGGCGGTGACGGCGAGCGGACGCGCTTCCCGCAATAAAGCGCGCAGATCGGTGTAGCGCCACGTCTCCAGCCGGCGATGCGGCAAGCCCTTCAGCTCGAAGCCGGCAAACGCGTCCTCACGCAGCTTGCGCACGGGCAAAGCGCCCGGCAATTCGGCCTTGGCGGCGGCGAACTGGGCGCTCAGCGCCTGTTCGGCGGCCGTCTTCAGCGGGGTGACGACGGACATCAGGCCGCCTCCACATAGGCCGCGTAACCGGACTTCTCGAGTTCGAGCGCCAGTTCCTTGCCGCCGGTCTTCACGATCCGGCCCTGCGACATGACGTGGACGGTGTCGGGGATGATGTGGTCGAGCAGGCGCTGGTAGTGGGTGATGACGAGGAAGCCGCGATTCTTGTCGCGCAGCGCGTTGACGCCGTCGGCGACGATGCGCAGCGCGTCGATGTCGAGGCCGGAATCGGTCTCGTCGAGGATGCACATCGACGGGGCAAGCAGCGCCATCTGCAGGATTTCCATGCGCTTCTTCTCGCCGCCGGAGAAGCCGACATTGAGCGGCCGGCGCAGCATGTCCTTGGCGATGCCGAGCTTGTCGGCGGCGCCGTTGACGGCCTTGATGAAGTCCGGCGTCAGCAGCTCGGCCTCGCCCCGGGCACGGCGTTGGGCGTTCATCGCCGCCTTCAGGAAGGTCATGGTGGCGACGCCGGGGATCTCCAGCGGGTACTGGAAGGCGAGGAAGATGCCGGCGGCGGCGCGGGCATCGGCCTCCATCTCCAGCACGTTCTCACCATTGAGCAGAATCTCGCCGTCGAGAACCTCATAGTCCTCCTTGCCGGCGATCACGTAGGACAGCGTCGATTTGCCGGAGCCGTTGGGGCCCATGATGGCCGCGACTTCGCCATCGTTCACGGTGAGGTTGAGACCGTTGAGGATCTGCTTGTCTTCGTCGGCGATCTTGACGACGAGATTGCGAATTTCGAGCATGGTTTCGTTCTTTCGTGAGCCCTCATCCTGAGGAGCGCGCAGCGCGTCTCGAAGGATGCTTCCAGTTCAAACCCAGCATCCTTCGAGACGCCGCCTTTGGCGGCTCCTCAGGATGAGGGCTGGTGAAATCAGCCGACCGAGCCTTCCAGCGAGATCGTGATCAGCTTCTGCGCCTCGACGGCGAACTCCATCGGGAGCTGCTGCAGCACCTCCTTGACGAAGCCGTTGACGATCAGCGCCACCGCCTCCTCTTCGGAGAGGCCGCGCTGCTGGCAGTAGAACATCTGGTCCTCGCCGATCTTCGAGGTGGTCGCCTCGTGCTCGAAGACGGCTGTCGCGGTCTTGGCCTCGATATAGGGGATGGTGTGGGCGCCGCACTGGTCGCCGATCAGCAGCGAGTCGCAATTGGTGAAGTTGCGCGCGCCGGTGGCCTTGCGGTGGGCCGAGACCATGCCGCGATAGGTCGAGTCGGATTTGCCGGCCGCGATGCCCTTGGCGATGATCTTCGAGGTCGTGTTCTTGCCCAGATGGATCATCTTGGTGCCGGAATCGACCTGCTGGGCGCCGTTCGACACCGCGATCGAGTAAAACTCGCCGCGCGAGCCGTCGCCGCGCAGGATGCAGGACGGATATTTCCAGGTGATCGCCGAGCCGGTCTCGACCTGCGTCCAGGAGATCTTGGAGTTCTTGCCCCGGCAATCGCCACGCTTGGTGACGAAGTTGTAGATGCCGCCCTTGCCCTCGGCATCGCCCGGATACCAGTTCTGGACGGTCGAGTATTTGATCTCCGCATCGTCGAGCGCGATCAGCTCGACCACCGCCGCATGGAGCTGGTTCTCGTCGCGCTTGGGCGCCGTGCAGCCTTCGAGATAGCTGACATAGGAGCCTTCGTCGGCGATGATCAGCGTGCGCTCGAACTGGCCGGTGTTCTGCTCGTTGATGCGGAAATAGGTCGACAATTCCATCGGGCAGCGCACGCCCTTGGGAATGTAGACGAAGGAGCCGTCGGTGAAGACGGCGCAGTTCAGCGTCGCGAAATAGTTGTCGGTCACCGGCACGACGGTGGCCAGGTACTTCTTCACCAGCTCGGGATGCTCCTGGATCGCGTCCGAGATCGAGCAGAAGATCACGCCGGCCTGGGCCAGCTCCTTCTTGAAGGTGGTGACGACCGACACCGAGTCGAACACGGCATCGACCGCGACGCGGTTTTCCGGCGCCACACCGGCCAGGATCTCCTGCTCGCTGAGCGGGATGCCGAGCTTCTTGTAGGCATCCAGGATCGCCGGATCGACCTCGTCAAGCGACTGCGGCGCCGGCCCCTTGGGAGCGGCGTAATAGTAGATGTTCTGATAGTCGATTGGCGGGTAGTTCACCCGCGCCCAGGCCGGCTCGGTCATGGTCTTCCAGCGACGGAAGGCGTCGAGCCGCCATTCGAGCATCCATGCCGGCTCGTTCTTGCGCGCGGAGATGTAGCGGACCGTATCCTCGGTCAGCCCCTTGGCGGGCTTCTCGACCTCCAGCTCCGTGACGAAGCCGTATTTGTATTCGGTCACGTCGATCGACTTGACCTGATCGATGGTCTCCTGGACCGCTGCCATGTCTACTCTCCTGTCGCGGGTTCAAGGCCCGCCGGTCTGGTCTTCGTCGTGCGGAACGCTTCAGGCGGCAGCCCGTGCGCTCCGATGAATGTCAGCAGCCAGCGCTTTCGCATAGGCCGCGAGAAACAAGTCGATGTCGCCCTCGGAGGTGGTCCATCCGAGCGAGACCCGCAAGGCCCCTACGCTCATGGCAGGGTCTATAGCCATGGCGGCCAGCACATGCGAGCGCCGAACCTTGCCCGAGGAGCAGGCCGAGCCCGACGACAGCGCAACCCCGGCGAGGTCGAGCTTGATCAGCAGCGTCTCGGCCGCAAGTCCCGGCGTCGCGAAGGCGCTGGTGTTGGGCAGGCGTGGTGCTGTCTGACCGAAGATCGCGGTGTCCGGGAACATCGCCAGCACCTTGTCTTCAAGCCTGTCCCGCAGGCCGCAGAGCCGCTCGGCTTCGGAGCCGAGAGCGGCATGCGCCATCTCCGCCGCCGCGCCGAAGCCGACGATGCCGGGCACATTCTCCGTGCCGGCGCGCCAGCCACGCTCCTGTCCGCCTCCGCGCAAGGGCTTGTCGACAAGCTCCAGCGCCCCGGTGCGGAAGACGATGGCGCCGATGCCCTTGGGGCCGCCGAGCTTATGAGCGGACAGCGTGATGACATCGGCCCCCAGCGTCGCGATATCGATCGCGATCTTGCCGGCGGCCTGGACCGCATCGCTGTGGACAAGCGCGCCGAAGCGCCGCGCCACTGCCGCGACCTCGGCGATCGGCTGGATCACGCCGGTTTCGTTGTTGGCGAGGTGGACCGAGACCAGCGCGCGAGCGCCAGGATGCTGGGACGCAAAGCGCTCCAGTCGCGACGACAGCCAGGCGAGATCGACAACGCCGTCCGTACGAACGGGGATCGTCTCGGCGGCGCTCGCAGCGAAACGATGTCCATCGCGCACGCAAGGATGCTCGGTGGCGCTGTGCAGCAGCAGCGAGGCCGGGGTGCGAACGCAGTCGCGCCCGCCATCGCAATCCATCAGGCCGGGCGAGAGCACCGTCGCATTGGCTTCCGTGCCGCCGCTGGTGAAAACGACATTGGAGGCCTTCGCGCCGACCAGGCTAGCGACCTGTTCGCGCGCCCGCTCGACGGCCGCGCGGGCCGCCCTGCCCTCGGCATGTACCGAAGAGGGATTGCCCGGCATGGCCAGCGCGCGCGCCATCGCCTGCGCCACCTCGAGACGAACCGGGGTGGTCGCGTTATGGTCGAGATAGGCGCGGGCCGACGGCGTCACGATCGCGGATGCTCCTGTTGCTGCCTCATGCAGGCTGTCAGTACGAAATGCTTGAATTCGCACCCCTGCACCGTGCTATAGCCGCCCGTCCGAACCGGTCTGGCCGGGGCGACGGCAATGCCGAATTGGCGATCTGCGCGTCTGTTCCCGACTTGTTCACGGTCGTTAGAACCATTCTAAGTGCCCTGATGTAGGGCGCGAGCGGCGTAGCCGTCAAGGGCGACCGGGCCAAGAGGGCGGCATTCCTGCCGCGCTCTGGCAGTTGTCGATGGCCGCGACCCAACAAAAGGCGACGCGACGATGCCAGAGGTTATTTTCAACGGACCGGCCGGCCGGATCGAGGGCCGCTACCAGCCCGCCAAGAAGCGCGGCGCGCCGTTGGCGATCATCCTGCATCCGCACCCGCAGTTCGGCGGGACGATGAACAACCAGATCGTCTACAACCTGTTCTACACCTTCGTGAATCGGGGCTTCTCGGCGCTGCGCTTCAATTTCCGCGGCGTCGGC
The DNA here is from genome assembly GCA_003241815.1 of Hyphomicrobiales bacterium. GTDB lineage: Bacteria > Pseudomonadota > Alphaproteobacteria > Rhizobiales > Beijerinckiaceae > Allobosea. The sequence continues at coordinate 79,691 of QBLV01000002.1, read as the reverse complement.
CGCAGCCAGGGCCATTTCGACCATGGCGCGGGTGAGTTGTCGGATGCAGCAGCCGCGCTCGACTGGATGCAGGCGCTGAACCCCGAGGCCAAGAGCTGCTGGATCACCGGCGTTTCCTTCGGCGCCTGGATCGGCATGCAACTCCTGATGCGTCGGCCGGAGATCGAGGGCTTCATGTCAATCGCCGCGATGGCCAACCGCTACGATTTCTCGTTCCTGGCGCCCTGCCCGTCCTCGGGCCTGTTCGTTCATGGCTCCGAGGACCGCGTCGCGCCCGTGAAGGAGGTGATGGCGGTGATCGAAAAGGTGAAGACCCAGAAGGGCATCCAGATCGAGCACACCGTGGTCGAGGGCGCCAACCATTTCTTCGACGGCAAGGTCGACGTCCTGATGGAGCAGGTCAGCGCCTATCTCGACCGCATGGTCGGGCCGGAAATCCTGAAGAGTGAACAAGAGCAGGCCTGAACGCCTGTCATGCATAAAGCCCTCATCCTAAGGAGCCGCGCCTGCGGCGTCGCGAAGGATGATCCAGAGGGCGCTGGAGCATCCTTCGAGACGCGGGCGAACGCCCGCTCCTCAGGATGAGGGCACATCAATCCCGAGCGAAGCGCACCACCGCTTGCAAGGCTGCCGAGCACCACCATGACCGCCTTCAAATCCGATTTCCTGCGCGTTCTCGATGAGCGTGGCCTGATCCATCAAGTCGCCGATCCGGAGGGCCTCGACGCACTCTGCCGCACGGGCGTGCAGACGGCTTATGTTGGCTATGACGCCACGGCCACATCGATCCACATCGGCAACCTGATCACAGTCACCCTGCTCTACTGGTTTCAGGAAACTGGCCACAGGCCCATCACCTTGATGGGCGGCGGCACCTCGATGGTGGGCGATCCGTCTTTCCGCGACGATCAGCGCAAGCTGCTCTCAGTCGAGGAGATCGCGACCAATATCGAGAGTATCAAGCGCGTGTTCGGCCGCATCCTGCGCTATGGCGACGGGCCGACGGACGCGCTGATGGTGAACAACGCCGACTGGCTCCTCAAGCTCAACTATGTCGAGTTCCTGCGCTACGTCGGCCGGCATTTCTCCGTCAACCGCATGCTGTCCTTCGACTCGGTCAAACTCAGGCTCGATCGCGATCAGTCGCTGTCGTTCCTCGAGTTCAACTACATGATCATGCAGGGCTATGATTTCGTCGAACTGAACCGTCGCTATGGTTGCAGTCTGCAGATGGGCGGCTCCGACCAGTGGGGCAACATCATCAACGGCGTTGATCTTTCTCACCGCATGGGCGGCCCGCAGCTCTATGCCGTGACCACTCCCCTGCTGACGACAGCCTCAGGCCAGAAGATGGGCAAGACCGCTAATGGCGCCGTCTGGCTGAATGGCGATCTCTTTAGCCCCTACGATTTCTGGCAGTACTTCCGAAACACGGAAGATGCCGATGTCGGCCGTTTCCTCAAGGTGTTCACGCGCCTGCCCCTCGGGGAGATCGCCAGGCTCGAAGCGCTCGGTGGCGCGGAAATCAACGAAGCCAAGAAGGTCTTGGCGACCGAAATCACGGCGATCGTGCATGGTCGCGAGGCGGCCGAGGCGGCCGCCGAGACCGCGCGCAAGACCTTCGAAGAGGGTTCGCTGGCCACCGATCTGCCGAGCGTCTCGATGACGCGCACCGAATTCGAGGCGGGGCTCGGCGTTCTGACCGCCTTCGTGAAAGCCGGGCTCCTGCCCTCGACAGGCGAGGCCCGCCGTCAGGTCAAGGCAGGTGGCTTGCGCGTCAACGATGTGCTGGTCAGCGACGAGCGGGCCGTGCTCGGCAGCGCCGACCTCACGTCGGACGGGGCCGTCAAGCTCTCCTTCGGCAAAAAGAAGCACGTCCTGCTGCGGCCAGAATAGGCGCGCTCACCGCGTCGGCGGCCGACCTGATTGCGCGGGTGGCTGTGGCGAGGTGCCGCCCAGCGGATCGACAAAGCGGC
>QBLV01000002.1:74252-77705 GCA_003241815.1 Hyphomicrobiales bacterium | reverse complement strand
CATGGTCGGTGCGCTCGCTGCTCCCGCGATGCGGAAATTGACGGCAAAGAGCCCGCCATACTCGCTGCCGCCACCCAGCAGGGCACCCACGACCGGGATCTGGGCAAAAGCGTTGTTGAAGGCGTAGCCCGGCACGAAGGTCCCGGCGATATCAACGCGGTCACGGCCGTAGTCGACATTGCCCTGCAGGGTGAAGCCGATCTGCTGGCCCCAGATCACCATCTCCGAGACGTCGACACGGCTGGCGGAACGGGTGAATTCGGCCCGGAGCTTGGTGAAGGTCACCTCGTTGACATTGATCGGCACGGCCGGCGCCGCGCTGCCGCCGCGGTCTCCCGACAGGGCCTCAACGGACTGCCCGCCGACGACCCGGCGCAAAGCCGGCTCGTCACGGACCATGAAGTTGCGGAAGAGCAGGTCGCCGCTCTGACGGGTCTCGCCGGGGCCGAGGTTCAGGATAAGGTCGCCGCCATAGGCCCTGCGGTAGAGGTCGACGAAGCGCAGCAGCGCGCCGCCATTTTCCGACTGAACGAGCATTCCCCCTGCCGCCTCGCCCTGCCGCGAGGACTGCCTGGCAGTGACGTCCGCACGCCCGATCCGGCCCTGAAAGGCAATGGCGCGCAAATCCCCACCGCGCTTGGAGAGCTTGAGCGTGGCGTTGGTGATCGCCTCGTTATTGAAGCCCGTCAGGATCGGCACGTCGAGATCGACATCGAGGTCGCCCCCGCGCGCCGCCTTGTCGCCGCGCGCGGGGGCTGGACCCGAGGCGCTCTGCAAATCGCGGATGAACGGTCGAACGTCGGCGACCGCCCCGCGGATGACCAGCCTGGTCAGGTTGCCGTCCCGCTTGGCCTCGACCTTGAGATTGTCGCCCGATGAGAGCCGAAGCTGAGACAGGCTGGCGCTCTCGAAGCCGTTCTGGCGGTTCAACTCGATCTTGCCCCGGATCAGAATCGGGCTGGAATCGAACAGGAAATCCTCGAGATCGGGCCCGTCAGGATCCGCGATATAGTTGAAGGTGACCTTGGCCGCACGCCCTGCCGGCTTGCTGAGCCCGGGGATGACGCCATCGAGGGACGCTTTCGTCAGGTCGTTCTCGACACGCAGCGGCGAATCGACGCCCCGGCCGATCGCCTTCGTGATGCGGACCTGGACCGGGCCATTGATACCGGCCTCGGGCCCGAGCCCGCGCTTCTGCCGCGCCGCATTGTCCAGGGTTAGCGACAAGGTCGCCTCGCCCTTGCCACGTGGATCCTGCCTGATCTCGACCTGGGCCCGGTCGCCACTGATACGGGCCTCGCCGCGCACGGCCAACCCGGTGCGATCGAAGTTGACCGCCAGATTGCCACCGTCGAGCTTTTCGGTACCGAGCAAGGTGTCCGAGGCGACACCCGACAGAGTGCCGGTGCTGGTTATCGCCACCTCGCCCGGTTGCGGATCATCCGCGAGCGCCAGATTGACGATGGTTTTCAGATCGCTGTTGCCGCGCAGGCTCGCGGGATCGATCGTAGCCGGCGAGAACTCCTTCAACGCCGGAAAGGCGAAAAGGGCGGCCAGCGCCTCCATGGACCCGGTGCTGCGGAAGGCCGCGCGCGCCGGCGCACGCTTCGCCCAGGTCTCGGCGATATCGAAGCTGCCGTCGCTCAACTGAAGCTGCCTGCCATTGCCGAGATCGGCGGTCGCCTTGGAGACAGCCAGTTTCACGGTGCGCCCTGTCGTGCGGCCGGAGACACTGGCATCGATGAGGGGCGGCAGACCGGGGCCGGGCACGAAACGCACCTGCGAGGCATCGACGACGACGGAGAGCGCGCCGTCGGGTATGCCCTGCCCCTGCAACAGCCGGGCGTGGTCTTCCGCCGGCAGATCCATGTCGACGCGCAGGGAGCCTATGCGACCGCCGATGAACTGGCGCGAGAGCGCGCTGTGGACATCCTGTGAGGTCCAGCGCGGCCAGAGCGCCAACGCGGCACGCGGATCTGAATCCGTCGCCGTGATCGTGAAGCGCTGCCATGGCGAGGCACCGACCTGCTGGACCAGTCCGCGCCCCTCCGCCCGGATCGCCGGCCCCTGCACGGACATCGATTCGATCACGGCCTCGCTGGACCGAGGATCGAACCGCAATTCCGCCTTGAGGGCATCGATCGCCACGGGAGGGTCGGCATCGACACCAGCGATCTGGCCCGCGGCCTGGAGGCTGCTGCGCCAGGCAACGCCATCGGCACGCAACCTCGCAGTCCCCTTCAGCCGCGTCGCTCCGGCGTTGAACTCGGCCGAGGTCACGTCGATGACCGAGAAATCGCCGCTGCTTGCGATCTCCAGATGGGCTCCATCCACGGCGATCGGCGGCACCGGGCTTTCCGGGAAGCCGATGACGCCCGGCAGCACGTCGATCCGGGCCTCGATCGATTTGCGGCCATCGGGTGCCTGGCTGAGGCGCGCCTTGCCCCGCACCGGCAGGCCCTCGATGGAGAGGCCGCCCGTGCCGAGCGCCAGCGCCACCACCTCGGCCGGCTCGAAACGGACGATGTCGATATCGGCGCGCTGGGTGCCGTCGGCCTCGCTCGACAGATCGATGGCCAGTTCCTTCCAGCGCGGGCCCGTGCGGCCCTTGACGGTCAATCGCGTGCCGTTATCGCCATTCCGGGTCAGCCGGATCTCGACATCCTCGAAGCTCGCCCTCTGCCGACCATCGGGATCGACCAGCGACAGACGTGCGCCGTTCATGCCCGCCGTCTCCAGCGCGCCAAGCAGGCCATCGCCCTTCGCCAGCGTCGAGACAGCCGCCATGATGCCGGTAAAGGCGTTCCACTGGGCCGCATCGGGCAATGTCGCAGGAGCTGGCGTCTCGGCCGGCGCCGAGTCGGCATTGACGATCAGGGCGCCGTCCTTGTTCACGCCCAGGCGGACATTGACGCCCCTCAGATCGACCGAGGTCAGCCTGATTTCCCCGCGCAGCAGCGCCATAGGCTCATAGCCGAGAACAGCTTCCGGAGCGCGGATGGCGGCGCCGCTCTTGTGGCGGAATGAAACCTGCCGCACGCGAAGCTGTGAATGCCCGTCGATCCGACCGAGTTCAGCGGCGGCAGCCTCGACGGTCCAGTCGGGGCCAAGACGCTCGGCGATCGCGCCAGCGATCCGGCCTTCCAGTCCCGAGAGTGGGACGAGGCCGGTGATCAGAAGCGTCGCAGCCGCACCAGCCAGTGTCAGGACCGCGACCACGACCGCGACCGCGATCGTGACGAGACCCGCCTTCGCACGCCGTTTCACCTCGGCAACGTCGCAGTCCGGTCCGGCCGGCGTCGTGAACGATGCCGAAGCGGCGTCCGGCCTGTTCGCGTCCTGTTCCAGCAAGGCCTTCTCGATCCTCTCGGGCAAATGATCCGTTTCGAGATCGTCGGCGTAGGCAGCAACTGATGCTGTCCTCCCGATCGATGAGCATGGCATCTCGATGCA
>QBLV01000002.1:60890-74242 GCA_003241815.1 Hyphomicrobiales bacterium | reverse complement strand
CAAGCCGATTCGGCAAGAAGCGGGTTTCCGGCTGCGCTTCCACACTTTACCACGATGCGCGATCCTGCGCCGGACATGCAGGGCGAAGGCGACAAAAGGAAGGCGAATCAATGGCTTTGCAGGAAGGTGATCAGGCTCCCGATTTCAGCCTCGAGCGCGACGGCGGTGGCATCTTGTCGCTAACAGATTTTAAGGGGCGCAGTCTGGTGCTCTATGCCTACCCCAAGGACGACACGCCCGGCTGCACCCAGGAGGCGATCGCCTTCAACGGGCTGCGCACGGAATTTGCGGCTGCCGACACGGAGATCGTCGGAATCTCGCCCGATCCGGTGAAACGCCACGACAAGTTCAAGGCCAAACACGGGCTCGATTTCGCGCTGGTCGCGGACGAGGCACAAGCAGTTCTGCAGGCCTATGGTATCTGGGTCGAGAAGAGCATGTATGGCCGCACTTATATGGGGGTGGAGCGGACCACCTTCCTGATCGGCCGCGATGGCAGGATCGCGCGGATCTGGCGCAAGGTGAAGGTACCGGGCCATGCGGCGGAGGTCTTGGCGGCCGCCCAGGCCCTTTGATCCTGAGCGGCGGACGATTTGCGAAAGATTAACCTTAACCGGGTCTGATGACGGTATCGGCAGCGTAACTTTCCGGTCCCGCGTAAATGACACATCCCGCCTCGACAGGTCCCGCCCTCCCGGTCTCCGGCCTGATCACGCACAAGACCTATACCATACGGCGGTCGACGGTGCTTGCGGGCCTGGCCTGGCTGGCATTTACCACCGCCGGCAGTGGCGCCGCCGGCTGGTATGTCCTGAGCAAGGACGACCTCGCGGCGCGGTTGATCGCCCGGGAAACCTCGCGCCAATACGCCTATGAGGATCGGATCGCTTCGCTGCGCGCCGATGTCGATCGCCTGGCCAGCCGTGCCTTGCTCGATCAGGACGGTGTCGAGGCCCGGGTCGACGAGTTGGCGACGCGCCAGGCCGAACTCGAATCGCGGCAGTCCCTGGTGACGGCGCTGGCCGACACGCTCCAGGCCGGAGGCATCGTGACGGCGTCGAAGGCTCCGTTGCGGCCGCGCATGATCAAGCCGGACGAACCGGTGCGGGCATCGGGCGTCACCAGCTTTGCGCCGATCATGCCGACGAAACCAACGCCCGCCCCGGACTCGCCCATCTTACGCGGCGCCGAGGCGAACCAGAATGCGCCATGGCGCTCGGGCGAAGTCGCGGTGCAGCCGCCGGCCCAGCGCGTGGATGCCGCCCTCACCCACCTCGACCGCGCCATCGCGAACACCTCGGGTGCCCAGCTTGCCGCGCTCAAGGACATGGAGGAGACGCTGGTCGAATCGCAGAAACGCCTGCGCGGAGCCCTCTCCGAGACCGGCCTCGACACCGACCGGCTGGCCGCCCAGAGCAGCATTGCCAAGGGTGTCGGCGGTCCCTTCGTCCCGTTCAAGATCGACGCCTCCGCCGGCCCGTTCGAAGCCACGCTGAGCGCCCTGCAGCCGCGGATCGCCTCAGTGATGCGGCTGCGCGGCCTGGCCGAGCAGTTGCCGCTTGCCAAGCCCATGGCGGGCGACGTCGATTTCTCGTCGAATTACGGCTATCGCGTCGATCCGTTCACGCGCGGCCCGGCGATGCATACCGGCGTCGATTTCCGCGCGGAAAGCGGTTCTCCGATCCGCGCCACAGCGCCGGGCAAGGTCATCACGGCCGAGTATTCCGGCGGCTACGGCAACATGGTCGAGATCGAGCACGCCAACGGCATCACTACGCGCTACGCCCATATGTCGGCGATCATGGCCTCGGTCGGCCAGAGCGTGACGACCGGAACCGTCGTGGGCCGCGTCGGCAGCACCGGCCGCTCAACCGGGCCGCATCTGCATTACGAAACCCGCATCAACGACGAGCCGGTCGATCCGACCCGCTTCCTGCGCGCCGGCGGAAAACTCGCCGCGATGCACTGAAGCGAGGGCGTGGCCGGTTTTCCGGCAGTTTCACCACCTCCAGACCCAAGATGCCTTGCAAGCCGCCGCCTGCTTGCCTATCGCTCGCGCGAACTGAATTGAAGGCGGATACGCGATGAGCAAGCCGGGCGGCAACGGACTGACCTATGCGCAGGCGGGCGTCGATATCGACGCCGGCAACGCCATGGTCGATCAGATCAGGCCGCTGGTGCGGGCGACGCGCCGGCCGGGCGCGGATGCCGAGATCGGCGGCTTCGGCGGGCTGTTCGACCTCAAGGCCGCCGGCTTCACCGACCCAATCCTGGTCGCCGCCAATGACGGCGTCGGGACCAAGGTCAAGATCGCGATCGAAAGCGGCCTTCATTCGACCATTGGCATCGACCTCGTCGCGATGTGCGTCAACGATCTCATCGTGCAGGGCGCCGAGCCTCTGCTGTTCCTCGACTACTACGCCACCGGCAAGCTCGACCCGAAGGTCGGCGTCGAGATCGTGCGCGGCATCGCCGATGGCTGCCGTCAGGCCGGCTGTGCGCTGATCGGCGGCGAGACCGCGGAGATGCCCGGCATGTATGCCGAGAAGGATTACGATCTCGCAGGCTTTGCCGTCGGCGCCGCAGAGCGTGGCGCCCTGCTGCCACGGGCCGATCTTGCGCCGGGCGACGTCGTCTTCGGCCTGCCCTCGTCGGGCGTTCATTCCAACGGCTATTCTCTGGTCCGGCGCATCGTCGCGCTGAGCGGGCTCGCCTGGGATGCCCCGGCACCCTTCGCGCCGGAAACCAGCCTGGCGGAGGCGCTGCTCGTACCGACGCGGATCTACGTCAAGCCGCTTCTCGCTGCGATCAAGGCGACGACCGGCATCAAGGCGCTGGCGCATATCACCGGCGGCGGCTTTCCGGACAACATTCCCCGCGTTCTGCCGGACGGCCTCGGCGTCGCGCTCGATCTCGCCGCGATTCCCGTCCCGCCCGTCTTCGGCTGGCTCGCCCAGGTCGGCGGCGTGGCCGAGCGCGAGATGCTGCGGACCTTCAACTGCGGGATCGGCATGATCGTCGCCGCCGAAGCTGCCAAGGCCGACGAGGTCGCGGCTGCGCTGGTCGCGGCCGGCGAAGCCCCCGTCAAGCTGGGCGAGATCGTGCCGGTCGCCGACGGCGAGGAGCAGGTCGCCTATCGCGGCACGCTTTCGCTGTGACGGCGCCGCGCCCGCGCGTCGGGATCCTGATCTCGGGGCGTGGCTCCAACATGGTCTCGCTGGTCGAGGCGGCTCGGGCCGATGAGGCCTTTCCGGCCGAGATCGCGCTGGTGCTCTCGAACGTGCCGGGCGCTGGCGGCCTCGACCGGGCAAAGGACTTCGGCATCGCCACCGCGACGGTCGATCATCGCGCCTTCAATAGGGACCGCGAGGCCTTCGAGCGGGCCATGGACGAGGTTCTGCGCGTCCACCAGATCGATCTTGTGGTGCTGGCCGGTTTCATGCGGATCATGACGACCTGGTTTGTGCAGCGTTGGGAAGGCCGGATGATCAACATCCACCCGTCCCTGCTGCCGCTGTTCAAGGGCACGCACACGCATCGCCAAGCGTTAGAAGCTGGCGTCACCGAGCATGGCTGCAGTGTGCATTTCGTCGTCCCCGAACTCGACGCCGGCCCGGTCATCATGCAAGCCAAGGTGCCGGTGCTGCCAGGTGACGACGAGGACGCACTGGCGGCGCGCGTGCTCGAGCAGGAGCATCTGCTCTATCCGCGCGCGCTGGCCAAGGTCGCCTCGGGTCGCACCGCGCTGGTGGATGGGGCGCTCGTCGAGCGCTGAGCCTGCTCGCGCCGGGCCGCCTCCTCCTGACAACGCGCCTCTTCTTCCTTCTGCCAGCGCCGGAACAGATCGGCGCGCCGGGCCGGGTAGCGTTCCTCGCGCGCCACGAGGTCGGTGATGCGGTCGGTGCGGAAATGACGGAACGCCTGGCGCAATTCGCACCAGGCGATGACGATGCGGACGCGCTCGTAGAACGTCATTCCGATCGGCCAGATCATGCGCTGAGTGTCCTGCCCGCTCTCGTCGCGATAGCGCATCTCGAGCTTGCGTCCCTGGCGGATGGCGGCACGCACGGCGGCGACATCGACCTGATCGACCGGCGCATCGCGACCATAGGCCGGCGCGAACAGGGCACCGTCGAGCAGGATCGGCCGCAGATGCGTGGGCAGGACGGCCGCGATCTTGCTGACGACGTCCTCCGCCGCACGCGCCAGCACCGGGTCGGCGCGCTCGCCGAGCCAGCGCATGCCGACCAGAACGGCCTCGATCTCGTCGGGCGACAGCATCAGCGGCGGCAGATCGAAGCCGGCGTCGAGCACATAGCCGATGCCGGCTTCGCCGCGCACCGGCACGCCCTGTCGCACCAACGCGGCGATGTCGCGATAGACGGTGCGCACTGATACGTTGAGTTCGGATGACAGCGTCTCGGCCGTCACGGGCCTGCGTCGGCGGCGCAGGCTCTGGATCATGTCGAGCAATCGTTCGGCGCGCTGCATGGTGATGGTTCCCGGCTTGGACGACGCCACCATGCTCTAGCGCTGCTGACAGCCATTGTCAGCAGCGTGTCAGTAGGCTTCGATCACGATGAGGCCAGGTTCGGAGAGACGACGATGATTGCGCTGCACAGTTTCGGCCCGGCATTCGGACTGCCCGATCCGAGCCCGTTCTGCATCAAGGCCGAGCTTCTGCTGAAGCTGTCGGGCCTGCCCTACCAGCGGGTCTCCGGCGATCTGCGCCGCGCACCCAAGCGCAAGCTCCCGCTCATTGTCGATGATGGCGTGACCGTCGCCGATTCAAGCTTCATCCGCTTCCATCTCGAAAACCGGCATGGCATCGATTTCGACAAGGGCCTGGACGCAGAACGACGCGGCACGCTCTGGGCGCTCGAGAAGATGCTCGAGGAGCAGGTCTACTGGATCATCGTCGATGAGCGCTGGATGGACGACGCCAATTTCGCGCGCGGCCCAGCGGACTTCTTCAAAACCGTGCCGGCGCCGCTGCGACCGCTGGTTTGCGCCATGGTCCGGCGCCAAGTCAGGCGCAACCTGTATGGCCAGGGCATCGGCCGGCACAGCCAGGCGGAGCGGCTTGTCCTGGCCGCCCGAGCACTCGATTCACTCGTCGCGATCCTCGGCGAGCGGGATTATCTCGGTGGCGATGCGCCGGCAGGCGGCGACGCGGCGCTCGGCGCCTTCATGATGGCAGCCCTGTGCCCGCTCTTCGATTCAGCCTTCCGGAGACAGGTCGAAGCGCGCCCCTGCCTCGTCGCCTATGCGACGAGGATGAGCGAGCGCTTCTTTCCGGAGTACGTCGTCAGACCGGCCGCTTGAGCTTGCACCTGTCGATGAAGCCAAGCCCTTTGGCGCGGGCTGAATCGTTGAAATAGCCGGTGTCGCGGAAGGCCTGAATCTCGTCCTTGGTCATCGCGCCGACCGTGCCCTTGGCGTAGCAGCTGCAGGGCGTGTGGACGGCCTCGCGCGTCGTGCTCATCAGCCGCGACTGGGTCACCAGGCAGGCGTCGAAGGCGCGCAGCTGGATCATGTAGGGCGTCAGGTTCTTGGCGGTCGGGTCGGGCGGCGGCAGGGCGGTCGTGCCGCTCGCCGCATGAGCCGAGAGGCCTGCCAGCACAGTCAATCCAACGGCCAGAAAGACCGCACCCATCCGCCGCATCATCATGATTTCGTTCGTCCTTCAAGAGCCGGCGCAGAAGTCCCAGCGAGTTGCCGGCCGCCGCAGGGATGGTCCATAGCATCATCGGAAAATCAAGAGTGCGCGATCACGCCTTCTTGATCCAGACCTTGTTGTCGTGGAACGCGGCGCCGCCGAAGGGCGCGGGCGCGTCGGCACCGGTGAGGGTGTTGATGCCGCGCCCATGCCTGTGAGCGGCATTGGGCCAGATCGATTCCGCGATGACGACGCCGGGCACGAGGCCTGCAAACAGCGCCGCCTTCAAATACACGCTGCCGCGGGTGTTGCCGACGACGATCTCTTCGCCAGCCGCGATACCAAGCCGCGACGCATCGTCGGGATGCAGCATCAGTGTCGGCCCGCCCTCCTTCTTCACCGAACTCGGCGTCTCGGTGAAGGTCGAGTTCAGGAAGCTGCGGGCCGGGCTCGTCGCCAATCGGAAGGGATGCTCGCCATCGGCATTCTCCAGCACATCCCACTGGTCGGGCAGCGCCGGCATCTGCTGCCATGGGCCCATCGGGCCTGAATTGGCGTTGGGCACCTTCGGCCAGTCCGGCTTGAAGCGGAACTTGCGGTCGCGATAGCCGAATCCGTCGAGATAATGCGCGGTGCGAAAATCCGGCTGCACGTCGATGAAATCATTGGCGACGAGGTCTTCCAGCGTGCCGCGCCTGCTCTCGCGCATCGTCCAGTCGACAATCTCGCGCGGCGTCATGGTGAAGCCGCGGTGCTGCGCGCCCAGGCGCTGCGCCAGCGCGCTGACGACCTCGTGGTTCGAGCGGCATTCGCCCGGCGGTTCCACCAGCTTGCCGCCCCACATGATGTGCTGGTGGCCACCGCCCTGGTAGAGGTCGTCATGCTCCATGAACTGGGTCGCCGGCAGCACGATATCGGCCATGTCGGCCGTCTCGGTCATGAACTGCTCGTGGACCACGGTGAAGAGGTCGCCACGGGCGAAGCCCTGCTTGACCCGTTCCTGCTCGGGCGCGACGGAGACCGGGTTCGTGTTCTGGATGAATAGCGCCTTGATCGGGCCGCCGCCGCGCAGGGCTTCGGCATCGCCGGTCAGGATGCGGCCGATCTGCGACTGGTCGAGCTCGCGGACACTGGGATCGCGCAGGTCGAGCCCCTCGATCAGGCCCTTGCGCCACTTGTAGATGCCGCTGTTGCTGTGGAAGGCGCCGCCGCCCTCATGCTGCCAGGCGCCGGTGACGGTGGGCACGCAGAGCGCCGCATGCATCGAGACCGCACCGTTGCGCTGGCGCGCGAAGCCGTAGCCGAGGCGGAAGAAGCTCTTCTTGCGCGTGCCGACGAGGGTGGCGAATTCCTCGATCTGCGCCGCCTCAAGCCCGGTGATCGCCGCCGCCCATTCCGGCGTGCGGGTCTGCAGATGCGCCTCGAGTTCTTCGGGCGCATCTGTATGGGCGGCGAGATAGGCGCGGTCGGCGTGGCCGTCGCGAAAGAGGATATGCATCACCGCGCAGGCGAGCGCCGCATCCGTGCCCGGCCGCAGCACCAAGGCGAGATCGGCCTGCGCCAGCGTCGCGTTGTGGTAGATGTCGATGGCGACGATCTTGGCGCCGCGGGTCTTCCGCGCCTTGATGGCGTGGTGCATCACATTGACCTGGGTGTGCACGGCGTTGGTGCCCCAGATCACGACACAGTCCGACTTGGCCATCTCGCGCGGATCGGGCCCTGCGAGGCGCCCCGTGCCGGCGATGAAGCCGGTCCAGGCCATGGTCGTGCAGATCGTCGAATACTGGCCGGAATAACCCTTGGCATGGCGCAGGCGGTTGATGCCGTCGCGCATGACCAGGCCCATTGTGCCGGCATAGTAATAGGGCCAGACGGCATCCGCCCCATGTTCGGCCTCGATCGCCAGGAAGCGCCTGGCAATCTCGTCGAGCGCCTCGTCCCAGGAGATGCGCTCGAACTGGCCGGAGTCTTTCGGCCCCGTCCGGCGCAGCGGGTGCAGCAGCCGGTCGGGATGGTGGATGCGCTCGGCGTAGCGGGCGACCTTGGCGCAGATCACGCCGTCCGTGTAGCTCTGGCGCTTGCTGCCGCGAACGCGGCCGATACTGCGCCCGTCGATGACCTCGACCTCCAGCGAACAGGCGGAGGGGCAGTCATGGGGACACACCGAGGCATGGTGGGCGACGCGTGGCATTTCGGTCATAGCGCGGTGATAAACCATGGCCAAAAAAAGGGAACAGCAATCGGGCGTGGCGGCGCCCGCGATCGAAGGGCATCATCGTCGAATCCGCAGGCGCCGGGCGCCGCCTCATCAACCTTGGGTTAATCCTAATGCTTCAGTTTGTCGGGATCAGTTCGTGAAGGGCGCCGTCGCGCCGGAGTTCGAGTTCATGCGTAGCGTTGCGTTCCTGGCGGGTCTCTCCGCTTGCCTCGTCCTGTCGTCGCCCGATCGCGCCGCCGCGCAGTCGCCCGAATACAGCACCCTCACCTCGCCGCAATCGGCGCAGAACTGGACCCTGACGCTCGGTGCGGGTCTGCATCGCCAGCCTGATTATCTCGGCTCCAACGACTACATCTTCCGGCCCAAGCCCATCATCTCGCTCAGCCGGGGGCTGAAGAGCACGTGGTGGTCGGCCGAGGACGACGCCATCTCGATCGGCGTCTTCTCCGGCACCGCCTGGCGCGTGGGCTTTTCCGGCAACCTGCTCTGGGAGCGCAAATCCAGCACCAACCGGGCCCTCATCGGCGTGCCGGATGTCAAGTTCGGCGCCGAGGCCGGTGCCTTCGCCGAGTTTTATCCGGCCTCCTGGCTGCGGGCGCGCGTCGATCTGCGCCGCGGCGTCGTCGCCCATGACGGCCTGATCGCAGAGATGAAGCTCGACGCCTTCGCGCGCATCAACGACACTTGGAAGCTCGGCATCGGCCCGCGCATGGTGGTGACCAGTGCCGACTATGTGCGGACCTATTTCGGCTCGATTCCGGGTTTGGCCGGCACGGGCGGGCTGCTGCAGCGCTTCAACAGCGGCGTGCTGTCCTACGGCGCCATTGCGCAGGCGACCTACAACTGGTCCGAGCGGTTCCAGACCACGGCCTATGTCGAGTACAAGCATCTCGTCGGCGACGCGGCGAAATCGCCGATCGTGCGGACCTTCGGCGCGCGCGATTCGATCACGGTCGGCGTCTCGGCCAGCTACGCCTTCGACCTCGGGTTCTGAGCGCAGACGACCGGTCAGCCACAGACATCAAAAAGGGGCGGGTCGATCACGACCCGCCCCTTTTTGTTCAAAGCCGATGAGGCCGGTCGATCAGCCGACGATCTCGTTGCCGGAAAAGAACTGCGCGATCTCGATCGCGGCGGCCTCGGGCGCATCCGAACCATGCGCTGTGTTCTCGCCAACCGATTCAGCGAAGAGCTTGCGGATGGTGCCCTCGGCGGCATTGGCCGGGTTGGTGGCGCCCATCACGTCGCGATACTTGGCAATGGCGTCCTCGCCCTCGAGAACCTGCACGACCACGGGGCCGGAGGTCATGAACTCGACGAGTTCGCCGAAGAAGGGCCGCGCGGAATGCACCGCATAAAACGTTTCGGCCTGAGCCTTGGTCAGGTGGATGCGCTTCTGGGCGACGATGCGCAGGCCGGCCTTCTCGATGACCGCGTTGACCGCGCCGGTGAGATTGCGCCGCGTCGCATCGGGCTTGAGAATGGAGAAGGTACGCTGAACAGCCATCGATGAATCCTCGGGGATTTTCTGGGGGAATGCGGCGCGCTTATAACCGCGCCCTCCCCGACCCACAAGGCTCGTCCAGATATCGCTGATCGACGGTAGCGCCAGCTCCGGCAGGATGTTTCAGTGGCGCGTCAGGAAGCTGCGGGCTTCGCGCAGCGCTTCGGCGAGCTGCTCGCGGGTCATTTCCAGCGCCAGTTCCTGGCGATGCGCCGCAGCCCGGTCGCAGCCGCGGGCCTGGGCGACGTTGAACCATTTCTGCGCCGTGACCAGATCGACCGGGATGCCGCGACCGGCGGCATACATCAGTCCCAGCTCGTAATAGGCCTGCGCCGACGCCTCGCTCGGGACCACCAGCGAAGCGGGGATCGCGCTCATTTCCATGCGTGCCATGACAACCACCCTTTTATCTTCGTTTCGGGCCGGCCACCCGTCCAAGGCCCCGGCTTCGTGAGGACGAGATTGGGCGGCAGCGCTTAAAGGCGCCGCTAAAATTTGCGATGAATCGAAGCTCAACGAGAGATGAGCGAGCGGTTAAATCAACGGCCGATTCATCTTCGGATCGCGAAAAGCGCAGTGTTTTCAACGACCCTTGCGACGAATGCCAGCAAGCGCGTTGACGGAGGATTCACCCTCCCCTGCGGAAGCGCGGCTGGCGTCTGCCGATACGGCAGCTTGGAAGCCGTTAGCTTATCGGATATGGTTCATATCTGAACCATGCAGCATAGCGTGGTCTGACAGGGAGGTTTTCATGCCTATCGGATCGAACATTCATCGCGCGGCTCTGGCCGGGTTTGGCCTTTTCGTCATGGGTCTTGCGTCGACTGGACCTGCCCTGGCGCAGGATGTCGCAGGAACTTGGCTGCGCGACACCGGCGCCTCGCGCGTGCGCTTCGCCAAATGCGGCGAGGCGATGTGCGGCACGCTGGCCTGGCTGAAGGATACCAGCGGCCCGGCCAAGGTCGGCCAGCGCATCTTCTACGACATGAAGCCGACCGCTGGCGGCAAATGGAGCGGCAGCGCCTTCAACCCTGAAGACGGCAAAACCTATTCCGGCACGATGACGCTGACCGGCGACGCGCTGACGACGTCCGGCTGCGTGATGGGCGGGCTGATCTGCCGCTCGGTGAAGTGGACCCGGGCGAATTGAGGCGCGTCGTTCTCGGGCGAAGCGCAACGCAGACCCGAGAATGCCTTTCAGGAGATGCTCGGGGCGAGCCCGAGCATGACGCAGAGCGGTCTCAGCGCGCCTTCTGGCCGAACAGGATCGCCTTTTCCTCGGGCGTGCTGATGCCGGCGGGGTTGCGCAGCGCCTCGCCGACCTTGAGGCCGCGCGCGACGGCGGGGCGCGCCATCATCGTGTCGAGCCAGCGCGCGACATGGGGGAACTGCGTGATGTCCTGGCCCTGCTTTTCCCAGCCGCGCGCCCAGCCGATGCAGGCCATGTCGGCGATCGAATAGTCGCCGCAGATGTAATCGCGGCCTTCGAGCCGCCTGTTCAGAACGCCATAAAGCCGGTTCGTCTCGTTGGTGTAGCGGTCGATGGCGTAGGGCACCTTCTCCGGCGCATAGATGCGGAAGTGGTGGGTCTGGCCAAGCATCGGGCCGAGACCGCCCATCTGCCAGAACAGCCACTCGTCGACGCAGACGCGGGCGCGCTCGTCGGCGGGGTAGAACATTCCGGTCTTGCGGCCGAGATATTGCAGGATCGCGCCCGATTCGAAGACCGAGATCGGCTGGCCGTCCGGTCCCTC
Source organism: Hyphomicrobiales bacterium (assembly GCA_003241815.1). Lineage (GTDB taxonomy): Bacteria > Pseudomonadota > Alphaproteobacteria > Rhizobiales > Beijerinckiaceae > Allobosea. The sequence goes on along the minus strand of QBLV01000002.1, from coordinate 63,107 downwards.
GGGATCAACGATGGCCGGCATCCGGTTGTTGGGCGAGATCGCCAGGAAATCCGGCTTGAACTGGTCGCCCTTGCCGATGTTCACCGGAACCACCGTGTAGGGCAGCCCGCACTCCTCCAGCATGATGCTGATCTTCTGCCCGTTCGGGGTGGGCCAGTAATACAGGTCGATCGGCTTGGTCTGGCTGGCGGACATGCTCGGCTTCCGGTGGCTGTGCGGACGGGAGGAAGCGTTTTGTAGGCCTGTTCGGCGAGGCGAGGAAGGGCCGCGACCATCGCCGCGCGCCGCATCGCCATGTCGTGAACAGGGATGGGCGCGAGCGCGGAATCTGCCTCAGAGCACCATCTTGAAGCCTTCATGGCTCTGCTCGAAGCCGAGGCGGACGTAGAAGCGGTGGGCGTCCGTGCGTGCCTTGTTGGAGGTCAGTTCGGCCATCCCCGCCCCGCTCTCCCGCGCGAAGGCGAGCGCATGGGCGATCATGATCGCGCCGATCCCACGTCCTCGGCTCTCCGGCGCGACATGGACACTCTCGAACTTGGCGCGCATGCGTCCCCGCGAAACCAGCCCCGGAATCAGCGTGACCTGGAAGGTGCCGATGACCGCGCCGGCCTGCTCGGCCACGAAGAGCGCGTTGTACACGGACGCCTCGATCTGCGCGAAGGCATCGAGATAGCTCGGATGAGCCGCTTCCGCCTCGATCTCGGCGCGTGTCATCGTCTGCGTCGGCGCACCCAGCATGATGAGAGCCGCAATGCGGGGGACATCCTCGCGGCGGGCGCGGCGGATGGCGATGCCGGTGGTGTCGGGGCGTGCGGTGCTCATCAGAGGCAATTCCCGGTCGGGCTCGATCTGGTTCGGGTTGTCCGACTCAACCGGCGAAGAGCCGCTTGGCCATCAGCAATGTGTTGGGCGTGTCGTCGCGGCCGTCGAAGCGGGCCTGCCGCTGCAGGAAGAAGCCCATGCGCTCGTAGAAGGCGATCGCCGGCTCGTTCTGGCTCTCTACCTCGAGGCGCGCCACCGGCGCCTGCGGAAAACAGGCCAGCGTCACCTGCAGCAGCGTGCGGCCGATACCGACGCCCTGATAGGTTGGGATCACATAGAGCCGTGTCAGCAGGGCCGCATGGTCCTGCTCCAGCCGGGCGGAAGCGGTCGCGATGATCTCGTCACCGATCAGGGCGACCAGAAACGCGCCGTTGTCCCGGCCGAGCTGGGCCGAGAGGTTCTCCAGCGAGTGCCAGGCATTGGTGATCTCGGCGACACGTTGCCAGCCATAGATGCCGTCATAGGTGGCGTGCCAGGTCTCGACCAGGAGCGCGCGCACCGCCGGGAGGTCGGCGTCTTCGGCGTCACGGATGATGAGACCGTCGGGCGTCATGCCGATCGTCCAGCTCGCGCAGGAAACAATGCCGTCATCCCGGGCTTGACCTGGGATCCATGCCGGAGCGCTTCAGAAAGAGGTTCAGGCATGGACCTCCGATCTCCGCTTCGGCTCACGTCCGGAATGACGGAGTGGTTCACTCGATTCCCAGCTTGGCCTTCAGGATCTCGTTCAGCGCTTGCGGGTTGGCCTTGCCGCCGGACGCCTTCATCGCCTGGCCGACGAACCAGCCGAGCATGGTGGGCTTCAGCTTGACCTGCTCGACCTTATCGGGATTGGCGGCGATCAACTCGTCCACGGCCTTTTCGATCGCCCCGGTGTCGGTGACCTGCTTCATGCCGCGGACGTCCACGATCTCGCGCGGGTCGCCGCCTTCCGACCAGAGTATCTCGAACAGGTCCTTGGCGATGCGGCCGGAGATCACGCCTTCGCCGATCAGATCGACCAGGCCGCCGAGCTGGGCGGCCGAGACCGGCGACGTCGAAACGTCCTGGCCTTCCTTGTTGAGGCGGCCGAAGAGTTCGTTGATGACCCAGTTGGCGGCGGCCTTGCCGTCGCGCCCCCTGGCCACGGCCTCGAAGTAATCGGCCTGCTCGCGCTCGGCGACGAGCACCGAAGCATCATAGGGCGAGAGGCCGTATTCGGCGATGAAGCGGGCCTTCTTGGCGTCCGGCAGCTCCGGCAGATGCGCCTTGAGTTCGGCGACAAAGGCGTCGTCGAATTCGAGCGGCAGCAGGTCGGGGTCGGGGAAATAGCGGTAGTCATGCGCCTCTTCCTTCGAGCGCATCGAGCGGGTTTCGCCCTTGCCGGGATCGTAGAGGCGGGTTTCCTTGGCGATC
>QBLV01000002.1:50175-60880 GCA_003241815.1 Hyphomicrobiales bacterium | reverse complement strand
CCTCGACATCGACGGCCTGGCCGATGAAGCGGATCGAGTTGACGTTCTTGATCTCGCAGCGCGTGCCGAGTTCGTCGCCGGGCTTGCGAACGGAGACGTTGACGTCGGCGCGCAGATTGCCCTTTTCCATGTCGCCGTCGCAGGTGCCGAGATAGCGCAGGATCGTGCGCAGCTTCGTGACATAGGCCTTCGCCTCATCGGCCGAGCGCAAGTCCGGCCGCGAGACGATCTCCATCAGCGCGACGCCAGAGCGGTTGAGATCGACGAAGCTCATCGTCGGATGCTGATCATGGATCGACTTGCCCGCATCCTGCTCGAGATGAAGCCGCTCGATGCCCACCGTGATCTGCTCGGTCGGCGAGAGATCGACGATGATCTCGCCCTCGCCGATGATCGGGCTCTTGAACTGACTGATCTGATAGCCCTGCGGCAGATCGGGATAGAAGTAGTTCTTGCGGTCGAAGACCGAGCGCTTGTTGACCTGTGCATTCAGTCCCAGACCGGTGCGAACGGCCTGGCGCACGCATTCGGCGTTGATCACCGGCAGCATGCCGGGCATGGCGGCGTCGACGAGGCTGACATGCGAGTTGGGCTCGGCGCCGAAGCTCGTCGAGGCGCCTGAAAACAGCTTGGCGTTGGAGGTGACCTGTGCATGAATCTCCATGCCGACAACCACTTCCCAGTCGCCGGTCGCGCCCTTGATCAGCTTCTTGGGGTCGGCAGGGCGGGTATGCGCGTTCATGGTTGGACTTCCGGCTCGAATGGATCGCCCGACGGTTACGATTTCGACGCGCGGGCGGCAAGCTCTGTTGCGCTCCCGACACCTCTTGGCGGGATTGTGTCATATTATATCCCGATAGCGCCCCCGTGATGACTGATGGAACTTGACAATCGTCAGGCCTCACCTCTTGTAGCGGCACAGGCCGGAAACCCGTCAAGGTTGCGCCGGCTAAAGCCATCCGGAGTTTCCCCATGTCAAACCGTCGCTCGGGTCCGATGCTTGTCGCCGTCTCGGCCGCGACTCTGATCTGCGCCGTCACGCTGTCCCCGAAGCCGGTCGTTGCGCAGGGCGCGCCGCCGGCTCCCCCGGTTCAGGTCTCGGCACCGCTGGCCCAGCGCGTCACCAATTGGGATGAGTTCACCGGCCGGTTCGAGGCCAGTGAACAGGTCGATGTCCGCGCGCGCGTCTCGGGCTTCCTCGACTCGCTGCACTTCAAGGACGGCGACCTCGTCAAGAAGGGCGACCTTCTTTTCACCATCGATCCCCGCCCCTATCGGCTTTCGGTCGATGCCGCCCGGGCCGAGGTGGCGCGCGCCAAGGCGCAGGTTGAGCTGGCCCAGAACGAGGTCGAGCGCGCCGAGGGGCTGACGCAGAACCGCACGATCACGGCGCGCGACGTCGATCAGCGTCGCGCCAACCTGAACAGCGCCATCGGCAGCCAGCAGGGTGCGGAAGCCAATCTGAAGACCGCCGAGCTCAACCTCGAATGGACCGAGGTGCGTGCCCCGCTGGCGGGCCGCCTCTCGAACCGCCGCGTCGACCCCGGCAACCTCATTGCCGGCGGCCAGTCGGGCGCGACGTTGCTGACGACGATCGTCGCGGTCGATCCGATCTACTTCACCTTCGACGCCTCCGAGGCCGATTACCTGCGCTATCAGCGCCAGGCCACCAATCTGCGTTCAGGCGCCTCGCGGCAGGATGGAACGGTTGCCGAGGTCCGCCTCGCCGACGAGACGGAGTGGACGCGCCGAGGCAGGATCGACTTCGTCGACAATGCGCTCAATGCCCGCTCGGGGACGATCCGCGGCCGCGTCGTGTTTCCCAACACGGACCAGTTCCTGACGCCGGGCACCTTCGGACGGCTGCGGGTCTTCGCTGGCGAGGCCGATGCGCTGCTGGTCCCCGATACCGTGATCGTTTCCGACCAGGCCAACAAGATCGTGCTGACCGTCGGGCCCGAGAACAAGATTGTGCCGAAGCCTGTCGTTCTGGGCCAGATCACGGGGGGCTTGCGCGTCATTCGCAGCGGCCTGACGCCTCAGGACAAGGTCGTGATCGGCGGCTTCGCCAGTCCGATGGTGCGCCCGGGTGCGACGGTGACGCCGCAGCCGGGCGAGATCAAGCTCGCCGCCTCGAAGTGAAGATCGCCTTCGACATTGCGCCTCAAACGGCCGTCGGCCGTTCGCCCCGACGTCAAGGCCAGGACTGACCTGCATGTTCCGTTTCGCCCATTTCTTCATCGACCGACCGATCTTCGCGACCGTGCTGTCGGTCCTCCTCACGATCGCCGGCGCCATCACCCTGCGCACATTGCCGATCTCGGAATATCCCGAGATCGCTCCGCCGACGGTGTCGATCCGCGCCGTCTATCCCGGCGCCTCCGCCGAAGTCGTCGCGGCGACCGTGGCGACGCCGATCGAGCAGGAGGTGAACGGCGTCGACGACATGCTCTACATCACCTCGCAGTCGACCGGCGACGGCGTGGTGACGATCAACGTCGTGTTCAAAGCCGGCGTCGATGTCGATCAGGCTCAGGTTCTCGTCCAGAACCGTGTTTCGCAGGCGCAGGCGCGTTTGCCCGAAGCCGTGCGCCAGCTCGGCCTGACGGTGCGCAAGGCCTCGCCTGACTTCCTGATGGTCATCAACATGATCTCGCCGGACGGGTCTCGGAATTCGCAGTACATCTCCAACTACACCTCGCTCTACGTCAAAGACGTTCTGACCCGCGTCGATGGCGTCGGCGACGTGCAGATCTTCGGCGCGCGCGACTTCTCGATGCGCGTCTGGCTCGATCCGGCCAAGGTTGCTTCGCGCAGCCTGACGGCCGGGGACGTTGTCGCAGCGCTCAGGGCAGCGAACGTCCAGGTCGCCGCCGGCGCGCTGAACCAGCCTCCAGCACGGTCGAACGAGGCGTTCCAGCTCTCGGTCAACACGCTCGGCCGCCTCACCGACATCGCGGAGTTCGAGAACATCGTCGTGCGATCCGACGCCGATGGCGGCACCATCCGTATTCGCGACATCGCACGCGTCGAGCTCGGCTCGCAGGACTACACCACCAACGCCTATCTCGATAACCGGGATACGGTTGCCGTCGGCGTTTTCCAGCGTCCCGGCTCGAACGCGCTGGCGACGTCGGACGCGATCATCGCGACGATGAACACAATGGCCCGGCAGTTCCCGGCCGGACTCGAGCACCGCATCATCTACAACCCGACCGAGTTCATCGGAGAGTCGGTTCGCGCCGTCATCACCACCCTGCTCGAGGCGGTGGCGCTCGTCGTCCTGGTGGTCATCCTCTTTCTGCAGACCTGGCGCGCCGCGATCATCCCCATCGTCGCCATCCCGGTTTCGCTCGTCGGAACCTTCCTGGTGATGGCGGCTGTCGGCATCTCGTTCAACACGATCTCGCTGCTCGCCCTCGTTCTCGCGATCGGCATCGTGGTCGACGATGCCATCGTCGTGGTCGAGAATGTCGAGCGCTATCTCGCTGAAGGCCTGTCGCCCAAGGAGGCGGCTCACAAGACGATGGACGAGGTCGGCGGCGCGCTGCTGGCCATCGCGCTCGTGCTCTGCGCGGTGTTCATCCCCACGGCTTTCATCAGCGGTCTGCAGGGAACCTTCTACCAGCAGTTCGCGGTCACGATCGCGGCCTCGACCGCGATCTCGTGCTTTGTCTCGCTGACGCTCTCGCCCGCCATGTCGGCCGTACTTCTGAAGCCGCACAAGAAGCATGGAGAGCATGAGAAGCACGGCTTCTTCTACAAGCTCGGCGCGCCGGTTCGCGGCTTCTTCCATTACTTCAACGCAGCCTTCGACTGGCTGTCGCGCGGCTATGGCGGCCTGACCTCGCGGCTCATTCGCATGGCGGTCATCCTGCTCATCGTTTATGCCGGCCTGATCGCCCTCACCGCCCAGCGTTTGACCGCGACCCCGACAGGCCTCGTGCCGCAGCTCGATCGCGGCTATTTCATCGTGGCCATGCAGTTGCCGCCCGGCGCCTCGCTGCAGCGGACCGATGATGTGCTGCGCCGGGCCAATGAGCTGCTGCAGTCGCGGCCGGGCGTCGCCCATACCGTCGCCTTCGCCGGGCTCGATGGCGCAACCTTCACCATCGCACCCAATGCCGGCGTCGCCTTCGTAACGCTCGCCCCCTTCCAGGATCGCCAGAAGGCCGGTCTGACCACGGCCGGCATTCTCAACGATCTTCGCCAGCAGATGTTCGCGATTTCCGAGGCCTTCACCCTCGTGATCGAGCCACCTGCGATCCCGGGCATCGGCACGGGCGGCGGCCTGAAGGGCTATGTTCAGGATCGCGGCGGACGCGGGCTGGCCGCGCTCGAAGGCGCCGCCTGGGTCGTTGCCGGCTCCGCCGGTCAGGTTCCGGGCATCCAGCAGCCGTTTACGCTGTTCTCGACCAAGACGCCGCAGATCTATGCCGACATCGACCGCACCAAGGCCGAGATGCTCGGCGTGCCGGTGACGCGCATCTTCGAGACGCTGTCGGTCTATATGGGCTCAGCCTATATCAACGACTTCAACCTGCTCGGCCGCACCTATCGCGTCACCGCGCAGGCGGACAATCCCTTCCGCCTGACCACACGGGACGTCGCCAATCTCAAAACCCGCAACGCGGATGGCGAAATGGTCCCGATCGGCGCGGTCGCCTCCTTCCAGAACACGACCGGCGCCTATCGAGTCCCACGCTACAACCTCTATCCGGCGGCCGAGGTGCAGCTCTCGATGGCGCACGGCTTCTCGACCGGCCAGGGCATCGCGGCGGTGGAGAAGATCGCGGCCGAGCGCCTGCCAGCCGGCTTCGGTTTCGAATGGACCGAGATCGCGCTTCAGGAAAAGCTCGCGGGCAACACGGCGGTCATCGCGTTTGGCCTCGGCGTCGTCTTCGTCTTCCTGTTGCTGGCTGCTCTTTACGAGAGCTGGCTGCTGCCGCTTTCGGTCATCCTGATCGTGCCGATGTGCATCCTGGCGGCGATGGTCGGGGTGAACTATGCCGGACTCGACCGAAATATCCTGGTCGATATCGGTCTGGTCGTGCTGGTCGGCCTTGCTGCCAAGAACGCGATTTTGATCGTCGAATTCGCCAAGCAGGCCGAGGAAGACGGCATGAACAGGCGCGATGCCGCCATCGCGGCCGCACGCACCCGGTTGCGGCCGATCCTGATGACCTCGCTCGCCTTCATCCTGGGCGTGCTGCCCCTGACGATATCGACGGGGGCGGGCTCGGAAATGCGGCAGGCGATGGGCATCGCGGTGTTCTCCGGCATGGTCGGCGTGACCTTCTTCGGCCTGATCTTCACCCCGGTCTTCTATGTGGTGGTGCGCTGGCTTGCCGATCTCGGCAAGACGAAGCGCGCAGAGCCGGCACACGCGTCGGCGGCCCCGACACAGGGCTGACGCGACCGCAGGTCCAGACGAAACACGAAGGGCCGCTCACGCGGCCCTTCGTTCTAGAGTGACGGCGACTTTGGATGGCTGCGGTTCAGCCCCACCAACGCTCGCTGACCGGAAAGCGGCCGGCGGCCTCTTCGATCACCTGTCCTAGCGAGAACAGCGTCTCCTCGTCGAAGGGGCGGCCGATGAGCTGCAGGCCGAGCGGCAGGCCCTGGCGGTCGAGCCCGGCAGGGACGGCAAGCCCCGGCAGGCCGGCCATGTTCACCGTCACTGTAAAGATGTCGTTCAGGTACATCTCGACCGGATCCGAGGAGCCCTTCTCGCCGATGCCGAAGGCGGCGGACGGCGTTGCCGGCGTCAGGACCGCGTCGATGCCGGCGGCATAGGCCTCGTCGAAGTCGCGCTTGATCAAGCTGCGAACCTTCTGGGCCCTGAGATAATAGGCGTCATAATACCCGGCTGAGAGCACGTAAGTGCCGATCATGATGCGGCGCTTGACCTCGGCGCCAAAACCCTCGGCGCGGGTCTTCTCATACATCTCGGCGATATCGCGGCCGGGCTCGCGCAGGCCGTAGCGGACACCGTCATAACGGGCGAGGTTGGACGAGGCCTCAGCCGGCGCCACGATGTAATAGGCCGGCAGGGCGTATTTCGTATGGGGCAGCGAGATCTCCACGATCTCGGCGCCGGCGCTTTTGAGCCAGTCGATGCCCTGCTGCCAGAGCGCCTCGATCTCGGCATTGAGCCCGTCGAGGCGATACTCCTTCGGGATGCCGATCTTCATGCCCTTGACCGAGCGGCCGACGGCCTTCTCGTAATCGGGGACGGCCATGTCGACCGAGGTCGTGTCCTTGGGGTCGTGGCCGGCCATGGAGCGCAGCATCACGGCGCAGTCGCGCACGCTCTTGCCGATCGGCCCGGCCTGATCGAGCGAGGAGGCGAAGGCGACGATGCCCCAGCGCGAGCAGCGGCCATAGGTCGGCTTGATGCCGACCGTGCCGGTGAAGGCGGCGGGCTGGCGGATCGAACCGCCGGTGTCGGTCGCGGTGGCCGCGAGGCAAAGATCGGCTGCGACGGCGGAAGCCGAGCCGCCCGACGAGCCGCCGGGCACGAGATGGGCACCCTCGACCGAGCCAGTGGACCCGGCGCCGACATTGGAGCCCTTGCGGCGCCAGGGATTCACGACATTCCCGAAAGCCGAGGTCTCGTTTGACGAGCCCATGGCGAACTCGTCGTTGTTGAGTTTGCCGAGCATGACCGCGCCATCGCGCCAGAGCTGGCCCGAAACCGTCGACTCGTAGGACGGCACGAAATTGCCGAGGATTTTCGAGCAGGCCGTAGTCCGAACGCCCTTTGTGGCGAACAGGTCCTTGATGCCGAGCGGCAGGCCTTCGAGCGGGCCGCCCTCGCCCTTGGCCAGCTTCGCGTCGGAGGCTGTGGCCTGGGTCAGCGCGTGCTCGGGCGTCTCCAGCACAAAGGCGTTCAGCGCGCGCGCCTTCTCGATCGCGGCGATATGGGCTGTGGTCAGTTCGGTGGCGGAAAAGGTCTTGGCCTTCAGCCCGTCGCGGGCTTCGGTCAGGGTCAGGCGGGTGAGATCGGTCACGGGGGCATTCCGGTTCAACAAACGGACGGAGATCCCCGGATCAGGCTTCGCCTGTCCGAGGACGATCGAATGAGCGGCTATCGGCCTCTCATTCGATCACCTTGGGCACCATGAAATAGTTGTCGTCGGAGGCCGGTGCGTTGGCGACGATCAGGTCGGCGATCTCGCCATCGTCGACCACGTCCTCGCGTTGCTTCATCGCCATCGGCGTCACCGAGGTCAGCGGCTCGACGCCGGAGACATCGACCTCGTTCAACTGCTCGACGAAGCCGAGGATGGCGTTGAGCTCGCCTTGCAGCTTGGGCAGATCGGCCTCCGGCACGGCGATGCGCGCCAGATGCGCGACGCGTTTGACGGTGGCGAGATCGACCGACATGGCTGGCTCCTGAGATGGGGGCGGCGCGGTGCGCCGAAAGCACTTCGCGGCGCTATAGCAGAGGGTTCGCGGCGACGTAAGTAAGCGCTGATTGATCTACCGAGTCATCCCGGACAAGCGGCGGAGCCGCGCCGATCCGGAATCCATTCCGGAACTTCTCCGATTTTGGTTCCGGAATGGATCCCGGTCTCCGCTGCCTGCGCCCGGTATGACGGTGTGCGTGATTGCGTCAGAGTGTGAACGCCTCGCCCTTCACCGGCACCACCGCCTGAATCTCGCTGCCCTGCAATCCGGCGACGAAGGCGTCGGCATTCGCGTCGATCAGCGGGAAGGTACCGTAATGGCAAGGAATCGCGACCTTCGGCTTGACGAAGCGCGTCATGGCGAGCGCTGCCACCTTCCCGCCCATGGTGAAGCGATCGCCGACCGGGCAGATGCAGGCCTCGACGCTGTGGATCTCGCTGAGCAGCGCCATATCCGAGAAGATGTCGGTATCGCCCATATGCCAGAGCGTTTTTTCGCCCTTGGCCTTGATGATCGCGCCATTGGCGCTGCCGACGGGAACCGTTACGCCGGCCTCGCCCATCCCGGCGGAGTGATCCGCACGGACCCAGATGACGCTGAAAGCACCGAGATCGATGGTCCCGCCGGTGTTCACCGGCTGGAAAGCCTTCAGACCTTTGGAGGCCAGATGCATGGCGAGGTCGTAATTGGTGATGACGGTCGCGCCGGTCTTCTCGGCGATGGCGAGCGTGTCGCCGACATGGTCGCCATGGCCGTGGGTGACGACGATATGGCTGACACCGTCCGAGATCGCTGCGATATCGCCCTCGAAAACCGGGTTCCCGGTGAAGAACGGGTCGATCAGGATGACGGCGCCGTTGATCTCGGCACGGAAGGCGGAATGGCCGTACCAGGTGACTTTCATAGCGGGCTCCGGGCTCTCAAAATGCTGTCCTCTCTCTAGTCCGATCCGCCCGGACAAGTCGACAACACCGCCGCATGCAGGCACGCTGCCAGTAACGCCACTTGACGGAACCTCCCATGACCGATGCCGCCACACTCGCCCGCCGGATTGCCCAGGGACGCGGCGACGAGCCCGCCGATCTCGTCATCCGGGGTGCGCGACTGTTCGATCTCGTCACCGGCGCGCTGGTCGAGACCGATATCGCGCTCTGCGGCGATACCATCGTCGGCACTCATGGGCGCTATGAGGCCAAGGCCGAGTTCGATGCCGCCGGGTTGATCGCGGTGCCGGGTTTCATCGACACGCATCTGCATGTCGAATCCTCGCTGGTGACGCCGCTCGAATTCGAGCGCTGCGTGCTGCCGCACGGCGTCACGACGGCGATCTGCGACCCTCACGAGATCGCCAATGTTCTGGGTGTCGAGGGCATCGCCTATTTCCTCGCCTGCGCCGAGGCGATGCGGATGGATCTGCGCGTCAACCTGTCGAGCTGCGTGCCGGCAACCCATCTGGAGACGGCCGGCGCCCGGCTCGATGCCCCCGATCTCACGCCGATGATGGACCACCCCAAGGTGATCGGGCTGGCCGAGTTCATGAACTTCCCCGGCGTGATTCATCGCGATCCCGGCTGCCTTGCCAAGCTCGAGGCCTTCTCGCACCGGCATATCGACGGGCATGCGCCGCTGGTGCGCGGTATGGATCTCAACGCCTATCTCAGCGCCGGCATCCGCACCGACCACGAGACGACCACCGAAGACGAGGCCCGCGAGAAGCTCGCCAAAGGCATGGCGATCCTGATCCGCGAGGGCTCGGTCTCGAAAGACCTGCACGCGCTGATCCCGCTGATCACGCGCGATGCCTCCGCTTTCCTCGCCTTCTGTACCGACGACCGCAACCCGCTGGATATCGCCGAGGAAGGCCATCTCGACTATATGATCCGCACCGCGATCGCCCATGGCGCGGATGTGCTGGCGACCTATCGCATCGCGACCTTGTCGGCAGCGCGCAATTTCGGCCTGTTCGACCGCGGCTTCATCGGGCCCGGCAAGCGCGCTGATATCGTGCTGGTCGAGAATCTCGCCACCTGCTCCGTGAAGCAGGTGTTTGCCGGTGGCAGGCTGGTGCGGGACGCTCTGTTCGCCGACCGTGGCTCTGTCGCGCTTGTCGGACTCGACAGCGTCAAGAGCCGGGCGCTGACGCCCGCCGACTTCAAGGCGGCGGTGCGTGAGGGCGAGACACCGGTGATCGGTGTCGTGCCCGGCCGGATCATCACCGAACGGCTGAACCTTCGAATGCCCTCGCGCGACGGCGAGGCCCTGCCCGATCTGGAGCAGGACGCCGTCAAGGTCACGGTGATCGAGCGGCACGGGAAGACCGGCAGCATCGCGACGGGTTTCGTCCATGGCTTCGGAATGAAGCATGGCGCGATCGCCTCCTCGGTCGGGCATGACAGCCATAATCTCTGCGTCGTCGGCGTCGATGCGGCCTCGATGGCGGCCGCCGCCAACAGGCTCATCGCAATCGGCGGTGGTTTTGCGGTTGCCGATGGCGGGGTGGTGACGGCGGAACTGGCGCTGCCGGTCGCCGGGTTGATGAGCGACCAGCCTTTCGAGACGGTGCGGCATGGGCTGGAGGATCTACGGGCGGCGGCCAAGGCGCTGGGCGTGGTGTTGGCCGAGCCTTTCCTGCAGGTCGCCTTCCTGACCCTGCCGGTGATCCCGCATCTCAAGATCACCGACAAGGGGCTGGTCGATGTCGATGCGTTCGATTTCGTGTGACTGGGCGGGCCTTCCGTCATTCTCGGGCTTGACCCGAGAACCTCCGGCAGGATGAGGCTCAGGCCTGCGTCCCGAGATGCTCGGGTCAAGCCCCGGCATGACGCCGAGCCTAATCCGCCAGCAACTCCGCGGGCATATCAATGCCGTCCGCCCGCGCCTTGGCACGCAGCGACAGCCGCCTGACGCCCGGCAACCGCGTGCCCTCCTGATCCTCGATCGCGTGGGCGAGGACACGCATGCGCTCGTCGAACCAGTTCCCACCCATCGCATGCGGGTCGATCGCGAGGATGAGCTGGCCGGTGTCGGGCGGGCCGCCCTTGTCGTCGAGGAAGGACGAGGCCTGGAAGCCGAAATGCGCGCCGACCAGGGCCGCCGCCAGGATCTCGACCATCATGGCGAGCGTCGCGCCCTTGGCATCGCCCAGCGGGACCATGGTGCCGGCGAGCGCGGCCGCCGCATCGGTCGTGGGCTTGCCATCGACGTCGAGCGCCCAGCCCTCGGGGATGGCTTGCCCCTTCTGCTTGGCAGCGACGATCGGGCCGCGCGCGACTTTCGACAGCGCCATGTCGAT
>QBLV01000002.1:40230-50083 GCA_003241815.1 Hyphomicrobiales bacterium | reverse complement strand
CGCGACCGGCGAGCGGGGCCGCAAAGGCGATCGGGTTGGTGCCGAAGACCGGCTTCGATCCGCCCCAGGGTGCGATGGCGCCGGGGGTGTTGGCGAAAAGCATGGCGACGAGCCCCTGCTCGGCGAGCCGCTCGACATGCAGGCCGGCGGCGCCGCAATGGTTGGAGCGGCGGATCGGGCAGGCGATCACACCCTGCGAGCGAGCCAGATCCGGCAGTTCGATCACGGCAAGGTCGATCGCGGGATAGGCGAAGCCGTGACCGGCGTCGATCGCCAGCACGCCGGGCTTCGGGCGGCTTTCGATCGGCACTGCCTTGCCGTCGATCTTGCCGGATTTCAGCATGGCGAGATAGGTCGGCACCCGTGAAAGGCCATGGCCCTTGAGCCCATCGGCCTCGGCCATCACCAGCGCCCAGGCGACGGAGGCCGCATTGGCAGGCGAGGCGCCCGCGCCCGCGAAGATTTCGGTCAGTCGGGCCTCGGCGGTTTCGATGGAGACCCTTGTCATTCTCTGCCCTCCAGCGCGGCGATGACACGCTCGGCCACGAGGCCGGAGACGCGGCCGTTGGATTCGACCGTGTTGCCGGCGATATGTGGCGTCAGGATCAGGTTCGGAACATCCGCGAACAGTTTGCCCGCCGCACGCAAAGGCTCCTCGGAGAACACGTCGATCGCCGCGCCGCCGAGCTTGCCTGATTTCAGCGCCGCGACCAGCGCGGCCTCGTCCATGATGCCGCCGCGCGCCGCATTGATCAGGATCGCATCGGGCTTCATCCGCGCGAAAGCGTCCTTGCCGATCAACCCCTTCGTCTCGGGCGTCAGCGGCAGATGGATGCTGATGACGTCGGAGGTCGACAGCACCGCGTCAAGTTCGAGCCGCTCGGTCGCGGCCCAGGCCTTGTCGTCGGCGGGCACATAGGGATCGTAGGCCACGGTGGTCATGCCGAGCATGCGGCCATGGGCAGCGGCGTCGCGGGCGATGGCGCCAAAGCCGACGAGGCCGAGCCGCTTGCCGGCAATCTCGCGGCCGATCAGCTTCGTCTTCGGGAACTCGCCGGCCACCATCGCGGCATTGGCAAAATAGGCGCCGCGCAGCAGCATCATGGCGCTGCCGATGACATATTCGACGACCGAGAGGCTGTTGGCCCCCGTTGCCGGGAACACCTTGATGCCGCGCGCGGTGCAGGCATCCATGTCGATATTGTCGAGGCCGACGCCGAGCCGGCCAACCACCTTGAGATTCTTCGCGGCGGCCAGCACATCCCCCCTCACCTGCGTCTGGTTGCGCACGATCAGGGCTGGAACATCAGCAACCAGCCCGGCCAGTTCATCGGGCTTGCCGAAGAGCTCGGGGTCGTGATGGATCTTGTAGCGCGCGCTCAACGTGGCGACGGCCGCCTCGTCCATGAATTCCGTGATGACGATGTCGGTCATGGATCCAGCCTTTTTTCAGCTTTGACGGTCAACCCAGTGCGATCAGGCCGCCGGTAACGATAACGAGGATGACGAGACTGGTGCCGGTGACCAGCACCATGTGACGCCAGCCGAGCCGGGCCATGGCACCCAGCGAGGTGCCCAGCCCGAGCGCGGCGATGGCGATGAGCAGGCCCCAGCCGGAGATCGCCAGCAGCAGGGTCCGGATCGGGCCATAGATCGGAGCCAGCGCCGGTTGCGCCACGAGCACGCTGTTCACGAGGCAGAGCACGAGGAACATGATGGCGAAGACCGGCACCGGCACCTTGGCCCTGGCCGCGACATCTCCGGCGCGCTGGGCCTCGTCGCGCAGCAGCCACCAGCCAACGACCAGAACGGCCGGCAGCAGAAGGAAGACGCGGAACAGCTTGACGATGATCGCAGCGTTGGCGGCTTCGTCCGAGACCGATTGGCCGGCGCCGACGACCTGCGCCACGTCATGGATGGTGGCGCCGAGCATGATGCCGGTCTGCGCGGGCGTGAAGCCGAGCCAGACGCAGATCAGCGGGTAGCCCAGCATCGCCAGCGTCGAGAGCGCGTTCATGGCGATGACGGTGAAGGCGACGTCGGCGGCCTTGCTCTTGTAGTCGGGCACGACGGTCGCCGTGGCGAGCGCGGCCGAGGCACCGCAGACGGCGGTCGCAACGCCGCCGAGCGCGCCCATGCCGGTCTCGCGGCCGAGCCAGCGAGCCAGCAGGAAGCCGGAGGCGATCGTCGCCGCCATCGCGACGATGACGAGAAGTGCGGTGGTCAATCCGAGCGCGATGATGTCGCCGAGCGCGACACGCAGGCCGAGGAGCGCGATCGCCCAGCGCAGCATTTTCTTGACGCAAAAGGTCATGCCGGCCTGGAAGCGCGGCGCATTGGCGAAGGGGTGCAGCAGCATGCCGATGATCAGGGCGATCACCACGGCGGGGATGCCGAAACGGCCTCCGGCGGCGGATTTCAGCAGGGGCTCGGCGATATAGGCCGCGACCGCGACCGCGGCCGAGAGCGCGATGCCGTCGATGAGCGGCCGCCAGGTACTCAGGCGGGTCGTCGTCGCAATGGACAAGGCAGGAGGCTCCCGAGGTTTCGGCCGGGGCGAACGACAGCGGCCGGAGCGGCGAACGCCGCCGCTCCGGCTGTTAGCAGCCGCTCAGGCCGAGCGGTAGAGTTTGGTCATCGAGAATTCGCGGTGCCCCAATGCTTCCGCCGCAGTCAGGCGGCCGTTGGCGGTGCGCACGATGTTCTCGATCAGGGCGTCGCCCGCCTGCGGGATCGTCATGTCGCGACGCAGGATGCCGGAGACGTCGACGTCGATATGCTCCGGCATGGTGCGCATCGTCTTCGGGTTGCCGGTGATCTTGATCACCGGGACGATCGGGTTGCCGATAACGTTGCCCTGCCCGGTCGGGAAGGTGTGGACGACATAGCCGCCCGCCGCCATCAGGGTGACGCATTCGGCAGCGGCCGAGGAGGTGTCCATGTAATAGAGGCCCGGCCCCTTCGTCGGCGCCTGCGCGGGCTCCAGGATATCGATGTATTTGCAGTCGCGGCCGATCTTCTCGAGGTTGCCGAGCGCCTTTTCCTCGATCGTGGTCAGGCCGCCCGCGATGTTGCCCTTGGTCGGCTGCGAATCCGAGAGGTCGTCGGTCTTGTGGGCCTCGATGACGTCGTCCTGATAGGCCTTCCACATCTTGTACCAACGCTCGCCGACCTCGGGGGTCGCCGCGCGGGCCTTGCAGAGATGCTCGGCGCCGGTGATCTCGGAGGTTTCGCCGAAGACGCCATGGACGCCGCGAGGAATCCACTTGTCGTACATGTTGCCCACCGTGGGGCAGGACGACAGGCCGGTGGTGGTGTCGGATTCACCGCATTTGGTCGAGACCCAAAGCTCTTCGATGCCGCAGGTTTCGCGCTGCAGCTCGGTCGCCCACTGCACGAACTCCTTGGCGACGTAGGACGCCTTGGCGATCGTGGCGATGTCGCCATGGCCCTCGATGCCGAAGCCGACGACCGGCTTGCCGGTCTTGGCGATGCCGTCGACGACCCGCTTGGTCCAGCCATCCTCGATCCCGATCACCACGACAGCGGCAACGTTGGGGTTCGAGCCCGTGCCGATCAGGGTACGGAAATGGATTTCCAGATCCTCACCGAACTGAAGACGGCCATAGGCGTGCGGGATCGCCAGCGTGCCCTTGACGTTGTTGGCGACGGCTTCGCAGGCGGCGTTGGAGAGATCGTCCAGCGGCAGCAGCAGAACGTGATTACGGACGCCGACGCGGCCGTTCTCGCGCCGCCAACCGGTGAAGGAATCGAGGCTGGGGCCGGTCGGCCGCTTGACCATGGGCGCCTTGAACGCGGGCGCCTCGATCTGCCGGCCCTTGAAATCTTCGAGCGTCCCTTTGACGAGGTCGAAATTGGCGACGATGGACATGGGCGTTTCCTCTTATGCTTGACCGGGCTCGACCTTGCCGGGAGCCCCGTTCTGACCGGAATTCAGATTGAACTGGTGAGCGCGGCGATCACCAGCGCTTCGTCTTGGCGTTGTGGACGTGCAGGTGCTCGCCCTGCTTCACGTCGGATTTGGCCTGGCCGATGTCCTGGCCATATTTCCAGATCGTCTCGCCGGCCTTGATGTCCTGGAGCGCGACCTTGTGGCCGATCGGGATGTCCATCTTCGCCGTCAGACGAAAATCGGAATTGTCGTGCGTGACGACGCACAGCATGTCGGTGCCGGCCTTCAGACCCTCGACGACGACGACGCCGACGGTGTCCTTCTTTTCGTGAACCAGGAGGTGGGGCGTGCTCATCGGTGTCTCCTCACGATGCTTCTTGTGGCGGCTCAGCCCAAATCGGGACTCGACCGGCCATGCGATAAGTCTTATATAAGACACATGACTGAGCACAAGCTCGAAATTGCGACACGGCCTGAAACGTCCTCCGGGGCCGAAATCCTGGGATTTCGGCCGCTCTACCGCCAGGTCAAGGACCAGTTCGTGCGCCGACTCATGGACGGCCGATGGCTGCCGGGCATGGCCATTCCCAGCGAAGGCCAGCTCGCCAGCGAGATCGGCGTCAGCCAGGGCACGGTCCGAAAGGCGCTCGACGAACTCGCCGCAGAAAACCTGCTGGTGCGCCGCCAGGGGCGTGGGACCTTCGTCGCCGAGCATGACGAGCAGCGCATCCTGTTCCAGTTCTTCAAACTCGTTCCCGACGACGGCGTCGCGCGTTTTCCCGACAGCAGGGTGCTGGACATCGCCAGCGAACCGGCCGATGCGGCCGAGCGCACGGCGCTGAACCTGCAGCCGGACGATGCGGTCCTTCGCATCCGCCGAATCCGTTCGCTCGGCGGGAAGCCGCTGGTCCTCGAGACGGTCAGCCTGCCTGCCCGTGTCTTTCCGGGGCTGCAGGACGGTCCGGTACCCAACAACCTCTACAGCCTGTTCGCCACGCATTACGGCATCACCATCGCCAACGCGCGCGAGCGCCTGAAGGCCGTGGCGCTGACGGCGGATCAGGCGCTTCATCTGGGGGTTGCGGCCGGCACACCCGCTTTGGAGATCGACCGCATCGCCCTTTCGCTGGACGGCTCTGCCGTTGAGCGCCGTCTCAGCCTGTGTCTGACCGAGGAGGCTCACTACCAGTCCGATCTGCGCTGACGCGTTCGAGGTCTACGAACTTACCCACCCAAGCCGACACAGATCGGCCGTTCATCACGACCCAAGGAGGATACGCATGAGCATGACCAAACGAACAGCCCTTGCCGGGCTGCTATCCCTGACCATGTCTGCGCCGGTTCTGGCGCAGGCCTATCCGACCAAACCGATCACGATCGTCGTCTCATTCGCCGCCGGCGGGCCCAGCGATGTGATCGCGCGGCTGCTCGGCGAGCAGATGAGCAAGACGCTCGGCCAGCCGGTGGTTGTTGAAAATGTCGCCGGCGCCGGCGGCACCGCGGGCTCAAAACGCGTGGCGGCTGCGGAGCCTGACGGACACACCATCCTGATCCACCATCTCGCTCTGGCCGCGGCGCCGTCGCTCTACAACAATCTCGGCTACGACACGAAGACGGCCTTCGCTCCGATCGGGCTGGTCAATACGGGCCCGATGGTCATCGCCAGCAAGCTCGCCTTGCCACCGACCGACGCCAAAGCCTTCTTCCCCTACATCAAGGACAACGCCGACAAGCTGACGATCGCCCATGCCGGCGTCGGCTCGAATTCGCATCTCTGCGCGGTGCTGATGTCTCAGCAGCTCGGCGCCAAGTTCAACCAGGTCGCCTACCGCGGCACGGGGCCCGCGATGAACGATCTCGTCGGCGGCCAGATCGACATTCTCTGCGACCAGTCGACCTCGGCGATCCCGCAGATTCAGGGCAAGAGCATCCGCGCTTATGCGGTGACGTCGGCGAAGCGGCTCGACGTGCTGCCCGAGACGCCGACGATGACGGAGGCCGGCGCCAAGCTCGACATGACGATCTGGCACGGGCTCTACGCGCCCAAGGGCACGCCGACGGCCGTCCTCGACAAGCTGAACGCGGCTCTGCGCGTCGCGCTCAAGGATGCCGCCGTGGTCGATAAGTTCAAGGCCTTCGGCACCAGCACCTTCCCCGAAAGCGAACTGACCCGCGACGCGCATGCGAAGCTGTTTGCCGCCGAGGTGGACAAGTGGGCGAACTCGCTGGCAGCAGCCGGCGTCAAGCCGCAGGGCTGACAGCGAGGGATCCGCTTTTTGCACGGCATGCGCCGCTCGCCTCGCTGGGCGGCGCATGCTACCGCCAGCCGATGTCCAGCAATGTCGTGCCCCTCGAAGCCTTCGTCGCCCTGCCCGACCACGCCAGGCTGCTGGGCCTCGACCTCGGCACCAAGACGATCGGGCTGGCCTTGTCCGACGTCGAGCGCCAGATCGCGACGCCTCTCGAAACCATCAAGCGCGTCAAGTTCAGTCTCGACGCCGTCGCGCTGCTGAAGATCGCCGAAAAACACGCGGTCGCCGGCCTCATCATCGGGCTGCCGCTCAATATGGACGGGACGGAAGGTCCGCGCGTGCAGTCGACGCGCGCCTTCGTGCGCAATCTCGTACCGCTGACGCCGCTGCCGATCGCCTTCTGGGACGAGCGTATGTCGACGCTGGCCGTGACGCGGACATTGCTCGATGCCGATGCGTCGCGGGCCAAGCGCGCTGCGGTCGTCGACAAGATGGCCGCAGCCTACATCCTGCAGGGTGCGCTCGACCGGCTGATGCGGATGCCCGCCAACCCAAGCGACGAGACCTAGGCTGAAAACCACGTCGCTTCGTCGGCTTCATCAAGAACCTGGTCATAAAAAACCCGCGCACCAAGGGTGCGCGGGTCGATCGAGAACCGGGGCCAGCTCTCAGCGATGGTCGCGGAAGTCGTAAGCCGGCCGGCCATAATAGCGCCGATAGACCGGCGCTGGCGCATAAACCGGTGCCGGCGCGTAGACCGGCGCATAATATCCGTCGTCATAATAATACGGGTCGGCATAGGCGCTGCGGCTGGACGCGATGGCTGCCGCACCGAGAATGCCGAGGCCGACGCCGGCCGCAATCGCTGCGCCGCGATTGCCACCGCGGTTCCAGCCACCGCGATAGCCCCCCCGATAGCCGCGATACTGGGTGTATTCGGCAGGCGCCTTGTCGAGCTTGGCGGCATCGAAGGCGCGCGGCGCGGCGAAGGCCGGGGCGATGAGCCCGGCGGAGGCGACGCTCACCGAGGCGAGCGCGACAATGGCGGTCTTCCTGAGCGACATCATGATCAGATCTCCTGTTTGTCGGGATGATCCCGACCTGACGGACAGTGTCGTCCCGTACGCTTGAATACCCGGTGAACCAATCGCGGCCGGATTGCGGCGAACGCAATGCCCCCCGAACCTGCCGGCCTTGCTCCAGAATGACGGCCATGAAAGGAGTGGCGACAATGCCTCATGCTCGCCATGGCTGTCTCGTCGAGATCAACGGGGACGTCATGCCCGTTGTTCCATTGGGCACCCTCCCGGGCAGCTCTCCTGTCCAGCGTTAGAACCTCCTCCCCCTGTTTCTGAAGATCCCATGCTCGCCAGCCTGATCGCCGTCTTCCTCGTCATCGCGACGGGCTGGGTCCTCAAGGCGCGCGGCTTCGTCTCGCCGGCACATTGGCTCGGGGTCGAGCGCCTGACCTATCAGGTGCTGTTCCCGGCCGTCGTGATCCACACGCTCGCCGTCGCCGACCTCGGTCGTCTGCCGGTGCTGGCGATGGGGGCGAGCCTGGTTCTGGCGATCCTGATCGTCGCCGGCCTGCTGCTGGCCGCGCGCCCGCTGCTGGAGCGTGCCGGCATCGACGGGCCGGCCTTCACCTCGATCTTTCAGGGATCGATCCGGTGGAACACCTTTATCGCGCTCGCGATGGCGGCCGGGCTGCAGGGGCGCGACGGCACGACGCTGATGGCGATCGCGGTCGCGGCGATGATTCCTCTGCTCAACGTGCTCTGTGTGCTGGTCCTGGCGCGCTTTGCGAATGGCCGGCCGATGAGCGCGACTGCGACGATGCGTTCGATCGCGTTCAATCCCTTCATCTGGTCGTCGGCGCTCGGCCTCATGCTCAATCAGGTACAGTGGATGCTGCCGGCGGCGATCACCACCTACCTCGACGTGATGGGCAGGGCCGCACTCGGCGTGGGCCTGCTCGTCGTCGGTGCGGGGCTCGATCTGCGCAGCCTGGCGCGGCCCCGCCTCGCCCACTGGATCGCGATCGGCGTCAAGCTCGTCGTCATGCCTCTGCTGGCGTGGACGATCGCCCGCCATCTCGGCCTATCGGGACCGGCGCTGACCATGACCGTCGTCGCCGCTTCAGTCCCGACCGCGACGGCGGCCTATTTCCTCGCGCGTGATCTTGGGGGTGATGCACCGCTGATGGCCGAGATCACCACGCTGCAGACCCTGCTCGCACTCGCGACGCTGCCACTGGCGGTCCTGTTCCTCGTTTGAACGAGAGCAGATCATGCTGTCTGGACACCCGGCGTCCGAGTGAATTCAGCATGCCCTGAGCCGTTCGTCTGAAACGCAGAAAACGCCCCTTGAGATCGCAGAACTCTGCACGCTATGATTGCATGGTATCGACTCGATCACGCCAGCGCTGAGCGGGCCGCGGGCGTCAGTTTTGTCCATCACTTGCAGGGGGGCGTTCGGCGATGACGTCAAAGGGACGAAATCCGGTCATGTCGCCGGATGCCGCACGCTCGCAGCATGGCGATGTCGCCACCCTGACGAGCCAGGGGAAAAGCCCTCTCAGTATGAGCCAAACGAACGATCCGCGAATTAAGCAGCATGATGTAGCCGCCTATATCGAGCGTCTTACTGGCGATCTGCGCGCCATGTCGCGCTCCGTGGATCTGGACAGTCTGGCCTATTTTCTCGAGATGGCACGGCTCGAAGCCTCGCTTCAGGTCGAGCGTCTCGGGCGATCGATCGATGGACGAGCCACCATGTCCGACTTTTAGCGAGGGTTTCAGGCGGCACGATCTCGCCTCTTTCTCGCCGAATCCATAACCACAGGTTGTATCGACCTGCATCGGCGCGGGTTACATCTCGACACGTGACAGCGTGCCGCCGGGATGGCGGTGAATGAGGCCGTCGAGTTCGAGGTCCAGCAGCGTGGGGCTGATCTCCCGGACGGAACGACCGCTGGCTCGAACGAGATCGTCGACCGAGATCGGCGTGCTGCCGAGAAGCCGCAGGATAAGCTGGCGCATGTCCACGCCGTCATGGTGCGGGGTGCCGGGTACCGCCGCGAACATACGCTCCGGTTCGGGAACCGCCGCCGCCGGAGCGGGCTCGATTCCCGGCAGGTCGAGTTCGTCCCACAGCGCCTGCATCGCGGTCTCGCCGGCCCCCTCGCGCATCGCGGGCGGCGGGGGGAGAAAACCGAGATCGCCATCGAGCAGCGGCGTCAGCGCCTCGATGATGTGATCGGCCTCGGCGCATAGCGTCGCCCCCTCGCGGATCAGGTGATTGCCGCCCTCGGCGCGGGGATCGAGGGGCGAGCCGGGCACCGCGAAGACCAGCCTGCCCTGCTCGTTGGCGAAGCGCGCCGTGATCAGCGAGCCGGATTTGCGCGCCGCCTCGACCACCACCGTCCCGAGCGAAAGCCCCGAGACCAGTCGGTTCCGGCGGGGGAAGTCGCGCCCGCGCGGCGATATGCCCAGCGGCATTTCGCTGATCGCCGCTCCTTGCTCCAGCAGCCGATGCAGCAACGGGATGTTCTGCGGCGGATAGACCTCGTCCAGACCGCCGGCCAGCACCGCGACGGTGCCGGTTGCGGTGCTGGCCTCATGCGCCGAGGTGTCGATGCCGCGCGCCAGGCCGGAGACGACGACAAAGCCGGCCTCGCCGAGATCGC
>QBLV01000002.1:34188-40220 GCA_003241815.1 Hyphomicrobiales bacterium | reverse complement strand
CGAGATCGCGCGCGAGGCGGGCGGTGAATTTCATGCCGGCTGCGGAAGCGTTGCGCGAGCCGACCAGCGCCACGCAAGGACGCAGCAGCACCTCGGCCCTCCCGAGCACTGCGATGAGCGGCGGCGCAGTGTCGATCGCCTGCAGGGGCCGGGGATACTGCGTCTCGCCGAGGGCGATCAGTCGACCGCCGAGCCGGCGCAGCGCTTCCGCCTCGCGCTCGGCCTCGGCCAATGTGCAGATACGGATCGTGCGGCCGGCCTGCCGGGCGAGATCGGGCAAGGCGTCGAGCGCGGCGGCGGCATCACCGAAGCGGTTCATCAGCGAACGAAAGGTGCGGGGGCCGACGCTTTCGCTGCGGATCAGTCTGAGCCAATCGAGGCGCTGGCGGTCGGAGAGGACGATGCCAGCCATGCCGTGTCAGCCTTTCTGGCCGATCTTGCCCTCGCTGCCGGAGAGCAGCCGGGCGATGTTGGTCCGATGCATGAACCAGAGCAGGCAAGTCAACGCGGCCATGAGCAGAACCGCCTGCCGATCGCCGACAGCAAACCAGAGCATGAAGGGCGTCGCCAGGCTTGCCGTCAGCGCCGAGAGGGAGGAATATTTTGAGAGCTTCGCCACCGCGAGCCAGATCGCAGCGAAGGCGAGAGCGACCGGCCAGGCCAGCCCGATCAGGAGCCCGAGATAAGTCGCGACGCCCTTGCCGCCCTTGAAGCCGATCCAGACCGGGAAGAGGTGGCCGAGAAAGGCACCGAACCCGGCGACGAGCGCCGCCTGGGATCCGCCCAGCGCATAAAATCCGAACAGGACGGCGACAGTGCCCTTCAGCATGTCGCCCATCAATGTCAAAGCCGCGAGCTTCTTGTTGCCGGTGCGCAGGACATTGGTCGCGCCGATATTGCCTGAGCCGATGCTGCGCAGATCAGGCCCACCGCTCAGCTTCGTCAGGATGACGCCAAAGGGGATCGAGCCGAGCAGGTAGCCGACGACGAGGACAACGAAGAAGGCAGGCCAGGACAGGCCCCAACTCATAAGATCCGACATGCAGCCCTCTCGTCGCGCTTGCGCAGCGTAACCTAACCCGTGGGGGCCTCATAGACCCGGCGGCCGCCGACGAAGGTCGCCAGCACGATGCCTTCCAGCCTCGCCTCGTCAAAGGGCGAGTTCTTGGCGCGCGACTTCAGCTTGCGCTTGTCGACGACATAGGGAGCATCGAGGTCGAGCAGCATCAGGTCGGCCGGCGCGCCGGGGGCGAGGCGTCCGCAGCCCAGCCCAAGCAGATTGGCGGGCCGCGTCGAGAGCGCCGCCAACAGGTCCGGTAGAGCGATCTGGCCGGCCTGGACCATGCGCAGCGAGGCCGAGAGCAGCGTCTCGATGCCGAGCGCGCCGTCGGCGGCTTCAGCGAAGGGCTGGCGCTTGGTCTCGACATCCTGCGGGTCGTGATCGGAGACGACGACGTCGATGATGCCCTCCGTCAGCGCCGCCACCAGCGCCAGACGCTCCTGCTCGTCGCGCAAGGGCGGCGAGACCTTGCAGAAGGTGCGGTAGTCGCCGACGTCGTTTTCGTTCAGCGTCAGGTTGTTGATCGAGGCGCCGCAGGTGACACGCAGGCCCTCGGCCTTGGCCCGGCGCACGAGTTCGACCGAGTCGGCACAGGAAATCATGGCGGCGTGATAGCGCCCGCCGGTCGCGCGGGCGAGGCGCAGGTCGCGCTCCAGCATGACCGTCTCGGCCTCGCGCGGGATGCCCGGCAGACCCTTGCGGCTGGCGAATTCGCCCTCGTTCATCACACCGGAGCCGCGAAGATCGGCGTCCTCGACATGGTTCATGATCAGCGCGTCGAAATCGCGGGCATAGATCAGGGCCCGGCGCATGATCTGAGGATTGCGCAGGGCCTTCGCGCCGTCTCCGAAGGCGACCGCGCCGGCTTCGAGCAGGAGCCCGAACTCCGTGATCTCCTTGCCGTGCAAACCCTTGGTCAGGGCGGCGCAGGGCAGCACGTTGACGATCGCCTTGTCGCGGGCGCGGCGCTTGATGAAGTCGATGATCGCGGGGTCGTCGATCGGCGGATCGGTGTCGGGCCGGCAGACGACGGTGGTGACGCCTCCCGCAGCCGCGGCCTGCGAGCCGGTGCCCAGGGTCTCTCGGAATTCGGCGCCGGGCTCGCCCAGGAAGGCGCGCAGATCGACAAGACCCGGCGCGACGACAACGCCTCGTGCATCGATGCGATCGACGCCCTCGGCGGTATCGGGCGCCGCGCCCCAGTGGACGGACGCGATCATCCCGTCTCGCAGCAGGAGCGAGCCACGTTCGTCGCGGCCCGTGGCGGGGTCGACGAGGCGCGCATCGACGATTGCGATATCCTGAAGCTCAGCCATGCCCGGTTCCGTTCGCGCCGCTTCAGACATTGGGCAGATGCTGTGCAAGGGCGTCCAGCACGGCCATGCGCACCGCGACGCCCATTTCGACCTGCTCGCGGATCATCGACTGTGCACCGTCGGCGACCTCCGAGGAAATCTCGACGCCACGATTCATCGGGCCCGGATGCATCACCAGCGCGTCGGGCTGGGCCCGCTCCAGCTTCTCACGGTCGAGCCCGAAATAGCGGAAATACTCCTTCGAGGACGGCACGAAAGCGCCATGCATGCGCTCGAGCTGGAGGCGCAGCATCATCACGATATCAGCGCCCTCCAACCCCTTGTTCATGTCGGTGAAGATCTCGACGCCCATGCGCGCGATGCCGGCGGGCAGAAGCGTCGAGGGGGCGATCAGGCGCACCTTCGCGCCGAGAGCGTTGAGCAGGATGATGTTGGAGCGGGCGACGCGCGAATGCAGGATGTCACCGCAGATCGCCACTGTCAGGCCCATGATCCGCCCCTTGTTGCGGCGGATGGTCAAGGCGTCGAGCAGGGCCTGGGTGGGGTGCTCGTGGGCACCGTCACCGGCATTCACCCCCGAACAGCCAACCTTGCGGGCAAGCAGATTGACCGCACCCGCCGCGTGATGGCGCACGACGATGATGTCGGGCCGCATCGCGTTCAGCGTGGCGGCGGTGTCGATCAGCGTTTCGCCCTTCTTCACCGAGGAGGAGGCGACCGACATGTTCATGACGTCGGCGCCGAGCCGCTTGCCGGCGAGTTCGAAGGAGGCCTGCGTCCTCGTCGAGGGCTCGAAGAACAGGTTGATCTGGGTGCGGCCGCGCAATGTGGCCGTCTTCTTCTCGACCTGGCGGGAGAGCGCGACATAGTCGTCGGCGCGGTCCAGCAGCGCTTCGATGTCCAAATGGGAGAGCCCCTCGATGCCGAGGAGATGCCGGTGCGGATAGAGCGGGGCTGGCGATGTCATTTGAAGAGGGGTGTTTAGGGGTGAGTCGGGCTGCGCGCAAGCCGCTCGGCACCGTTGTCACCATGCGGCGGCCCCGGATGGCGGTGAGCGCAGAACGGGGCTACGCCTTGGCAGAGCGGCAATGCCGCGCCTTGAGCCCGCTGTGAGGAGCCCTGCCCGTGCCCACCGACCCTTTTGTCCCAACCTCCCATGGCGCTCCCTGGAACACGATCGCGCCCGCCGAGGCCGGTTTCGACCAGGAAAAGCTCGCTGCCGCCGTCGCTTTCGCGCAGGCTCATGAAAGCCCCTGGCCACGCAGCTTGTTTTATCCCGACGGGCGCTATGTCGGGAATGTCGAGTGGAACGAGACCGGCCCGTGGAGCGAAATCGTCGGCCCGGTGCGGGAGCGCGGCGGGCCGGCCGGGCTCGTTTTGAAGGGCGGGCGGATCGTCGCTGAATGGGGGGACACCAGCCGCACCGACATGACCTTCTCGATCGCCAAGAGCTATCTGTCCGTGCTGGCAGGGCTCGCGGTACAGGATGGCTTGATCGCCGATCTCTACGAGCCGGTCGGCAGGAGCGTGACCGGGCCGTTCTTCGAGAGCACCCATAATGCGCAGATCACCTGGCGGCACCTGCTTCAGCAATCGAGCGAATGGCAGGGCGAGATCTTCGAGAAGTCCGATCAGGTCGATCATAACCGGCAGATCGGGCCCGGCGCCGACAACAGCCGCAAGGGCCAGCGTCGGGAGATGCACACGCCGGGAAGCTTCTACGAATACAACGATGTCCGCGTGAACCTGCTCGGCTACTGCCTGTTGCAGCGCTTCCGCCGGCCGCTGCCGCAAGTGCTGCGCGAGCGGATCATGGATCCGATCGGCGCCTCGACCGATTGGGAGTGGCAGGGCTACGAGAACTCCTATGTCGAGATCGACGGCCAGCGCATCCAGTCGGTGCCCGGCGGCGGACATTGGGGCGGCGGGCTTTTCATCGGCGCGCGCGACCATGCCCGCTTCGGCCTGCTGATGGCGCGCGGGGGACAATGGGGCGGCCGCAGCCTGCTCTCGGCCGATTGGGTGGCGCAGATGGTCGCGCCCTCCCCGACCCTGTCCAATTACGGTTTTCTCTGGTGGCTGAACCGCGAGCCCTCGGCGAAGCCCGGCGTGCCGGCGAACGCGTTCTGGGCGCTCGGTGCCGGGACGAACGTGATCCTCGTCGATCCGGAGAGCGATCTCGTCGCCGTGCTGCGCTGGATCGACGGCGCATCCTTCGACGGCTTCCTCGGCAAGCTCTACGCTGCGCTGGCTTGAGCTGAGCGTGGGCGGCCGCTGCAGACCGATGCACGCATCTTGCGCAGCGACGCCTGACCCGCCATCTCCTGGCGCTCCACGCGATTGTGGCTCAAACGCCGCCGAACCTCGTCAAACGCCGCGACTGCGCAATCGGCGTTTGACACGGCCAGTCCCCTGACCCACTTTCGCGCGAATTCCGAACCGCCGGGTCTTTCACCGGTCGCGGAGCCGCCCCGATAGGGACGGTTCCGCGCTCCGAGGAAGCTTTTACCGAGACACCGCACCATGAAGCTCCTCGTCGTCGAGTCGCCGGCCAAGGCCAAGACGATCAACAAGTATCTCGGCTCCGATTACGAGGTCATCGCCTCGTTCGGGCATATCCGCGACTTGCCGGCCAAGGACGGTTCGGTCGATCCCGAGCACGACTTCGCGATGAAGTGGGAGATCGAGGGGCGCGGCGCCAAGCAGGTATCCGAAATCGTCAAGGCGCTGAAGGGCGCCGACAAGCTGATCCTCGCGACCGACCCGGACCGCGAGGGCGAGGCGATCTCATGGCATGTGCTGGAGGCGCTCACCGCCAAGAAGGCGCTCAAGGGCATCCCCGTCGAGCGCGTCACCTTCAACGCCGTCACGAAGGAGGCGGTACAGACCGCGCTGGCCAATCCGCGTCAGGTGGATCAGGCGCTGGTCGATGCCTATCTGGCGCGCCGGGCGCTCGACTATCTCGTCGGTTTCACGCTCTCGCCGGTGCTGTGGCGCAAGCTGCCGGGCGCGCGCTCGGCGGGCCGCGTCCAGTCCGTGGCGCTGCGCATCGTCTGCGACCGCGAGCGCGAGATCGAGGCCTTCCGGGCGCGGGAATACTGGTCGCTCGTCGCGACCCTGGCGACGCCTTCCGGCGGCGTCTTCGATGCCCGCCTCGTTGGCGCCGACGGCAAAAAGATCACCCGGCTCGACATCGGCAATGGCGAGGAGGCGAAGGCCTTCAAGGAGGCCCTGGAGAGTGCGGCCTTTGATGTCGCGAATGTCGAAGCCAAGCCCGTCAAGCGTCACCCCTACCCGCCCTTCCAGACCTCGACCCTGCAGCAGGAAGCGTCGCGCAAGCTGGGGCTCGCTCCGGCTCGCACGATGCAGTTGGCGCAGCGGCTCTATGAGGGCGTCGATATCGGCGGCGAGACGGTGGGTCTCATCACCTATATGCGAACCGACGGCGTCGACATGGACGGCTCGGCCATCGCGGCTGCCCGCCGCGTCATCGGCAAGGAGTTCGGCGACCAGTATGTCCCGGGCGTGCCGCGCAAATACACCGTCAAGGCCAAGAACGCGCAGGAGGCCCATGAGGCGATCCGCCCGACCGATCTCGGCCGCCTGCCCGCCATGGTCATCCGCCATCTCGAACCCGAGCAGGCGAAGCTCTACGA
>QBLV01000002.1:0-34178 GCA_003241815.1 Hyphomicrobiales bacterium | reverse complement strand
CTGATCTGGAAGCGCACCATCGCCAGCCAGATGGAGTCCGCCTCGCTGGAGCGCACGACCGTCGACATCGCGGCGAAGGTCGCAGGCCGAAACCTCGAACTGCGCGCCACCGGGCAGGTCACCCTCTTCGACGGCTTCCTGACGCTTTATCAGGAGAGCCGCGACGACGAGGAGGACGAGGATTCCAAGAAGCTCCCGATCATGAAGACGGGTGAGCCTCTTGAGAAGCGCGCCATTGCCGCCGACCAGCACTTCACGGAGCCGCCGCCGCGCTATTCGGAAGCCAGCCTCGTCAAGCGCATGGAAGAGCTCGGCATCGGCCGGCCGTCCACCTATGCGGCGACGCTCTCGACACTGCGTGACCGCGAATATGTCCGCATCGACAAGAAGCGGCTCGTGCCCGAGGACAAGGGCATGCTGGTGACGGCGTTCCTGGAGAGCTTCTTCAAGCGCTATGTCGAGTTCGACTTCACGGCGAACCTCGAAGAGAAGCTGGACCGCGTCTCGAATGCCGAGATCGACTTCAAGGTCGTGCTGCGTGAGTTCTGGGAGGAATTCACCAAATCGATCGGCGACACCAAGGATCTGCGCGTCACCGAGGTGCTGGAGGCGCTGAACGGCGTGCTCGGCGCCCATGTCTTCCCGACGCGGGAGGATGGCGGCGATCCGCGCTCCTGCCAGGTCTGCGGGACCGGCCAGCTTTCGCTGAAGCTCGGAAAATTCGGCGCCTTCGTCGGCTGCTCCAACTATCCCGAATGCCGCTACACGCGCCCGCTCACGGTCCAGACAGCCGATGGCGAGGCCACGGCCGAGGGCGGCACCGGCGCGCCGGGCGTTCGCATTCTCGGCAAGGACCCGGTGACGGAAGCCGAGGTCACCGTTCGAGACGGGCGCTTCGGCCCTTATATCCAGCTCGGCGAAGGCGAGAAGCCCAAGCGCTCCAGCCTGCCCAAGGGCATGAGCCCGGGCAGCGTCGATCTCGAAACCGCGCTCGCCCTGCTCTCGCTGCCCAAGGAGGTCGCCAAGCACCCCGAAAGCGGCGAGCCGATCCTCGCCGGCATCGGCCGCTACGGGCCTTACGTCCAGCACGGCAAGACCTACGCCAATATCGACAAGGACGACGACATTCTGCAGATCGGCGGCAACCGCGCCATCGACCTCATCGTCGCCAAGGAAACCGGCGGGCCGGGCGCTCGCTTCGGGCGCGGCGCGGCGGTTCCGGGCCGTGAGCTCGGCGAGCATCCCGGCGGCGGCAAGCTCGTGGTGCGGGCCGGCAAATACGGGCCCTACGTCAACTGGGGCAAGGTCAACGCGACACTGCCCAAGGCGATGACGCAGGAGGCGATCACGCTCGAACAGGCGGTCGAGTTGGTCAACGCCAAGGCGGAATCGAGCGGCATCAAGGGGCCGGGCAAGGCCAAGGCAGCGTCCGCGACGAAGAAGCCCGGTGCCAAAAAGGCGCCGGCCAAGGCCAAGGCGCCGGCCAAGACAG
The DNA here is from genome assembly GCA_003241815.1 of Hyphomicrobiales bacterium. Lineage (GTDB taxonomy): Bacteria > Pseudomonadota > Alphaproteobacteria > Rhizobiales > Beijerinckiaceae > Allobosea. Next base: position 32,686 of record QBLV01000002.1, on the reverse strand, counting down.
CAGCCGCTGCCAAGGCGAAGGCGGCGGCGAAGCCAAAGGCTGCCGCCAAGGGCTGACGAAGCGGCTGCGACAGGTCTGGGCTGCGCTTAAAGGAAGCCGATCCAGCGGCCTGCGAGAAGAACCCCAAGCCAGAGAGTGGCAGAGGCAAAGGCCCTGACCCGGACGGGCGGCGACACCACGCCGGTCATGGCCATGGCATAGGCGGCACTGCGGTGCTGGGCCGCGACATTGACCAGCGCGATCAGCAGCAAGCCGAGCTTCCACAGGAATGCGGCGTTTCCGGCGTATTCCGCCGGTCGCACGGTGAACAGCCAGGCCCCCGTCAGCAGGGCAAGCCCCAGTCCGCAGGCTGCGATGCGCGACAGGAACGGCGCGACGACCGCGACGGGCACCGACGGGAAGAATCCGATCAGCCTCAGATCGAGAGACAGGATGGCGCCGATCAGCAGCGCGATGCCGAGGATGTGGCTGGCGTTGACGAGAAGGTAGATCGTGCCGTTCTGCTGGAGCAGGACGGCTCCGGGCCACGTGCCGAGACCTGCGAGAAGCTCCATGCCGCGTCAGTTCGTGCGGATGCGCTCCGGATACATGTCATAGTTCTTGCCGGCGATGACGATACGCACGGCCTTCATATGGGCCTTGCTCTTGTCGAGATGGCGATTGCCCAAGGCGGTGATGGCCTCACCGGGCTTGGCGGTGTCGCCCGTGAAGCCCGAGCGCTGGGTCTGGCTGGGGTTGCCGAGGTCGACCTGCCACTCCTTGCCGTCCGCTGCGGTTACCATCAGCATTGGGTGAGGCGGCGCCATCGAGATCGTCTTGATGGTCCCCTTGAGCTCCATCTGCTCGCCCTCCGCCCATGACCAGCCATGATGGGCGAGCACGGGGAGGCTGGACAGGATAGCGGCGCCGGCCAGAGCCGCGATGACGAAGCGCCGGTGTCCGGCCTGACGAAGTGGAGCGTGGATCATGGCGCATCTCCCGGGACGATGATCGTGACGAGGGCTCAACCACGATCATGCACCATCGTTCCCGGTCGCGCGATCACGCGGCGATCACCTCCGCGTCAGCGACGCCACCAACGAAGAGGGCGCATCGTTCATGCTGGCGACCACGACGAGGCGCTTCACCTCCCCGCGCAGATAGGCCTGGAGGAAGCGGTCGTAATCCTTGAACGAGACGCAGCCATTCGACTGGCCGTTGGGTCCGAGCAGATAGGGGTGCGTCAGCAGGCCGGAGCGGCCATAGATCGCACTGCTGCCGCCGACCGGGTGCATGCGCAAGGCCCGGCTGCCATGGAACAGCGCCTCGCGCTCGACCAGGTTGTAAGTGTGGGGCGGGGTCGCGCCATGCATCCGGACATGGACGAATCGCGGATCGTCCATCTTGTCGCCGAGGCCGGAATGCGCCTCCAGCTTCTCGCCATTGGGCATATGCACGACTTTGGCGCTGATATCGTAGATCGCGGTCGCGTTGCCCGTGGTGAGCGGCGGACCGAATGAGGGGCTCAGCCGCCGGCCGCGCGAACGATCGACGACGTCGTCCTCGGGCGGCGCATAGGCCATGGCCGGGCCGTTGGGCTGGCGCGGCGCACTGAAGATCTTCTCGAAGAAGGAGCGGTTGTCCTCGACGACCGGGGCCGGGGCCGCCGCAACCCGGGCACGCCGCGTTGGCTGGCGCAGCGCGATGGCCGGCTGTTCAGCCGTGACGGGCAGCTTCAGTTCGGCCGGGCGCGGAATGGGCAGCGGCGCATCCTTGAGGATGCGGGTCACCGCCTGTTGTGGGGTCGCAGGCGCTTCGGTGTGCAGGGCGACCAGCGACGTCGTCGCGGTTGGTTGCGAGGTCGGCGCCCCCGCCAGAACGGGCTGCTCCGGAATGGACAAGGGAGACGAAGCAGGCTCGGCGAGGCGGTGAAGCCCGGCCTGCATCGGCGCGTTGCCGCCGAATGAGCCCGGCGTGGTGCCCAATGTGAAGCCTGGCTTGAGGAGATCGCGGTAGGCCGTCGACGACGCTGCAAGGGAGCCCGTCGTCATGACGTCGCGAACGGGTGCCGCACGGTTTGGAACCTGGGCATCGGGGCCGGGCTCGAGCGCGACATAGCCGATGCCGCAGGCGACAATGATGGCCGCGAGTTGCACCACGACATTGTGGCCGACCCGGTAACGGGTGCGCGACGCCTTACGCAGCCTGAGGCCCTGTCCCGACATACCGTACCGCTCTCGACCTGACGCAACACACGCCCACCGTCGATGTCGACAGCGGAAACCGGCAAACCTGCCGATGTCGAGTAGAAGCGCGCGTGGTTAAAGCGGGGTGAACGGATCGCGTCGCATGCGGATAAATTGCGGTGCGGCGGGAGCACGCCTCCTTCCCCCGCCGCATGGCATCAGGACAATTGGCCCTGCCTGGCCGGGGGGCCTCAGAGCGGCTTCAGCCCCGCCTCGATCTGGGCCCGCTTGCCCTCGAGGAAGGGCGGCAGCGCGAGCTTTTCGCCCATCGTCTCGGCCGGCTCGTCCGTGGCGAAGCCCGGCTCGTCGGTGGCGATCTCGATCAGGATGCCGTTGGGCTCGCGCAGATAAAGCGAGCGGAAGTAGAAGCGATCGACGGGCCCGCTATTGGGATAGCCGGCAGCGCGCAGGCGCTCCGCCCAGGCGTCGTAATCGCCGAAAGTCGGCGTGCGTAGCGCCAGATGATGCACGCCGCCTGCGCCTTCGCGCGCCTGCGGCAGATCGGGCTCGACCGCGACATGGAGTTCGGCGGCCGGCCCGCCCTCCCCGATCTTGAAGACATGGATGTCGCCTGTGGCATGAGCAGCGTCGCGATAGCTACCTATGGCCTCAAGGCCGAGAAGCTGCGTCAGCACGACTTCCGTACGCTCGAGCTTCGGCACCGAGATGGTGACGGGCCCGAGGCCCCGGATCTGATGCTCGGCGGGAACCGGGCTCCGGTCCCAGACGACGAAGGGGATTGCGCCGCCATCAGCGATCAAGGTCAGCCGCTGGCCTTCCGGATCCTCGAAATCGATCGCTGCGCGGCCGTTGATCTGGCGGATCGGCGTAACGGCGATGCCGGCCTCGGTGAGGCGCGCGCGCCACCATTCCAATGAAGCTTCGTCGGCTACGCGCAAGGACGTGCGACTGATGGAGTGGGTGCCCCGCCGGGCCGGAGAGGCCGGCCAGTCGAAGAAGGTCAGGTCGCTGCCGGGCGAGCCCGCACCATCGGCGTAGAACAGGTGATAAGCCGACGTGTCGTCCTGATTGACGGTTTTCTTGACCAGCCGCATGCCCAGCGTCTCGACGTAGAACCGCCGGTTGCCGGATGCGTCGGCTGAGATCGCCGTGACGTGGTGGATTCCTGTCAGCTTCATGAGCTGGGCCCTCAACATGGTTGCCGGGCGAGGACGCCCGACTGTCGGGGCAGAGATAGCGCGCATCGCCGGCAATGGAATGCCGGACGAAACAATGCCACCATTGCAATCACGCAATCAGCCAAGGTGCCCGGCGGCGCATCACGGAGAGCCGCTGAGAGGCCTCAGGGCTTCGGTGCGGGCGGGGTGGCCGATGTGGCGGGAGCACTGGCCTTGTCGCCGGGATTGACCGGCGTCGTGCAATCCTGTGGCTTCTCCTTGCAGTCGTAAACCATCGTCGGCGCGGCGGATTGCTCCGAACGTCCGGCCGAGGGCAGAATCATGTTCTGGCCCTTGTCGATCTGCGTCGGGTCTGTGGTCTTGGGGCCGAGCCCGCCGCTGGCCTTGGCCTCGGCGGGGGATTCCGGCGGTGTCGTGGTCGCGGATGTCTGGGCCGATGCGGCGAAAGCCAGCGACGACAGGGTGACGGCGAGGGCAAGACGCGGCAAGCAACGAAGCATAGGATTTCCCCTTCAGAAGCCCGCAGTGACAGCGGGGAGCAGATGGAAAACCCTTTTCCCCGTTCGATGTTCCGCCGCCTGCGCTCCTATGGTAGCGCGAAGCCCAGTTCTATGGCGAAACGGCGTGGCGGCCCGGCTTCGCCTTGAGCTTCAACTCCTCCAAATCCTGGCGCTCACGCGGCGTGTTGCGCATGAGTTGATCCTTGCCGGGCCCGTACTGCACTGGCTGCATCAGATCGACGCCGTACCACGCCGCTGCCCTTAGCACGAACGACGGATCGGCCAGATGCGGACGCCCGAGCGCGACGAGATCGGCGCGACCGGAGGCGATGATGGTGTGGGCCTGGTCGGCTGTGGTGATGTTACCGACGCACATGGTCGCGACCCGGGCCTCGTTGCGGATCTGGTCCGAGAACGGGGTCTGAAACATTCGGCCATAGACGGGGCGCGATTCACGGACCGTCTGGCCGGTCGAGACGTCGACGAGGTCGCAGCCCTCGGCCCCAAAGGCTTCGGCGATCGCCACCGAATCCTCAGGCGACAGACCACCTTGCGCCCAGTCGGTTGCAGAGATGCGCACCGACATGGGCTTCTCGCGCGGCCAGGCCTCGCGCAGCGCCCGGAATATCTCGAGCGGATAGCGCAGCCGGTTCTCGACCGACCCGCCATACTCATCCGCCCGGCGGTTTGTCAGCGGCGACAGGAAGCTCGCCAGCAGATAGCCGTGGGCGCAATGCAGCTCCAGCATGTCGAAGCCGGCGCGCATACCCCGCTCGGCGGCCGCGACGAAATCTGCTTTGACCGCGTCCATGTCGGCCCGCGTCATCTCGCGCGGCACTTGGCTTTCGGGATAATACGGCAGAGGCGAGGCAGAGAGGATCGGCCAGGCGCCCTCATCCAGCGGGCGGTCCATGCCCTCCCACATCAGCTTCGTCGCCCCCTTGCGTCCGGCATGACCGAGCTGGAGACAGAGCTTGGCCGCCGAGTTGGCATGGACGAAGTCGACGATGCGGGCCCAGGCGGATTCCTGCGCGTCGGTGTAAAGCCCGGCGCAGCCCGGCGTGATGCGGGCATCGGCCGAGACGCAGGTCATCTCGGTGAAGATCAGGCCAGGCCCGCCGATGGCGCGCGCGCCGTAATGCATCAGGTGCCAGTCGCCGGGAACGCCGTCATCAGCCGAATACTGGCACATCGGCGCCAGGACGAAGCGGTTCTCGATGCGCATCTCGCGCAGCTCGAGCGGCTGGAAGGCGGGAGGTGCAGCCGTGCCATCCTTGCGGCGTCGGGCGAGCGGGCCGAGTTCGGCGGCGACCATCGCGTCGACCGCCGCGACCATCTCCGGCGCGCGCAGCGCGAGGTTGTCATAGGTGATCGCCTTGGAGCGCGTCATCAGGCCGAAGGCGAAGCGCAGGGGATCGAAATCCCAGAAGCGCTTGAGCTGCTCGAACCAGACCAGCGAGACGTCGGCCGCATGCTGCGTCTTCTCGACCTCCTCGCGGCGGGTGCGCTCGAACAGGCCCAGCGCCTCGGCGACGTTCAGCCCCGCCTTGTGGAAGGCCCTGTGCAGGCCGATCGCATCCTCCATCGCGAGCTTGGTGCCCGAGCCGATGGAGAAATGCGCCGTCGCCTTGGCGTCGCCGATCAGCACGACGTTCTCGACGACCCAGTTGCGGCAGCGGATCATCGGGAAATTGCGCCAGAGCGAGCGGTTGGTGGCGAGCCTGTGGCCCTGCAGTTCTGCGGCGAAGACGCCTTCGAGGAAAGCCGCGGAAGCCGCCTCGTCCATGGCGTCGAGGCCGGCTTTCGCAAAGGTCTCGGGGTCGGTCTCCAGCACCCAGGTCGAGCGGCCGGCCTCGTATTGGTAGCAATGGGCGATGAAGACGCCGTATTGCGTCTGCTTGAAGAAGAAGGTGAAGGCGTCGAAGGGCCGGGTCGAGCCCATCCAGGTGAAGTGATTGGGGCGCAGATCGACTTCGGGCTGGAAGCGGTCGCGCCAGCCCTCGCGGATGCGGCTGTTGATGCCGTCGGCGCCGACGACGAGATCGTACTCCGCTTTGAGGGTCTCGATGTCGTCGGCCTCCTCGCCGAAGCGCAAAGTGACCCCGAGTTCGCGAGCACGATCCTGCACCAGCAGCAGCAGCGAGCGCCGCGAGCAGCCGCAGAAGCCGTTGCCGGAAACGCGGTGGACGCTGTCCTTGAAGTGGACCTCGATATCGTCCCAATATGCGAAATTATCGCGGATCGCCGCGTAACTGGCCTGGTCGGCGGCCTTGAAGATGTCGAGCGTCTGGTCGGAAAAGACCACGCCGAAGCCGAAGGTGTCGTCCGGTTGGTTGCGCTCGAAGACGGTGATGTCGAGGTCGGGCCAGTCGCGCTTCATCAGGAGGGCGAAATAGAGTCCGGCAGGCCCGCCGCCGACAACCGCGATACGCATGATGCCCTCCCCAAAACCGATTGCGAAAATTATTTTAGGCCTAAAATAAATTAGGCTCAAGCCGCTGTCTCGGCGCCTTGACCGAGATCAATCGACGCAGCCAAAAATCGGTTCTTTCTGGGGCGATTGGCAGAATTCGACCTCCGTTGTGCAAAATCGCACCCGTCGCTCGCGGGCGCTTGCAAATTGCTTTAGACCTAAAATAGATTGGGCGCTTCTGGAGGTGGATCTGATGCTCCTGGCAGGGCGGCACGCGGTGGTGACCGGAGGCGGACGCGGGATCGGCCGCGCGATCGCCGCCGCGCTCAGACGTCAGGGTGCGCGCGTTTCCGTTCTGGGTCGCGACGAGGCCGCTCTGGTGGCCGTCTGCGTGGCGGGCGATGCCGATGCCCATGCCGTCTGCGACGTCACCAATGAGGCCGCCGTCGGCACGTCGATCGCACAGCTGGCGCAGGCGCAGCCCATCGATATCGCCATCGCCAATGCCGGCGCCGTCGAGACCGGGCCGTTCCTGCGCAGTCCGGCCGAACGCTTCCGCCGAATGACCGAGATCAACCTGATCGGCACGGTCAACCTGTTCCACGCCGCCCTGCCCGGCATGATCGAACGCCGTGACGGGCGCTTGATCGCCATCGCCTCGACCGCCGGCCATCGGGGCTACGCTTATGTCTCGGCCTATGTCGCGGCCAAGCACGCCGTCGTCGGGTTGGTGAAGTCGCTGGCGCTGGAAACGGCGCGTTCCGGCGTCACGGTCAATGCCGTCTGCCCCGGCTATGCCGACACCGACATGGTCGCTGGCGGGATAGACACCATCATCGCCAAGACGGGCGCGACACGCGAGCAGGCGCTGGCCGAGATGGTCAAGGCCAACCCGCAAGGGCGGCTGATTGCGCCCGACGAGGTCGCAGCCAGCGTGCTCTATCTCTGCGGGCCCGGCAGCGGCTCGGTCAACGGCCAGTCGCTGATGATCAATGGCGGGGAGTTCTAGCGCCATGGAGACGACTGTTCCCGGCCTCCTGCTCGACCGCGAGACCAAGGCGAGCGAACGCCCCGGCGACCACAAGGACGAGTTGCGGCTGTGGCTGCGAATGCTGACCTGCTCGACGCTGATCGAAACTGAGATCCGCAACCGGCTGCGCGAGGAATTCAGGACGACGCTGCCGCGCTTCGACCTGATGGCGCAGCTCGACAAGTCGAGCACCGGCATGACCGTCGGCGAGGTCTCGCAGCGGCTGATGGTCTCGAACGGCAATGTCACGGCCGTCGTCGCTGGCCTGCTCGCGGACGGGCTCGTCGACAAGCGCGCCGCGACGCAGGACCGACGCGTCCAGGTGCTGACCCTGACGGCGCAGGGGCGCAAGGCTTTCAAGGCGATGGCCGAACGCCATGAGGGCTGGATCGCCGAGCTCTTCGCCGGGCTCGACCAGCCGGAGATCGGGCAGTTGTTTCGGCTGCTCGGGCAGACCAAGACCTCGCTGCACCGAGCCATCGCGGCGCGGGCGGACGGGGCGGCCAAAGGAGACGCCTGATGACGAGCCTCGCCAACGCCACGATTTTGCCGCTGGCTGAGTTCCAGCCGGCTCATTTCGCGTTGTCGGTCGCCGGCAAGGTCGCGACTGTGACGCTGAACCGGCCTGAGAAAAAGAATCCGCTGACCTTCGCAAGCTACCGTGAACTCACCGATTTCTTCCTCGCCTCCCAGAAGGAAGAGACAGTCAAGGCGATCGTGGTGACGGGCGCGGGCGGGAATTTCTCATCCGGGGGCGACGTCTTCGAGATCATCGGCCCTCTGGTCGCGATGGAGACCAAGGAGCTTTTAAAGTTCACCCGGATGACCGGCGATCTGGTCAAGGCGATCCGGGCCTGCCCGCAGCCGGTGATCGCGGCGATCGACGGCATCTGCGCGGGAGCCGGCGCGATCATCGCCATGGCGTCGGATCTGCGGCTGGGCACGGCGGAGAGCAAGATCGCCTTCCTGTTCAACCGTGTCGGTCTCGCCGGTTGCGACATGGGCGCCTGTGCGATGCTGCCGCGCATCATCGGCCAGGGCCGTGCCGCCGAACTGCTCTATACCGGGCGGATGCTGCGCGGCGAGGAGGCCGAGCGCTGGGGCTTTCTCAACCGGCTGATCCCGAGAGAAGCGGTGCTGGCCGAGGCGCAGGCGCTCGCCACTGAGCTGGCCGATGGGCCGACCTTCGCCAACGCCATGACCAAGCGCATGCTCGAGATGGAGTGGGCGATGTCGGTCGAAAGCGCGATCGAGGCCGAGGCCGTGGCTCAGGCCCTGTGCATGCAGACGGAGGATTTCGCACGCGCCTACCATGCCTTCGCCAACAAGCAGAAGCCGGTCTTCGAGGGCAACTGAGATGGGCGCGGCGAACCTCGACGGCATCCTCGGCGACACGCTCGACTGGCCCTTCTTCGAGGACCGGCACCGCCGCTTCGCGGAGGAACTCTCGGCCTGGGCCGACGCCACCCTGCCCGGCCTGCCGCATGACGATGTCGATGCCGCCTGTCGCGCACGTGTCAGGGCGCTTGGCGAAGGCGGGTTCCTGCGCGCCGTCGTCCCGGAGGCTTTCGGCGGGCTGACCGCCGCGCTGGATGTGCGGACGCTTTGCCTCGCCCGTGAGATATTGGCGGCGCGCGACGGGCTCGCCGATTTTTCCTTCGCGATGCAGGGGCTCGGGACCGGCGCGATCACGGTTGCCGGCTCGGATGCGATGAAGCAGCGCATCCTGCCGGGCGTCCGCGAGGGCGCGCGGATCGCCGCCTTCGCATTGTCGGAGAAGGAAGCCGGCTCCGACGTCGCGGCGATGGCAACGACGGCAACGCCCGACGGCAACGATCATGTCCGCATCGATGGCGAGAAGAGCTGGATCTCGAATGGCGGCATCGCCGACCATTACGTCGTCTTCGCCCGCACCGGCGAGGCACCGGGCGCGCGCGGGCTGTCAGCCTTCCTGGTCGAGGCCGACACGCCGGGCCTGAGCGTCACCGAGCGGATCGAGGTGATCGCGCCCCATCCGCTGGCGACCTTGCGGTTCGAGGGCTGCCGCGTGCCGGTCGAGAACCGGATCGGCGGGCCGGGCGAGGGCTTCAAGGTGGCGATGGCGACGCTCGACATCTTCCGCTCGACGGTCGGAGCGGCCGCACTCGGCTTCGCCCGGCGGGCGCTGCACGAGACGATCTCGCATGCCAACAGCCGCAAGCTCTTCGGCGGCACGCTGGGCGATCTCCAGCTCAGCCAGGCGGCCATCGCCGACAGCGCGGCGCAGGTCGATGCGGCGGCGCTGCTGGTTTACCGCGCGGCGTGGACCAAGGATCGCGGCGCGGCGCGGGTCACCCGCGAAGCCGCGCTCGCCAAACTCGTCGCGACAGAGAACGCTCAAGCCGTGATCGACCGGGCCGTCCAGATTCATGGGGGCTTAGGCGTCACCAAGGGCGTCAAGGTGGAGGAATTGTACCGGGAGATCAGGGCGTTGCGCATCTATGAGGGCGCCAGCGAGGTCCAGAAGATCGTGATCGCGCGCGACCTTCTCAAAGCCAAAAGCTAGAAGGACGAGAGGTTACGGCCATGAACTTCCTGCGCTCCGGCCATATCGACAGTTTCGCGCGCGACAACCTGCCGCCACTGGCGCAATGGCCGCAGATCGACCTCGACACGGCCGGGCTGCACTATCCGGAACGGCTCAACGCGGTCGCGGCGCTCGTCGACGACCATGTCGCGCAGGGGCGCGGCGACCGCATCGCGATCATCGGCGACCATCTGAGCTGGAGCTATGGCGATCTCGCGGAGCGCATCAACCGCATCGCCAATGTGCTGACGCGCGATCTCGGCATGGTCGCGGGCAACCGTGTGCTGCTGCGCGCCGCGAACACGCCTATGATGGTCGCGGCCTATCTCGCGGTGATCAAGGCCGGCGGCGTCGTGGTCGCGACGATGCCGATGCTGCGGGCGGTCGAACTGGTCTATCCGATCCGCAAGGCGAGGATCGCGCTGGCGCTTTGCGATCATCGCCTGCGGGCGGAACTGGAGACGGCCCAGACGCAGGTGCCTGAGCTGGCCCGGATCGTCGCCTTCGGCGCGGAGGGTTACGAACTTGAGGCTTTGATGGCGCAGCCGGGCTACGAGGTGTTCGAGCCCGTCGATACCTCTAGCGACGATGTCTGCCTGATCGGCTTCACCTCGGGCACGACGGGCGAGCCCAAAGGCACGATGCATTTCCAACGCGACCTTTTGGTGATCTGCGACGCCTATGGCGCCAAGGTCCTGAAGGCTACGCCGGACGATCGTTTCATCGGCTCGGCGCCGCTCGCCTTCACCTTCGGGCTGGGCGGCATGGTGCTGTTCCCGTTCCGGATCGGCGCGGCCGCTGTGCTGCCGGACAAGACCGGCCCCTTCGACCTGATCGACGCGATCGAGCGGCACAAGGCGAGCGTGATGTTCACCGCGCCGACCGCCTATCGCGCCATGCTCGACAAGCTCGACGGGCGCGACGTCGGCTCGCTCCGGATCTGCGTCTCGGCCGGCGAGACGCTGCCCAAGCCGGTCTTCGACGCGTGGCTGGCGAAGACCAGCATGAAGCTGATGGACGGCATCGGCGCGACGGAATTGCTGCACATCTTCATCGCAGCCCCGCTCGAGGCGATCCGCCCCGGCTCGACCGGCATCCCCGTGCCGGGCTACGAGGCGAAAATTGTCGATTCAGACGGTCGCGACGTGCCCGACGGCACGCCTGGCCGGCTGGCCGTGCGCGGGCCGATCGGCTGCCGTTATCTCGCCGATGCGCGCCAGGGCAACTATGTCCAGAACGGCTGGAACATCACCGGCGACACCTATATCCGCGACCAGGACGGCTATTTCTGGTACCAGGCGCGTTCGGACGACATGATCATCTCGTCGGGCTACAACATCGCCGGGCCGGAGGTGGAAGCCTGCCTGCTCGGCCATCCCGACGTGCTGGAATGCGGCGTGGTCGGGTCCCCCTGCCCCGAGCGCGGCAACATCGTGAAGGCCTATGTCGTTCTGCGCGAAGGCGCGACCGGCAATGCTGCGATGCTCAAGCTCTTGCAGGACCATGTGAAGGCCGGTATCGCGCCGTACAAATACCCCCGCGCAATCGAGTTTGTCACCGCCCTGCCCAAGACCGCCAGCGGCAAGCTGCAGCGCTTCGCGCTGCGGCAGATGGCGCAGGGCGAAGCCTGAACCATTCTATCTGTCAGACGAGCCGGAACGGCCCCGAACCGAGGCGACGCCCATGTCGAACGAAACCCTGTCCCGCGCCATCCTGCCCAAGGGTTGGCCGGTGCCGCGCGGCTATGCCAACGGCATGGTGGCGCAAGGTCGCGTCCTGGTGACCGGCGGCCTTGTGGGCTGGAATGAGCAGGGCGTCTTCGCGAACGGCTTCCTGCCGCAGCTTCGGCAGACGCTGATCAACATCAAGGCCGTGGTCGAGGCCGGCGGCGGGCGTATCGAGGACATCGTGCGGCTGACCTGGTATGTCACCGATATCGAGGCCTACCGCGGCAGCCTGAAGGAACTCGGCCCTGTTTACCGGGACGTGCTCGGCCGGCATTTCCCGGCGATGGCGGTGGTGCAGGTCGTCTCGCTGGTTGAGCCGGAGGCCATGGTCGAGATCGAGGCGACCGCCGTGATCGCTGACTGAAGCCGCGGGCGGCACATCAATATGTTTCCATCCATTTCCAGCGCTGAAAAACGACATCTGTCGTAACCAAAATCCTTGCGTCGACAGGGCCCCTTTTAGCCGTCGAGCATGGACTCCGGGTCGAAACTGCGGGAGCCGCCATCCGGCGGTGACGCGATGGAGACCATTCATGTCCAGCATCAGTGGCGTCAGCGGCGGGTATCGTCCGCCTCCGCCGAAACCCCCGAGCTTCGACAAGCTCGATAGCGACACCAGCGGCGGGTTGAGTATCGACGAATTCAAGAGCGGCGCGCCCAAGAACGCCGACAGCGCCAAGAGCGAAGAGCTCTTCAAGGCGATCGACTCCGACAGCGACGGGTCGGTCACCAGGGAGGAGACGGACGCTTTCAAGGCCAAGGCCGAGCAGGCCCAGCAGCAGTTGCAGTCCTTCCTGTTCGGCCTGCAGACGGAGGGCACCAGCCAGACCGGCACGACGCAGGAGAGCGACGACGAGACCGACATCTTCGCCCAGATCGACGCCGACTCCGATGGCGGCATCTCAAGCGAAGAATTTCTCTCGGCCTTCTCCTCCGGCACCAGTTCGTCCAGCGATCTCTTGAGCAAGCTGTTCGAGGCGATCGATTCGAACGCGGACGGTTCTGTGACCGAGGAAGAGCAGAGCGACTTCCAGGCGGCGCTGGAGAAGCGCGGTCCGCCCCCCGGCCCTCCGCCGTCGAGCGCCTCGTCCAGCGCGTCGCAGGCCTATGGCAATACGTATCAGCTCGGCGGCACCAGCACCTCCGGCACCGCCTATTCGCAGGCTGCCTGACGTCACGCCGGTCAGCAGAAGCTGGCCGGCGCTCTTGACCGCGTGATCAGCCCAAGCGCTCAGATGCCGCGCGTCGCGCCGCCGTCGATGCGGATCTTGGCGCCCGTCACATAGCTTGCGCGCTCGCTCGCCAGGAACGCGACCACATCGGCAAATTCCTGCGGCGTGCCGTAGCGGCCGGCGGGAATGGTGGCGCGCGAGGCCTTGGCGGCCTGGTCCGGCGTCGTGCCCGTGCGGTCAGCGGCCGCCTGATCGAGCTGGTCGACACGCTCGGTGTGGATGCGGCCCGGCAGCACGACATTGACGGTCACGCCCTGCCCAGCCACTTCCGCAGCCAGCGTCTTGGACCAGCCGACCACGGCCGCGCGGATGCCGTTCGACAAAGCGAGCCGAGGGATCGGCTGTTCGACGCCGGAGGAGGCGATGGTGATGATCCGGCCATAGCCGCGCTCGACCATGCCCGGCAGCATGCCCTGCGCCAGATGGAAGAGATTGGCGGCCATCGCCTCGAAATGCTTGAGCCAATCGTCGCGGCCGGCCTCGCGGGCCTCGGCCGGCGGCGGGCCGCCGGAATTGCCGATCAGGATGTCGATGCCGCCAGCATCCTTGAGCACGCCGACCAGCGAATCGACCGAGGCGAGATCGGACAGATCGAGGTTCGCCGCGAAGATGCGGCCGCGGACTTCCTCGGGACACTGGCTCACCCAGGCATCGGTCGCCGCGACATTGCGCGCGGCCGCGATCACCGAGGCACCCTCGCTGGCGAGCGTGCGGGCGATCGCCGCGCCAAGCCCCCGGCTGGCGCCCAGCACCAGAGCGCGCTTGTCGTGAAGCCCGAGATCCATGGTCTGCTCCGTTATGTCGGCGCGGCGTCCATCGCAACGCGCAATGGCGACGCTGATAGCCGCAGACCTTCCTTGAGGGAATGCCGATCAGCGATGTTGTGGTCTATCGTCCGATTGACAGCACAAGACACCACGTCGAAACTTGTGCGAAATCAGACTATAAGTGCGATAACCGCACATATTCGGGAGGTTATGATGAAACCATCTTCTGAGCTGTCGCGTCGAACCCTGCTCGCGCTGAGCGGCGCGGCCATGCTGCTGACGCCCGCTGTCGCTCATGCCCAGGCCCAGCAGACCGTCAAGGTCGGGCTGATCCTGCCGATGACCGGGCCTTTCGCCTCGACCGGGCGCCAGATCGAGGCCGCCGTCAAATTGTACATGGCCCAGAAGGGTGCGACCGTCGCGGGCAAGACGATCGAGCTGATCGTCAAGGACGACACCGGCACGCCCGACGTCACGCGCCGGATCGCGCAGGAGCTGCTGGTCAACGACAAGGTCAGCTTCCTCGCCGGTTTCGGTCTAACCCCGCTCGCCTTCGCCGTCGCGCCGCTGGCGACGCAGTCGAAGACGCCGACCATCGTGATGGCGGCTGCGACCTCCGCGATCACCGAGCAGTCCCCCTTCATCCTGCGCACCTCCTTCACCCTGCCGCAGGTCACGATCGGCATCGCCGACTGGGCGGCCAAGAACGGCATCAAGAAGGCGATGACACTGGTCTCCGATTACGGTCCGGGCATCGATGCCGAGAAGGCCTTCAAGGAGCGGCTCACAGCCGCCGGCGGCGAGGTCGTCGGCGAGGTTCGTATCCCCTTACGCAACCCCGATTTCTCGCCCTTCCTGCAGCGTGTCGCCGACGTCAAGCCCGACGCGCTCTTCGTCTTCGTGCCCTCGGGCGCGGGCTCGCAGTTCATGAAGCAGTTCGTCGAACGCGGGCTCGACAAGTCGGGCGTGCGCCTGATCGCGACCGGCGACGTCACTGACGACGATATCGTCGACAGCATGGGCGACGTTGCGCTCGGCACCATCACGACACATCATTATTCGGCGGCTCATCCCTCGCCGGAGAACAAGGCCTTCGTCGAGGCCTTCCGCAAGGCAGCCAATACGCGGCCGAACTTCATGGCGGTCGGCGGCTGGGACGGCATGCACCTGATCTACGAGGCGCTGAAGAAGACCAATGGCGCGACCGACGGCACCGCTCTCGTCGAGGCGATGAAGGGCATGGCCTGGACCAGCCCGCGCGGGCCGATCTCGATCGACGCCAAGACCCGCGACATCGTCCAGAACGTCTATGTCCGCAAGGTCGAGAAGGTCGACGGGCAGCTCCACAATGTCGAGTTCTCGACGTTTGAAGCGGTGCCCGACCCGGTGAAGGCCGCGAAGTAAAGCAGAACGCCGCTGACTTCCCTCCCCCTTGTGGGGAGGGTCGGCCGAGCGAAGCGGAGGCCGGGATGGGGGGCTGACGACTGGGTTCGTCGCTCGCCCGGTCGTTCGCCCCCCATCCCTATCCCTTCCCCACGAGGGGGAAGGGAAGAGCCCGACTCCGCCAGCGTCTCGCTCTTCCGCACCGTAGAGCCGCCTACCCGTCAGGAGCCCCTGCCCTTGCTGACCATCCTGTTCGACGGCATCGCTTATGGCATGCTGCTCTTCGTGCTCGCGGCGGGTCTTGCGGTCACGCTGGGGCTGATGAACTTCGTCAACCTCGCGCATGGCGCCTTCGCCATGGCCGGCGGCTATGCCGCGGTCGTGCTGATGAACCGGTTCGGCCTGCCCTTCCTGGCCTGCCTGCCGCTGGCCTTCCTGTTCAGCGCGGCTCTCGGGCTCGCCGCCGAGCGCCTGCTCTACCGCCACATGTATGAGCGCAGCCATCTCGACCAGGTGCTGTTCTCGATCGGGCTGGTCTTCATGGCGATCGCAGCGACCGACTGGCTGATGGGCTCGCAGCAGCAGAGCGTGCGCCTGCCAGGCTGGCTGCAGGGCCGCGTCATGTTCGGCGAGGTCGGGATCGGAATCTACCGGCTGTTCATCGTCGTGGTCTGCGGGCTGATGGCGCTGGGGCTACAATGGGTGCTGGCGAAGACGCGCTTCGGCAGCCAGTTGCGCGCCGCCGTCGATGACCGGCGCGCCGCGCGGGGGCTGGGCATCCCGGTCGGCAAGGTCTTCGCGATCACTTCGCCTTCGGCTCCGGCCTGGCCGGACTGGGCGGCGCGCTGGGCGCCGAGATCGTCGGGCTCGACCCGACCTTCCCGCTCAAATTCATGCTGTATTTCCTGATCGTCGTGACGGTGGGGGGCACCTCAAGCCTGACCGGGCCGCTGCTGGCGGCACTGCTGCTAGGCGTCGCCGATGTCATGGGCAAATATCTGGTGCCCCAGCTTGGCGCCTTCATCATCTATGCGATGATGCTCTGCGTGCTGATGATCAGACCGCAGGGCCTGTTCGCGCGGGGACGCTGAGCGATGTCCGCCAATCCCCCTCCGATGCCGCAGATGGCGGCCGAGCCGCTCTCGCCATCGGCTTTCCTGCGGGCGAAACCCGCCTGGCGCTGGCCGGAAATCCTGTTCTGGATCAGTGCCTTCGGGCTGATCCTTCTGCTGCCGAATCGCCATCTGCTGCTGAACGAGATCGTGATCCTCGGGCTGTTCGCGCTCTCGCTCGACCTGATCCTCGGCTATGCCGGCATCGTCTCGCTGGGACACGCCGCCTTCTTCGGCGTCGGCGCCTATGCGGCGGGGCTTTTAGCCAAGCATGGCATTTCGGAGCCGGTGACCGGGCTCGTGCTGTCGGGCGCGGCGGCCGGTCTCGTCGGCTTGCTGGCGAGCTTCATGATCCTGCGCGGCACGGATCTGACCCGGCTGATGGTGACGCTTGGCGTCGCGCTCATTCTGCACGAACTCGCCAACCGGCTCGACTGGATCACTGGCGGCGCCGATGGCCTGCTGGGCGTCTCGGTCGGGCCGATCCTCGGGCGTTTCGATTTCGATTTCGCCGGCACCACGGCCTATGTCTACAGCCTGACGACCGCCTTCCTGCTGTTTCTGCTGGCGCGGCGGATCGTGCATTCGCCCTTCGGACTGTCGCTCAAGGCGCTGAAGGATAACCGGCTTCGCGCCGCCACGATCGGCATCGCGCCGAACCGGCGGATCGTCGCCGTCTACACGCTGGCGGCGGTCTATGCCGGGATGGCCGGCGCGCTGCTCACCCAGACGACGCAATTCGTCTCTCTGGAAGTGCTCGACTTCGCCCGCTCGGCCGATGCGCTGCTGGTGCTGGTCATCGGAGGCTCGGGCTATCTTTATGGCGGGCTGATCGGCGCGATCGCCTTCAAGCTGATGAAGGACACGCTGTCTGCAATGACGCCGGCCTACTGGATTTTCTGGATGGGCTTCATCCTGGTGATCCTCGTGCTGATCGGCCGCGACCGTCTGGTGACGGAGCTGGCGCGACCCTTTGCGCCGCTGCTGCGCTGGCTGGCGGGGAGCCGGCCATGACCGCACCGACGCCCTCGCCCGCCCTGCAGACGATCGGCCTGAGCAAGTCCTTCGGTGGCTTCAACGCCAATGCGGACATCTCCCTCAGCGTTGCCCGCGGCGCCCGGCACGCCTTGATCGGCCCCAACGGTGCCGGCAAGACCACCTTCATCAACCTGCTGACCGGCGTGCTGCCGGCGACGTCGGGCACGGTCCATCTCAACGGAGAGGACGTGACCAAGGTCAGCCAGCAGCTCCGGGTTCGACGCGGCATGGCGCGGACCTACCAGATCAACCAGCTTTTCGCCGACCTCTCGCCGATCGAGACCGTCGGCCTCGCCATCGCGGAGCGGCAGGGCGCGGGCGCGCGTTGGTGGAGCGGGGTCGGTCAGAACAGCGCCGTGATCGACGAGGCGGAGGCTCTGCTCCTGCGCATGAAGCTGGGTGGGCTGATGACGCGGCGCACCGCGACCCTTCCCTATGGCAAGCAGCGCCTGCTTGAGATCGCCCTCGCCATGGCCTGCAAGCCTTCGCTGCTGCTGCTCGACGAGCCCGCCGCCGGTGTGCCCGAGGACGAGCGCCACGATGTGCTCGACAGTGTCGAGGCGCTGCCCGAGGACGTCACCGTGCTGCTGATCGAGCACGACATGGAGCTGGTCTTCTCCTTTGCCGACCGCATCTCGGTGCTGGTGCAGGGGCAGCTTTTCGCCGAGGGCAGCGTCGCCGAGATTTCGAGCGATCCCCGTGTCAAATCTGTCTATCTCGGGGAAGATGTTCATGTCTGAACGCCCGGCTGCTCTGCTGGAGATCGACGGACTCGTCGCCGGCTATCGCGAGGCGGTCGTGATCAACGGACTCTCGCTCAAGCTGAATGAGGGCGCCGCGCTGGCGCTGCTCGGCCGCAACGGCACTGGCAAGACCACGCTGATCGACTCGATCATGGGCCTGACGCGCCAGGTCGCGGGGACAATCCGCTTCCAGGGTGAGGACATCACGCGGCTGCCGCCGGAGAAGCGCGCCGCCATCGGCATCGGCTGGGTGCCGCAGGAGCGAAACATCTTCCGTTCGCTGACGGTGGAGGAAAACCTCACCGCCATCCGGCGCGGCACGCGATGGAGCGTGGCCCGCGCCTATGCCCTGTTCCCGCGCCTCGAGGAGCGGCGTCGCAATCTCGGCAACCAGCTTTCGGGCGGCGAGCAGCAGATGCTGGCGGTCGCGCGCGTGCTAATGCTGGACCCGAAACTGCTGCTGCTCGACGAACCGCTGGAGGGGCTGGCCCCGATCATCGTCGACGAGTTGCTGGCCACGATAGCAAGGCTCAACCGCGAGGAAGGGCTGACCACCATCCTGGTCGAGCAGAAGGCGCGCAAGATCCTGCCCTTCACCGATGAGGCGATCATTCTGGACAGGGGCGCCATCGTTTACGCCGCCCGCTCCGACGCGCTGCTGGCCGACGAGGCGGCGATGGCGGCGCATCTCTCCGTCGCCGAAAAACCCGCCCGCGCGAAACGCGCGCCGCGCCCTCAAACCCCGACCGAACCGAGGACCAGCCCATGACCAGAACCACCCCTCCCTTCCGTGCCGACATGGTCGGCAGCCTGCTGCGGAGTGCCCCGCTCAAGCAGGCGCGCGAGCAGCATGCGGCAGGCACGCTCGACGATGCCGCCTTCAAGGCGATCGAGGATGGCGAGATCGTCAAGCTTATCCGCAAGCAGGAGGCGATCGGGCTTCAGGGCATCACCGATGGCGAGTTTCGCCGGGCCTATTGGCATTTCGACTTCATGGAAGAACTCGACGGCGTCGAGGCGATCACCGCCGATTCCGGCATGAACTTCAAGGGCGGCGTCGGCATCGCCAAGTCGCTGCGCATCGTCGGGAAGGTCGGCTTCGCCGGCCATCCGATGATCGAGCATTTCCGCTTCCTGAAGGACAATGTCGCGGCGGGCTCGACCCCGAAGATGACCATTCCCGGGCCGAGCATGCTGCACTACCGAGGCGGCCGGAAGATGATCAATATGGGCGTCTATCCGCAGATGGAGGCCTTCTACGCCGATGTCGGCGCCGCCTATAACGGCGCGGTGCATGCCTTCTACGACGCCGGCTGCCGCTATCTCCAACTCGACGACATATCCTTTGCCTATCTCTGCGACCCGGCCCAGCGCGAGATGCTGCGCGAGCGCGGCGACGATCCCGAGTATCAGCCCGAGATCTATGCCGGCATGGTGCAGGCCGCGCTGAAGGACAAACCGGCCGATCTTGCCATCACCATGCATCTCTGCCGCGGCAATTTCCGGTCGACCTTCATCGCGTCGGGCGGTTACGAGCCGATCGCCGACGTGCTGTTCAACACCATGCCGGTCGATGGCTATTTCATGGAGTGGGACAATGACCGCTCGGGCGGCTTCGAACCCTTACGCTTCCTGCCCAAGGGCAAGCATGTCGTGCTCGGGCTCGTGACCTCGAAGACCGGCGTGCTGGAGAGCAAGGACGACCTCAAGCGGCGGATCGACGAGGCGTCGAAATTCGTCTCCCTCGACCAGCTCTGCCTCTCGCCGCAATGCGGCTTCGCCTCGACCGAGGAGGGCAATACGCTGGCCGAGGACGAGCAGTGGCGGAAGCTGGAGCTGATCGTCGAGACGGCCAGGGAGGTGTGGGGCTGAATTGGGCCCGCCAGCGATCACATTTCGAAAGGAACGCCGTCATTCCGGACCAGCCGCGAAGCGGCGCCGATCCGGAATCCATCATAGAGTGCTGTCGGCGCTCGACGATGGATTCCGGGTCTGCGCTTCGCTTGCCCGGAATGACGTCGTGGGATGAACACCGTTCTGCCGGCCTGACTTAGGTAGGCTTAAGCCGCCGCGACCAGCGCCTGTTCCGCCAGGATGCAACGCACCACCCTGCCCTCGCCCAGTTGCACCGCCGGTGGCAGCGCGGCCCGGCAGCGGTCCTGGACGAATTTGCAGCGTGGCGCGAAGGAGCAGGCATCGGGCGGCTCGGTCAGGGCCGGCGGGGCGCCGGGAATCGCCTCCAGCCGCTCGCCCTTCTTGGCGCCGTGCAGGTTCGCGGCCAAAAGCCCCTTGGTGTAGGGGTGCTGCGGATCGCGGATGAGTTCGCGCACCGTTCCGGTCTCGACGATCTGGCCGGCATACATCACCGCCAGCCGATCCGAGACCTCGACCGCGACGCCGATGTCGTGCGTGACGAACAGCATGCCCATATCGAGATCGCGCTGGAGCTGGCGCAGCAGCAGCAGGATCTGGATCTGCACGGTGGCGTCGAGTGCCGTCGTCGGTTCGTCGGCGAGCAGGAGCTTGGGTCGTGCCGCGAGTGCCAGCGCGATCATCGCGCGCTGGCGCATGCCACCCGACATCTCATGCGGATAGGCCTTCAGGCGTCGCGCGGGCGACGGGATACGGACGAGTTCGAGCAGTTCGAGCGCGCGCGCCATCGCCGCCTTCATCGACGTCTTTTCGTGCCGGACGATGGCTTCCGCGATCTGCTCGCCAACCGTGTAAACCGGATCGAGCGCCAGCGCCGGGTCCTGGAAGATCATCGAGGTGACCGCGCCGCGATAATCGGCGAGATCCTGCGGGTTCAGAGCCAGCACGTCGCGCCCATCGACCGAGACCTTGCCGCCGATATCGGTGCGGCTCTCGGGCAGCAGGCGCAGCAGCGTCTTCAGCGTGACACTCTTGCCGGAGCCGGATTCGCCGAGGATGCCGAGCACCTTGCCCGGCTCCAGCGTCAGCGAGACGCCGTTGACGGCATGGACCGTCTGGGCGCCGCGAAAGCGCACGGTGAGGTTCTCGATTTTGACGAGGGGCGTTGGGATTTGGGGCGTGCTCATGCGGCGGCCTCCAATGCGGGGGCATGGCTGTGGCCGGAGCCCGGCACCTGCATATGGCAGGCGGCCTGGCGTACACCGTCCCCCATCGTCGCCAGGATCGGCTTGACCTTCGCGCAGACGGTCTGGGCGTGGGGGCAGCGTGGATGAAAGCGGCAGCCTTCGGGCGGATTGATCGGATTGGGTGGATCGCCCGCGAGCGGGGCCTCCATGGTGCGGTTGTCGGGGTCCATGGACGGCATCGCCGAGAGCAGCGCCTTGGTATAGGGGTGGCGCGGATCGCCGTAGAGCTCCTCGACGGGGCCGATCTCAACCACTTCGCCGAGATACATCACCATGACGCGGTCGCTGATGAAGCGGACGACGTTGAGGTCGTGCGAGATGAAGATGTAGGTCAGGCCGAATTCCTCGCGCAGATCGGCGAGCAGGTTCAAGACCTGCGCCTCGACGGATTTGTCGAGCGCGGAGACCGCCTCGTCGAGGATGACGAGGCGCGGGCCCAAAGCGAGTGCGCGGGCGATGTTGACGCGCTGGCGCTGGCCGCCCGAGAGTTCGTGCGGATAGCGCGCCGCGAAGCGGGCGGGGTCGAGCCCGACGCGCTGGAGCAGATCGCGGGCCTTGAGGATGGCGGCAGCCTTCGAGACGCCATGGACCGTCGGCCCGAAGGCGATGGAATCCTCGATGGTCAGGCGTGGGTTGAGCGAGGCGTAACTATCCTGAAAGACCATCTGCGCCTGGCGGCGATATTCCTTCAGCGTCAGTGCCTGCCCGCCAACGATCTCGCCGTCGAACAGCATCTCGCCCTTGTCCTGCGGGAGGAGTTGCATCACGACGCGCGCCGTCGTCGATTTCCCGCAGCCGGATTCGCCGACGACGCCCAGCGTCTCGCCCTTCATCACGGCGAAATCGACGCCGTCCACGGCGCGCACGACGGCGCCGCCGCCGAGCGGGAAATGCTTCGTCAGGGTTTTCGCCTGGAGCAGCGGGGTGCCCGCGCCGCCGCGATCCGGATGGGTTTCGAGCGTCATGGTCAGCCCTTCACGTCCATCGCCGAGCGCAAGCCGTCGGAGAGCAGGTTGAACGAGATCGAGGTGATGAAGATTGCCGCGCCCGGCAGCGCCGCCACCCAGGGCTGGACATAGATCGCGGTGCGCAGCGTGTTCAGCATCAGCCCCCATTCCGGCGTCGGCGGCTTGTTGCCGAGGCCCAGGAAGGAGAGACCCGAGGCGAGAATCATCGAGACCGAGATCAGGCTCGTCGCATAGACGAAGATAGGCCCCAGCACGTTGCCGAGCACATGGACGCGAATGATCGTCAGCGCGTTGGCGCCGCTGGCGCGGGCGGCCTCGACATAGTCCATGCCGCGTACCTGCGTCGTCACGCTCTCAGCGATGCGCGCAATGGGCGGAATGAAGACGATCGTCAGCGAGAGCAGCGAGTTGGTGATGCCCGCGCCGAGCGCGCCCGAGAGCGCGATCGCCAGCAGCACCGATGGGAAGGCGTAGAACACATCGACCGTGCGCATGGTGATGGTGTTGAACTTGCCGCCGAAGAAGCCGGCGGCGATGCCGATGACCGAGCCGACAACGAAGGCGACGAAAACGGGCACGACGCCCATGAAGAGCGAAAGTCGCGCACCATGGATCAGACGCGAGAGCATGTCGCGGCCGAGTTCGTCGGCGCCGAGCGGGTAGCCCGGCGTGCCGATCGGCCGCAGACGCCGCAGCATCGAGGAGCGGGTCGGGTCGGCCGGCGCGACATAGTCGGCGAATACTGCCATCAGGATGATCGCCAGCACGACGAGACCGGCGCCGACAGCGACCTTGTCCTTTTTGAACCGGCGCCAGACGCCGGCCCAATAGCCGGGCGATTTCGCCAGCGGGGGAACGACTAGGGCGGCTGAGCCTTCGGTGATCGCGGTCATCTCAGCGCCTCCTGACGCGGGGGTCGAGAAGACCCTGCAGGATGTCGACGAGTACGTTCAGACCGACGAAGAACATCGCCAGCAGCAGGATCGTGCCCTGGAGGAGCGGCAGATCGCGCTGGAAGATGGCGTTGCCGAGCAGGAAGCCGGTGCCCGGCCAGGAGAACACCGTCTCGATCAGAATCGAGCCGCCCAAGAGATAGCCGAGCTGGAGACCCATGACGGCGAGCGCGGTCGGCGCGGCATTCTTCACGACATGCTTGAAGACGCCGAAATCCATCAGGCCCTTGGCCCGCAGCGCCGGCACGAATTCCTGGTTGAGGATGTCGGCGACGAGCGCGCGCACGGTGCGGGCGATGATGCCCATCGGGATCACCGACATCGTGATCGCGGGCAGGATCATGTAGCTGACATGCTCCCAGTTCCAGATCCAGGCCGCCGAGCCGCCCGGCCCCGCCCCGCCCGGCGGCAGCCAGCCGAGCTGCACCGAGAACACGATCACCATCACCATGCCGAGCCAGTAATGCGGCACGGAGACGCCGAGCACGGCGAGCATCGAGGCGAATTTATCGAGATAGGAGCCGCGGAAATAGCCGGCGACGAAGCCGAACAAGCAGCCGAACAGGAAGCCGATCACCGTCGCAAGCCCTGCGATCAGCAGCGTGTTGCCGACCGCGCGCCAGACCTCGGCCGCGACGGGACGCCCCGTGGCGATCGAGGTGCCGAGGTCGCCCTGCAGCGCCTTCATCAGCCAGAGGCCGAACTGCACGGGAAGCGGCCGGTCGAAACCGTAGATCTTGCGCAGTTCGTCCTGCATCGCCTGCGAGGCATCGGGCGGCAGCACCGAGGTCAACGGGTCGCCCGGCGCGATATGCACGAGGAGGAAGCAGAACAGGCTGACGCCGAAGGCCACCGGCATGACGTAGAGGATGCGCTTGGCGAGGTATTTCAGCATGGTTTTGGCTCAGCAGTCATTCCAACCTCGATCGTCATCCTGGCCGGAGCGAAGCGAAGCGCCGGGATCCATCGTAGGGCGCAGAGCTCCATGATGGATCCCGGGACGACCTGCGGTCGCCCAGGATGACGCGAGGGGGGTAGAGCAAACCACCGAGCCAAAGCCGACCTCACTTCACCATGGTGATCGACGAGAAGTCCTGGAACCAGTTCTGCGCCTGAACGAAACCCTTCACCTTGGGGCTCATGGCGCGCGGGTTGACGTCATGCGTCACCATCAGGAACAGCGCCTCATCGACATATTTCTCGTGGATCTTCTGCAGCAGGGCCGTCTGCGCCGTCGCGTCGAAGGTGTTGCGGACCTGCTCGAACAGCTTGTCCATCTCGGGATCGCAATACATGCCCCAATTCGTGCCGGCCGGCGGCTGGAGGTTGCACTGGAGATGGCGGATCAGGCCGGTGAAGGGGTCCTGGATGAAGTAGGTGTAGTTCATGCCCGTCGCCTTGCGCGACGATTCATGGTTGGCGCCGGCGCGCCAGATGTTGATCAGCGTGTTCCATTCGACGACCTCGAAATCGATCTTGATGCCGACCTCGGCGAGGTTTTGCTGGACGAATTCATTCATCGGCAGCGGCTGCATCTGGCCCGAGCCCGATGGTGCGATCAGGATCTTGGTGGTCACCGGCTTGGCGGGCGAGAAGCCGGCCTCGGCCAGCAGCTTCTTGGCCTCGGCCTGGTCGAGCTTGACCTTGAATGTCGGGTTGCCGAACCACTGGTGGCCGGGCGGATAGAAGCCCTGTGCGGGGATCATCAGCCCGCCGAGCAGCTCCTTGAGACCCTCCCGATCGACGGCGAGATTGGCGGCCTTGCGGACGCGGATGTCGTTCCAGGGCGAGCCCTCGGCGCGTGAGAGATGCCAGGTCCAGTTATGCGGATAGGCGTTGGTGATGATCTGGAAACCGGCGCTCTTGAGCGAGGGGATCAGATCCGGCGACGGCGCCTCGATCCAGTCGACCTGCCCTGCCCGCAGCGCGGCGGCGCGCGCATTGGCCTCCGGCAGCGGCAGCAGCCCCATCTTGTCGAGCTTGGGAACGCGCGCCTTGTCCCAATAGCCGGGGAAGGGGGAGAGTTCGGCGCGCTCGCGCGGCTGGAAGGCGGTGAGCTGCCAGGGCCCGGTGCCGGACGGCGTCTTGGCGAAGGCCTCCCAGCTCTTGCCGAGCTTCTCCCACTGCGCGGGCGACGACATCATCACCCAGGCGATCTGGTAGGGCAGCGTCGCGTCGGGCGCCTTGGTGGTGATCTCGACCTTGTACTTGTCGATCACCTTGTAGCCGGCGACGGCGGGGATGCGCGAGCGGCCCTGCGCCGCCTGGCGCTGGTCGAACTGGGGTGAGTCGTTCTTCAGCAGCTTGTCGAGGTTCCAGACCACGGCGTCGGCGGTGAATTCCGAACCGTCATGGAATTTCACGCCTTCACGGAGAACGAAGGTCCATTTGTTCTTGTCGGTCGCATCGACCGCCCAGCTCGATGCCAGGCCCGGCGTCAGGTCCGAGGCCTTGTCGGACTTGCTCAGATCCCAGTTGATGAGGCCGTCATAGACCGTATAGCCCATGAAGCGCATGCCCTCGCCGCCCTGGTCGGTCTGGCCGGTGGTCAGGGGGATGTCGGAGGCCGTCATGCCGATACGCAGCGTACCCTGGGCATGGGCCGAGGCGGCGAAGAACGAGACACCGGCGGCGAGCGTGAGGGCAAGGGCAGTACGGATCATCGGGCAGCTCCGAATTGGATGAGTTCGAGACTGGCTCGCAAGGGCTGTGCCAGAGCTACGACGACCGCCACCTCCGCGCCGTCATCCCGGACAAGTCGCGAAGCGACGCTGATCCGGGATCCATCATAGGACGCGACAATGCCTTACGATGGATCCCGGATCTCCGCTTCGCTGCGTCCGGGATGACGGAGCGGGTGTGGCGAACTGCAGCGACTAATCCATCGACATCGGCGCGAGATCGATGAACCAGCTCTTGGGCTGGACCACGCCCTTGACCTTGGCGCTCATGGCGCGGGGGCCGACGTCATGGGCGACCCAGACGAAGGGCGCCTCCTCGACGATCCGGGCATGGAGCTTGGCGAGCGCAGCATCGCGGGCGGCGCCCTCGAATGTGGTGCGGGCGTCGGCGATCAGCTTGTCGAACTCGTCATTGCCGAAATAGCCCCAGTTGTTCGACACCGGCGGGAAGGCCTTGGTCGAGGTGAAGCGCACCATGGCGAAGAACGGGTCCATCGCCGCGAAGGTGACGTTGGTGGCGTTGGCGCCGCGCGCATTGGCGTGCTTGGCGCCCTCGCGCCAATTGGTGAAGACGGCGTTCCATTCGCCGACTTCGAGCGCGACGTCGAAATAGCAGTCCTTGAGCGCCTGCTGCATGAACTCGTTCATCGGCAGGGGCTGCATCTGGCCCGAGCCCGAAGCCGAGGTCAGCACCTTCACCTTCGCCGGCTTGGAGGCCGAGTAGCCGGCTTCGGTCATCAGCTTCTTGGCGGCTTCGAGATCAAATTTGATGTCGAATTTGGGGTTGCCCCACCAGGGATGGCCGGGCGGAACCGTGCCCTTGGGGATCTCCATCAGCCCGCCGAGCAGGGTCTTCAGTTCCTCGCGGTTGACGCAGAGATTGGCGGCGTGGCGGACCTTCTTGTCTATCCAGGGCGAGCCCTCGACGAAGGAGAGCTGCCAGGGCCAGACATGTGGCTGAGCGTTCGTGTAGACGGTGAAGCCGCGCTGCTTGATCTGCGGGACGGCGTCCGGCGAGGGCGACTCGATCCAGTCGACCTGGCCCGAGAGCAGAGCGGCCGTGCGGGCATTGGCCTCCGGCAGCGGCACCAGAACGACGCGGTCGATCTTGGGCACGCGCTTGGGGTCCCAATAGGCCTTGTTGGCGACCATCTCAAAACGCTCGCGCGGCGACAGCTTCACGCCCTTGAACGGCCCGGTGCCGGAAGGATCGGCCGAGAAAGCCGCCCAGGCCTGCTTGGCGCGCTCGGCCGGTTCGGTGACCGAAGCCGGGACGGCGGCAAGCTTGGCGGCCCAATGCGCGGGCGAGGCCATGAACAGATTGGTCAGGTTGATCGGCAGGAAGGCGTCGGGCTCGCTGGTCGTCAGTTCGACGGTCAGCGGATCGACGACCCTGGCGCTCTTCAGCGTGGGCATGCGCGAGACGGTGACGCCAATCTGATCGGGCGCGAAATGGGCGGCCTCCTTGTTCAGCACCTTGTCGACGTTCCAGACGACGGCCGCCGCATCGAAAGCCGAACCGTCCTGAAACTTGACGCCCGGTCGCAGCTTGAAAATCCATTTGGTTTTGTCGGCGGCATCGACCGCCCATTCGGTGGCGAGGCCGGGAATGACGACGCTCGCCTTCTCCGCCGAGGAGAGGTCCCAATGGGTCAAGGCGTCATACATCGGAATGCCGGTGAAGCGGTTGCCCTCGAAGCCCTGATCCGGCTGGCCATGGGTGCGCGGAATGTCCGCCGCCGTCATGCCGATGCGCAGGACCTTCTCCTGGGCGAGCGCGGCGGTCACGAGCGCGGTGGAAACGCCCAGACCGAGAAGGGCGGAGCGGGTGAAGCTGGATACGGACACGGTTTTCTCCCCTGTGATTGGCCGGGCGCTGCTGCGAGCGGCGGCGTTGGGGATTAGCAACCGGCGTGCCAGACCAAGGTCGTACGACTAGGCCTTTGGAATGAAGCCGCGGCGGCCGAGGCCCAAAGCGACCGCAGATGGGAGGATCGCACCGGGCCAGCGCGCATACACGGCCTCGGTTTTGATATGATTATAGGCACGTTGCTTATCTCGACGCCGCATCAATGAAAGTCGCGCGATTTCGGCAGGATGCGGACATCGCGCGGATGGCGCCCGCGGGGAGGCTGCGGGTGCTTGAACTCGTCGGCGCGCGTCAGCGTGATCTCGGCTCGGTGGCTATCGGAGAGGCTTGACAGATCGGCCGTGCGATCGACGACGCGCTGCGCCATGAGATGCACCACGCCTTCCGGGCTCTTCTGCACCCTGCCCTCGATCTGCAGCAGCCGCCCGCTCATGACCTCGCGGCGGAAGCGCTCGAAAAGCCGCGCCCAAAGCAGGATGTTGGCGATGCCGGTCTCGTCCTCCAGCGTGATGAAGATCGCCTTGCCGTTGCCGGGGCGCTGTCGCACCAGCACGACGCCCGCCGTGGCAGCCCAGCTTCCGTCTGGCCGGCTCTCGAGTTCAGCGCAGCTCAGGACGCGGTCGCGCCGGAACAGCGGCCGCAGCACCCCCATCGGATGGCCCTTCAAAGACAGCCGCACCGTCTGGTAATCGGCGACGATCTGCTGCGGCAGCGGCATGACGGGCAACGCCATCGCCGGCTCTTCGCCCAGTTCGCGAGCCTGGGCGGCAGCAAAGAGCGGCAGCGCCTCGTCATCGGGCAAACGCCGTACCGCCCAGAGCGCCTCGCGGCGGTCGAGCCCCAGCGACCGGAAGGCATCCGCATCGGCCAGCAGCCGCATGGCCCGGCCGGGCAGAGAGGCCCGGCGCATCAACGCCTCGACATCATGGTAGCCGTCGGCGCGGGCTTTCTCGATGCGAAGGCCCCATTCCTCGCGGAAGCCGTCGATCTGGCGGAAACCGAGGCGCAGGGCGAAGGGCGAGGCTTTTTCCTTCAGCTCAGCCACCGCATGTTCAGTTGAAGCGCGGAGAGAACCCCTCTCCTGTAAGGAGAGGGGCAGGGGTGAGGTGACGGCCGCTGGACCAGGAAGGCGCTGGCCTGAAGAGTGCTGCGGGGAAGTCGCGCTCGATCCGGAGAATGTCCTTCCCCTCACCCTGCCCTCTCCCTCCGGGAGAGGGTTCCTCGCGCCCTTTCCGGCAAGATCATCGCGATAAAAGCTGCCGTATTCGATGTGCTCCAGCCCATTGTCCCAGCCACTCGCATTCACATCGACGGCCCTCAGCTCGACGCCGCCGTTCTCCTGCGCCTCGCGCACGATCTGGGCCGGGGCGTAGAAGCCCATGGGCTGCGCGTTCAACAGCGCGCAGGCGAAGGCCGCGGGATAATGGCATTTCAGCCAGGAGGAGATGTAGACCAGCTTGGCGAAAGAGGCGGCGTGGCTTTCGGGGAAGCCGTAGCTGCCGAAGCCCTTGATCTGGTCGAAGCAGCGCTGGGCGAAGTCGCGCTCATAGCCGCGCGCCACCATGCGCTCGACCATCAGGTCCTGATAGTTGCCAATGCTGCCGTCGCTGCGGAAGGTCGCCATCGCCTTGCGCAGGCCGTTGGCCTCGCTTTCGGAGAATGTGGCGGCGACCATGGCGAGCTTCATCGCCTGCTCCTGAAAGAGCGGCACGCCCTTGGTCTTGTTCAACACCGCGAAGAGTTCGTCGGCCGGACCATGCTCGGGAGACGGCGCCGGGTAATGCACCGGCTCGAGTCCCGCCCGCCGTCGCAGATAGGGATGGACCATGTCGCCCTGGATCGGGCCCGGGCGGACGATCGCGACCTGGATGACGAGGTCGTAGAGGCAGCGCGGCCTGAGGCGCGGCAGCATGTTCATCTGCGCGCGGCTCTCCACCTGAAAGACGCCCAGCGACTTGCCCTCGCAGAGCATGTCGTAGGTCGGCGCATCGTCGCGCGGCACATCGGCAAGGCCTAGATCACGGCCCTCATGGTCTCGCAGCAAGTCGAAGGCCTTGCGGATGCAGGTCAGCATGCCGAGCGCCAGCACATCGACCTTCATCAGCTTCAGTTCGTCGATGTCGTCCTTGTCCCATTCGATGAAGGTGCGGTCCGCCATCGCGGCATTGCCCACCGGCACCATCTCGTCGAGGCGTCCGCGCGCCAGCACGAAGCCGCCGACATGCTGCGAGAGATGGCGGGGGAAGCCGAGCAGGCGAATGGCGAAGTCGACCGCGCGGCGGATCGTCGGGTTCGTCGGGTCGAGCCCGGCCTGGCGGACACGGTCGTCACCGATCTCGGAGCCCCAACTGCCCCATTGCGTGCCGGCGATGCGGGCGGTGACGTCTTCGGTCAACCCCAGCGCCTTGCCGACATCGCGAATGGCGCTGCGGGGTCGATAACGGATCACGGTGGCGGCGATGCCGGCGCGATGGCGGCCGTATTTCTTATAGATCCACTGGATCACCTCCTCGCGCCGCTCATGCTCGAAATCGACGTCGATATCGGGCGGCTCGCGGCGCTGCGTCGAGATGAAGCGCTCGAACAGCACGTCGCTCTCGGCGGGATCGACGGCGGTGATACCCAGCACATAGCAGACGGCGGAGTTGGCGGCCGAGCCCCGGCCCTGGCAGAGGATGCCGGCGTCCTCGGCGAAATCGACGATGTCGCGAATGGTGAGGAAGTAGCGGGCGTAATCGAGCTGTTCGATGAGGGCGAGTTCCTTGATCAGCAGGTCGCGCACCTTGGCCGGAACGCCGTCGGGATAGCGAACCTCGCTGCAGCGACGGACCAGTTCGACGAGCCAGCCCTGCGCGCTCCAGCCGGGCGGGACGGGTTCATCCGGATATTCATAGGTGAGTTGGCCGAGGTCGAAATCGATCCGGCTCATCAGATGCTGCGTCTCGGCGATGGCCTCGGGCGCATCGGCGAAGAGCCGCGCCATCTCCTGCGGCGTCTTGAGGTGGCGCTCGGCATTGGCCTCGAGCAGGCGCCCTGCCCGCTCGATGGAAACGCCCTCGCGAATGCAGGTCAGGACATCCTGCAGGTCGCGCTGCTCGGGTGCATCATAGAGCACGTCATTGGTCGCAAGCAGCGGTGTGCGGGTCGAAGCCGCGATCGCCTTCAGCCGCGCCAGACGGCGGCGGTCGTCGCCGCGGCGATGCATGCTGGCGCCGAGCCAGATCGCGCCAGGCGCGGCCTCGTCGAGCCGGGCGAGCAGCGCCGGCAGGGCATCGAGGCTTTTGCCCGGCATCAGGATCAGCAGGAGATCGCGCGCATCGATGAGCAGATCGTCGAGATGCAGGATGCAATCGCCCTTGCCCGCGCGCAGATTGCCCTGGCTGAGCAGGCGGCACAGCCGCCCCCAGCCCTCCCGGTTGGCGGGATAGACGACAATGTCGGGCGTGCCGTCGGCGAAGACGAGCCGGCTGCCGACGGCAAGCCGGAAGTCCTTCGCCATCGCCTGGAGCTGCCGGGCGGTGAAGGGCAGATCGGCGAAGGCGGGGTTCTCGACCCAGATATGCTCGCCTGGGCTGTCGCCCTCCTTCAGCTTGTCGGCCGGGGGCAAGCCGTCCTCGCGCAACTGCCTGAGCGCACTCCAGGCCCGCACCACGCCCGCCACCGTGTTGCGGTCGGCAAGCCCAAGGCCGGCATGGCCGAGCAGCAGCGCCGTGAGCACGAGATTGGGACCGGGCGAGGCGCCGCGCAGAAAGGAAAAATTCGTTGCGGCAACGGGTTCGGCGTAAGCGTTCACGGTTTGAATCATGCGAAGAGGCCGTGCAGGAACCAGCGTGGCGGCTCGCCACCCTCGTACAGGCCGGCCCGAAAGATCCAGAAGCGGCGTCCTTGCGCATCCTCGACGCGGTAATAGTCGCGCAGCGGCGGCTGCGGCCCGTCGCGCCACCATTCCGGCGCGATGCGTTCGGGCCCCTCGGCGCGGGCGACCTCGTGCAGCACACGCCGCCACCTGAACCGCAGCGGCGGCCCGTCGGGCACCTCGGCCAGGGTCTCGACCGGCTGCGGCGGCTCGAACAACTGCAGCGGGCGGGTCGGCGGTTCGTTGGGCAGCGGGGCGGGCCAGGCCATGCCCGCAACCGAAGCCGTGACGGGAACCGCCCTCGCCTCACGCCGTGGATCATGGGTATCCTGCCCCACGAAGCGCAGCACCCGGTCGCGCCCGAAGCGCGCGACCAGCCGATCGACCAGATCGGCCACCGCCTCGTCCTCGACCGCCCGCCGGTCGAGAGAGGGCTGCGCCTCGTTCAGCGGCTCGCAGACCGGGACGGCGAACCGGACCGCGTCGAAACCGAAGCCGGGATCGAGCGGATCGGCCAGGGCGTCGATACGCTCGCGGTAAAGCCTGAGAATGGCTGCGGCATCGCGGCTGGGGCGGCCGGTTTCGAGGAAAAGCCGCCTCACCGCCCCGTCCATCCGGAAAAAATGGATCTCGAAGGCGCGACCGCCCTCGCCGCGCTGCTCCAGCACGCGCGCAGCCTCCGCGATCAGGCGCGTCACGACCTCTTCGAGCCCCTGCGCATCGAGCATGGGTTCGGCGAAATGCCGCTCGACGACGCAGGCCGGCGGCGGGCGCAAGGGGGTGATGCGCGCATCCTCATGGCCGAGCGTACGCCGCAGCCGCGTCCCGATCTCCGCGCCGAAACGGGCGGACAGGGCCATGGACGGGCGCTCCGCCAGATCGGCCAGCGTCTTCAGCCCGGCGCGCGACAGGGCAAGAACGGTGTCCGGGGGGAGTTCCAGCGCCGCGACCGGCAGCGGCCGGAGCGTGGCTTCATCTTCCCCCACCGGCACGATGCCGCCGGCTCCGAAACGCGACAGTGCATGGGCGGCCTCGGGGGTCCCCGCGATAGCGGTGCGGACCGTGAGCCCCCCTGACCGCATCCATCCGGCAATGACCCCATGCAGCGCCGCCTCGCCGCCGAAGAGATGGGCGCAGCCGGTGATGTCGAGCAGCAGCCCGTAGGGCCGGTCGAGCGCGACGAGCGGCGTGAAGCGGTCGCAGAAGGCCGCCAGTCTGAGCATGAGGGCCTCATCTGCTTCGGGTTCGGCCTCGATGGCGATGAGAGACGGGATCCGGGCACGCGCATCGGCCAGCGTCAGGCCTCGGTTCAGGCCGAGCGCCAATGCCTGCTGGTCGCAGGCGACCAGCAGGCATTGGCGCTC
>QBLV01000029.1 GCA_003241815.1 Hyphomicrobiales bacterium | reverse complement strand
GGTTGTTGACCAGCCCGTTCTCGGACAGGATCGCGATCCAGCCATAGGTTCGCACCACCGCCGAGGTGAGCAGCGGCGAGATCACCAGCACGAGCAGGATCGTCTTCCAGGTTCCGCTGGAGCGGTGGAGATAGAGCGCGATCGGATAGGAGCAGACCAGCGTCAAAAGCGTGATGCCGAGGCTGACCGTGATGCTGTTGACGATCAGCTCGAGGTAGAAGCTGTCGGCGAAAACTTTGGCCCAGGTGACCAGCGAGAAGGCCTCGTGCATCGCCCCCGTCGGCTCGACCTCGTAGAACGACATCCGCGCGAGGTTGAGCACAGGCGCCAGGAAGCCAAACGCATTGACCAGCGCGATCGGCGCGATCAGCGCGACGACGAGGGCAAGGCCGCGATTGCGGATATCTGGCACCGGCGCCGGCATGCTGGCCGCCCGAAAGCTGCGCCGGCCTGTGCTCCTCCTTGCCGGAGAGATGCACCAGCGCGATCGCTTCCTTGACGCGCCTTGCGATCTCGTCCCGGGGCACCTTCCGCATTTCCAAACCGAAGGCGACGTTCTTCGCCACGTTCATATGCGGAAACAGCGCGTAGCTCTGGAACACCAGCCCCATGTCGCGGCGATGCGTCGCGACCGTGGTCAGGTCTTGCCCGCCGACGACGATCTGGCCCGCCGTCGCCGGCACGAGGCCGGCGATCATGCGCAGCGAGGTCGTCTTGCCGCAGCCCGAGGGGCCGAGAAAGGCGACGAGCTCGCCCTTGGGAACATCGAGATCGAGGTTGTCGACCGCCGTGAAGCCGGCATAGCGCTTGGTCAGCCCCCGGATCGAGAGAAAGCCTTCACCCGTGCCCTGGCCTTGTGCCATGCTGGGATCATTCATGACGGTCATGTCCTCACCCGTTCAGCGGCTCAGCGGAATCACCTTGCGGCGCCACTGCTCCATGATCGGCTCGCGCACCTTGGCGAGCGCGATCCAGTCGATCGGGATGACCTTGTCCATCGACTTGACCGCCGTGCGGGCGATGGCGGCCTCCGAGATCTGCGCCTTGGCGTTGGTCGGGGCGTAGAACATGCTCTCGGTGAAGGCCTTCTGGGCCTCGGGCGAGAGCGCGTAGTCGATGAACTTCGCGCCGGCATCCTTGCCGGGACCACCGGCGACATAGTTGATCGTGTTGATCTGGAAGGCCGAGCCTTCCGTGGGCAGCACGGCCTTGAGCTTGCCGTTCGAGATGTCGGTATTGACCTGGGCGCGGGCGTTCCAGCCGGCGCCGACGGTTGCCTGACCGGAGATGATGGTGACGTAGACCTCGGGCTTGGGCTCCCAGGTCTGGACGTTGGGGGCGATGTCGCCCAGCGCGGCGATGCCCTTGTCGACGCTCTTGAGATAGTCGGTGCCGCCGCGCGCCTTGTCCATGATCAGGACGAGCGACAGGCCCTGGATGTCGGGCATGCCGGGGATCGCGACCTTGCCCTTGAACTCCGGCTTGGCGAAATCCATCCAGCTCTTGGGAGCCTCCTTCACCAGCTCGCTGTTGTAGAGCATGACGAGGTTGTCGAAGGTCACGGCGACGCCATCGACATCGGCGATGCGGGCGTTCGGATAGAGGTCGGCGACGTGTTTGGAGACCTTGTCGTCGATCTTGGTCAGCAGCTTCTCGTCGGTCGCGGCCTTGGAGACCGAGACGTCCATGATCACGACGTCCGCCTGCGGCGCGGCCTTCTGGGCGCGCAGATTGCCGAGCATCTGGGCCGAGTTCGGCATCGGGAAATATTCGACCTTGATGCCGGGATTCGCCTTCATGAAGGGCTCGACCACGGCCTTGGTGTAGCGCTCCTGGAACAGGCCGGAATAGGCCATGAGCGTGACCGTCTGCTGCTGGGCGAGCGCGCCCTGCGTGATGAAGCCGGTGGCCAGCGCGATGGCGACGGCGAGTTTGGTGGATGTCTGCATGGTCAATCCCCTCTGTTGTTGCGCGGGCGGTGATCCGCCCGTCGTCAGGCCTGTTCGGTCACGTCTCGATCCCGGGCTTTGTCGATCCCCGGATTTTCCGCTGCACCTGCAAGGCTCACGCCTTGGCGAGTTTGCCCTCCACGAGCGCGGTGGCGCCGGAAATGTCGGGCAGCCACTCGCCCTTGCGCAGACGCTCCAGCAGCACGAGCTCCTGCTGCTGCATCTCGATGGCTTTGCGGGCATAGGTTTCGGCGGTGGCGGCCTTCAGCACCACCACGCCGCTTTCGTCGCACAGCACCGCATCACCGGGCTCGATCGTCTGGCCTCCGACACTCACCGGCACGTTGATCGCACCTTCCGTACCGAGGATCTTGGTGGTGATCGGCGAGGGGCCGCGGCACCACATCGGCATGTCGGTCTTGACGATCTCCGAGAAGTCGGTCGCCGGGCCGTCGATCACGCCGGCGGCGATGCCGGCATTCTTCATCGCATGGGTGACGACGCCGCCCCAGCAGGCGTGCTTGGTGTCGCCGCAGCGGTCGATCACGACGATGTCGCCCGGGCGCACCATTTTGGTCAGGTAGTGCAGCGCGGTCGAATCCGCATGCGGGATGCGGACCGTCACGGCCGTGCCGGCAATCCGCTTGGTCGGCAGAACCGCCCTGATCTCGCGATCGACGAAGCCGGAATGCAGGACATGGCCGATGGTCGCGACCTCGCATTGCTGCAGGAGGGAGACAAGCTCGCTGGGGATCTGCGCCGGCATGGGATTGACGATGAACATGATGCGTTTTCCCGCTCAGGCGATGACGTGATGATTGGCGACCGGCACCGCCGCGCGGACCTTCGCCGTGTAGTCGAAATCGAGCCGGCCGGAGGTCGTGCCGACGCCGTCCGAGGCCTGTGCCGTGATATGGCCCCAGGGGTTGATCACCATCGAATGGCCGTAGCAGGCGTTCTTGCCCTGGGCATGGGTGCCGGTCTGGCCGGTGGCGACAAACCAGGTCTGGGTCTCGCAAGCCCGCGCCCTTGCCAGCAATTCCCAATGGTCCTTGCCGGTCATCAGGGTGAAGGCGGCGGGCAGGACGACGACGTCCGCGCCGGCGTCGCGCAGTTTTCGGAACAGCTCGGGGAAGCGGATATCGTAGCAGATGGCGCAGCCGACGGTCGCCTCGCCGACCTTGTAGGTGACGATGTCCTTGCCGCGCGAGACCATGTTCGACTCGCGGTAACTCACGCCGCCGGGCGCATCGACGTCGAAGAGATGGATCTTGCGATAATGCGCGATCTGCCCGCCGTCGGGACCGAAGACGACGGTGGCGTTGAAGTAGTCGTCGCCGTCGCGCTCGGCGACGCTGCCGGCATGGATGGTGACGCCGTGCGTTTCCGCCAGCCCCGACATCAGGCGATAGCTTTCACCGTTGGGAAAGGTCTCGGCGCTCTCGCGCATTGCGGCCGCGCTGCCGTCGAGGAAAGCGTAGTATTCCGGCAGGACGATAAGATCGGGCCGATCCTCAGCCACGACCTTCTCGACCATGGCGCGGGCCGTCTTGAGGTTCGCGGACTTGTCGTCCTGCGAGTTCATCTGGATGAGCGAGACCTTCACCGGCGTTCTCCCTGCTGCCCGTGAGTCAGCAGAGCAAAGGCGCGGAGGCCCGGCAAACGCGAAATTCTTGTCTGCCCCGACAAGAATTGCTTATGACAGCGTCGTGACCAGAGCCTGGCGTTTATTGGCGCAGATCGCCTGAGAAGCGCCAACGGCTCAGGATGCCGCGATTTCCGCCGCCATGTCGGCGATCAGGGCCGGCAGGGTGTTTCCGGGATTGTCGTTGAAGACGGCGTGGAAATGCAGGGGCGGGAGCTTTGCCTCGACATCGAGCACATGCAACTCGCCCGTATCGAGGAATTCCTGCACCACGACCTGCGGCAGCACGGCGACGCCGACGCCGTCGCGGATCAGCCGCGTGATGGTGGCGAGCGAGTTCGAGTTGAACACCCGCACCGTTTCGGCGTCGATGCCGGAGAGCTCGATGGCGCGCAACACGGAGTGATGCGGCTGCGAGCCCTTCGAATAGGCGAAGATGGGATAATCGCTGAGATCGGCAATGGCGAGCCGGCCGGGCTTCAGCAGCAGCTTCGGCGAGCCAATCCAGAGGCAGTCGAAGACACAGAGCGCGATGTTGCGGATATGGGGCGCCACCACCGGCCCCATGATCAGGCCGAGATCGATCTGCCCCTCCTGAATCTGGCGGGCGAGGTTCAGGCTGGTGTCGACGTTCAGGTCGATCGCGACGTTGGGATAGGCGATTTTCACGCGTTCGATCAGGCGCGGCAGCCACGCATAGACGACGGAATCAACCGCGCCGATCATCACCGTCCCGCGTATCTGGCCGGAGTCGGCGATCGAGCGCTCGAGTTCCGCCACCAACCGCATGATCGCCTCCGCCTGCGGCAAAGCGCGCTGGCCATGCGGCGTCAGCCCGACATTGCGCAGATCGCGCTCGAACAGGCGCACACCGAGCTCGCGCTCGAGCGTCGCGATGCGGTTGGAGACCGCGGCCTGCGTCGTGCAGAGCTTCTCCGCCGCGACGGAGAAATTCCGCAGCCTTGCGACCCAGACGAAGGTTTCGAGGAATTTGAGGTTCAATGGGATCGCGAGCTTCGATGGATGCGCCCTTGGCGCGGAGACGCGCCGACCCTACCCCCGTTTCGCCCGCTGCGTGAAGCGGGCTGCGTACCGGGCCTTCCCGACACCGCCGAACCAGGACAGCGGCATCCCGCCCTGCTTGCGCTGCGGACAGTGCTGGCGCCACCGGGCAAAGCACTGACCGGGCGCGTCTCGGCAAGGCGCTGAAGATGCTGACGGCGATCGTCGGCGACGAGTAAGCAGCCGACCATGCGGTGGTCTGAGAAACGGGTCAGCCCGGCGGTGCCTCTCGCTCGATGGGCTTGGCCAAACGCC
This sequence comes from Hyphomicrobiales bacterium, assembly GCA_003241815.1. Classification (GTDB taxonomy): domain Bacteria; phylum Pseudomonadota; class Alphaproteobacteria; order Rhizobiales; family Beijerinckiaceae; genus Allobosea. The sequence goes on along the minus strand of QBLV01000029.1, from coordinate 29,770 downwards.
CCTCCTCCGCCTTGTGGAAAAACTGCGCGGCGACGAGCCAGCCCTTCAGCGGCTGGAGTGGCGGAATGCAGGTCAGCAGGATCAGCGGCAGGGTGGTGACGAGATGCACCCAGGTCGGCGGATTATAGGTCAGTTCGAGCCAGAGCGGGAAAGCGGCCGCCGGCACGCAGACGAACATCATCACGAAGAAGGCAGGGCCGTCCGCCGGGTCGGCGAAGGAGTAGTCCAGCCCGCAGACTTCGCAGGAAGGGCGCAGCTTCAGGAAGCCTTGAAACAGATGGCCCTTGCCGCAGCGCGGGCAGCGGCCGCGCAGGCCGGTCTGAAGCGGCGACAGAGGCGGCCATGGCTCACCTGACATGAGATTCTCCCGATCAATGTCGCAAAGTAGCGCCAAAGCCCGGACATGGGTGCGCCAGCCGTTCAAGGCAATCACATTAAGCGCATCGCTGGCCTGCATCAGCCGATCCCCCGTGCGCGTCGCCGGCTGCCTCAGATGTGAATGGCGTGGCCCAGTGCCTTGAGTGCTGCCTCCTGGACGCCCTCGCCGAGCGTCGGATGGGCGTGGATCGTCCCGGCCACGTCCTCCAGCGTCGCGCCCATTTCGATGGCGAGGCCGAACGCGGTCGACAGCTCGGAGACGCCCGATCCGACGGCCTGGATGCCGAGCACGAGCTGCGTCTGCGCCTGGGCAACGATGCGGATGAAGCCCTGCTCGCCATCGCGCGTCATGGCACGGCCATTGGCGGCGAAGGGGAATTGGCCGATCTTGACGTCGAGCCCGGCGCGCTTTGCCTCGTCGGGCGAGAGTCCAGCCGAGACGATCTCGGGATGGGTGAAGCAGATCGCCGGAATGCAGCGCTTGTCCCAGGCCCGGGCTAGGCCGGCCGCGATCTCGGCGACCATTTCCCCCTGCGCCATGGCGCGGTGGGCCAGCATCGGCTCGCCGGTGACGTCGCCGATCGCGAAAATGCCGCGCATCGCGGTCTCGCAGCGCTCGTTGATACGGATGAAGCGGCCATCCATGTCGAGCACCAGTTCTTCCAGGCCGAGGCCTGCGGTGGCGGGGGCGCGGCCGACCGTGACGAGGATTGTGTCGGCGGCGATGCGGCGTTCCCCGCCGTCCGCCGTTTCGACCAGCAGGGCGTCACCCTTCGGCGTCGCGCCCCGCGCCTTGGCGCCGAGCAGGACTTCCACGCCGAGCGCGGTGAGTTGCTTGGCGACCGGCCCCGTCAGATCGGCATCGTAGAGCGGCAGGATACGTGCTTGTGCCTCCACGATGGTGACTTGGCTGCCAAGCCTGGCGAAGGCGATGCCCAGTTCCAGCCCGATATAGCCGCCGCCGACGACGGCTAGCTTCTTCGGCACCTCCGAAAGCGAGAGCGCTTCGGTCGAGGAGATCACTGGCCCCCCGTAAGGCAGGAACGGCAGCTCGACCGGCACCGAGCCGGTCGCGATGACGATCCGCTCGGCGCGGATCACTTTGGGGCCGGTCTCGGTCTCGACCACCACGGTCTTGCCGTCGCGGAAACGGGCCCGGCCATGGACGATCTTGACCTTGGCCTTGCGCAGCAGGCCGGCGACGCCGTTGTTGAGGCGCGCGACGATGCCGTCCTTCCAGGCGACGGCCTTGCCGAAATCGAGTGCGGGAGCGCCCGCCGTCAGGCCGAAGGGCGACTTGCCGGCTGCGGCATGGGCCGCTTTCTCGAACTCCTCGGCGACATGGATCATCGCCTTGGACGGGATGCAGCCGACATTCAGGCAGGTGCCGCCGAGCTTGCCGCTCTCGACGATGACGGTGTCGATGCCGAGCTGGCCGGCGCGGATGGCGCAGACATAGCCGCCGGGGCCGGCGCCGATGACGAGCAGCTTGCAGGTGATCTCGGTCATGGGCGGTCCTTGCCAAGACAGGGCAAAATCATGTGGTGGAACCTCACCGTCATCCCGGCTGGAGCGAAGCGGAACGCCGGGATCCATCGTAAGGCACTGCGTTCTACGATGGATCCCGGAGCTGCGCCGCATGCGCGGCTTGTCCGGGATGACGCGGTGGTTCGATTGCTCAACATCAAAGGTCCATGAAATCAAAGGTCCATGAACAGCATGGCCGGGTTCTCCAGCAGCTCCTTGAGGCGCTGGACGAACACCGCCGCGTCCCAGCCGTCGACGACGCGATGGTCGAAGCTGGACGACAGGTTCATCATCTTGCGGGGGACGAAGGTCGTGCCGTCCCAGACCGGGCGGACCATCATCTTGTTGACGCCGACGATGGCGACCTCGGGGTGGTTGATCACCGGCGTCGTCGCAATCCCGCCCAGCGCGCCGAGCGAGGTGATGGTGATGGTCGAGCCGGTGAGTTCGTCGCGGGTCGCCGTGCCGTCGCGGGCGCGTTCTGCGATGCGGTTGAGTTCCAGAGCGCAGCCGAAGATGTCGCGGGCTTCGGCATGCTTCACCACAGGCACCATCAGCCCGCCCGGCGTCTGCGTGGCGATGCCGAGATGAATGCCGGCATGCTGGTGCACGATGCCGGCCTCGTCGTCGAAGAGCGCGTTCAGGTTCGGCTGCTCGGCCAGTGCCTTGGCCATGGCGCGCATCAGGAACGGCAGCAGCGTCAGCTTCGGCCGCTCCGGCGTCGGCTTCTTGTTCAGCGTCGCGCGCAGATCTTCCAGCGGGGAGACGTTGACCTCCTCGACGATGGTGATGTGTGGGATGCGCGATTTGGACAGCGCCATCTTCTCGGCAATCTTGCGCCTGAGCCCTACGATCTTGACGTCGGTGACGGCGGTCTTCTCGGAGAGGCCCGGCTTGCGCTCGGCCTCGGGCCCGCGCCGGAGAAAGGCGTCGATATCCTCTTGCAGGATGCGGCCAGCAGGACCGCTGCCCGCAATCTGGCGCAGATCGAGGCCGGCCTCGCGCGCTTTCAGGCGCACGGCAGGCGAGGCAATGGGCTTTTCGCCTGGTGCACGCCGTGGTGCGACGATGGCGGCAGCCGGCGGCGGGGCGGTTCGCCTGGGAACCGAGGTCGGCATCGCCACGGGGACAGCATCCGGGGCGGGCTCGACCACGTCGGGCTTCGCAGCAGGAGCGGGCCGGGGTGCCGGCGTCGCCGGCGCGGGCGCGGCTGCATTCCCGGACCCGGCTTCCGGCTCCTCCGCGACAGCCGCATCGCCGGCGATCTTAAGGCGCACGATGGCGGAGCCGATCGCGACGGTGTCGCCGATCTCGGCGCCGATCCAGAGCACCTCGCCGTCGATCGGCGCCGGAATCTCGACGGTCGCCTTGTCGGTCATGACGGCGGCGAGCAGATCGTCCTCGCGGACGATGTCGCCGACCTTGACATGCCATTCGACCAGCTCGGCCTCGGCGATGCCCTCGCCGACATCGGGCAGCTTGATGATGCGCTCGGCCATCAGCGGCTCTCCATCAGCTCGGCCAGCGCCCGACCGACACGGTCGGGGCCGGGGAAATAGGCCCATTCCTGCGCATGCGGATAGGGCGTGTCCCAGCCGGCGACGCGCACAACGGGCGCCTCCAGATGATAGAAGCAATGCTCCTGCACGAGGGCGGCAAGCTCGGCGCCGAAGCCGGAGGTCAGCGTCGCCTCGTGTAGCACCATGCAGCGGCCAGTCTTGGAGACGGAGGCGACGATGGTCTCCAGATCGAGCGGCACCAATGTCCTGAGGTCGATGACCTCGGCGTCGATGCCGCTTTCCTGCGCGACCGCCTCGGCGACATGGACCATGGTGCCATAGGTAACGATCGTGCAGGCGGACCCCGCGCGGCGGATCGCGGCCTTGCCGAGCGGCAGCGCAAAATGCCCGTCGGGCACCTCGCCGAGCTCATGCTTAGACCATGGCGTGACGGGGCGGTCATGATGACCGTCGAAGGGGCCGTTATAGAGCCGCTTGGGTTCGAGGAAGATCACCGGGTCCGGGTCCTCGATCGCAGCGATCAGCAAGCCCTTGGCGTCGTAGGGGTTCGACGGCACGACCGTCTTCAGGCCCGAAACATGGGTGAAGAGGGCCTCGGGGCTCTGGCTGTGGGTCTGGCCCCCGAAGATACCGCCGCCGGTGGGCATTCGGATCACAATCGGGCAGGTGAAATCGCCGGCCGAGCGGTAGCGCAGCCGCGCGGCTTCCGAGACGATCTGGTCATAGGCCGGATACATATAGTCGGCGAACTGGATTTCGACGCAGGGGCGCAGGCCATAGGCTGCCATGCCAACCGCGGTGCCGACGATGCCGAGTTCGCTGATGGGGGCGTCGAAGCAGCGGTTGACGCCGTATTTCTGCTGCAGGCCATGGGTGCAGCGAAACACGCCGCCGAAGAAGCCGACATCCTCGCCATAGACCACGACGTTGTCGTCGCGGCCCATCGAGACGTCCATGGCGGACCGGATCGCCTCGATCATCGTCATGCGGGACATCGCGTCAAACTCCGATCTGCTGGCGCTGGCGGCGCAGATGCGGCGGCATCTCGGCATAGACGCCCTCGAAGATGTCGCGATCCGAGGGCTTGCCACCGGAATGCAGCGTGCCGAAGCTCTCGGCCTCCTTCTGCGCCGCGATCACGGTGGCGAGGATCTCGGCTTCGGTCTGGGTGTGGCGCTCCTGCGACCAGGCGCCGATCGCAATCAGATGGTCCTTAAGACGCATCAGCGGATCGCCCAGCGGCCAGCCATCCGATTCCGCCTTGGGGCGGTAGGCGGAGGGATCGTCGGAGGTGGAATGGGCGCCGGCGCGATAGGTCACGTATTCGACCAGCGTGGGGCCGAGATTGCGCCGCGCCCGCTCGATCGCCCATTGCGCCACCGCATAGACGGCAAGGTAGTCGTTGCCATCGACCCGCAAAGCCGGGATGCCGAAGCCGAGCCCGCGCGCCGCGAAGGTGCCGGAATTGCCGCGCGCAATGCCCTGGAAGGTCGAAATCGCCCACTGGTTGTTGACGACGTTGAGGACGACGGGGGCCTTGTAGGTCGAGGCGAAGACCAGCGCCGCGTGGAAATCCGGCTCGGCGGTGGCGCCGTCGCCGACCCAGGCGGCAGCGATCTTCGTGTCGCCCTTGATCGCCGAGGCCATGGCCCAGCCGACCGCCTGGACGAACTGCGTCGTCAGATTGCCGGAGATCGAGAAGAAGCCATGCTCCCTGGAGGAATACATGATCGGGAGCTGGCGGCCCTTCAGCGGGTCGCGCTCGTTGGAATAGATCTGGCACATCATGTCGACGAGCGGGTAGCCGCCGGCAATCAGCAGGCCCGCCTGACGGTAGGTCGGGAAGTTCATGTCGCCGGGCGAGAGCGCGATGCGGAAGGCCGAGCTGACCGCCTCCTCGCCGGTGTGCTGCATGTAGAAGGAGGTCTTGCCCTGGCGCTGCGCCATCTGCATGCGCGCATCGAATGAGCGCAGCGTCATCATGTTGCGCAGACCAGTGATCAGATCCTCGTTGCTCAGATCGGGTGCCCAGGGACCGACCGCCTTGCCCTCGCTGTCGAGCACGCGAATGATCGAATAGGCGAGGTCGCGGATCTCGTCAGGCGCGACATCGACCGGCGGCTTTCGCACCGAACCGGCCTCGGGGATCACGACATTGGAGAAATCGGGCTGGCCGCCCGGCCGGCTCGCTGGCTCCGGCACATGAAACCGAAGCGGAGCGTCGTGCAGCGCAGCGTCATGGGGCACCGTGTTGGAGGTCATTGGCCGCTCTCCAGTGTTCCTACGGGCATCGCCCTGGCTCCCCAGCATTCCGCCGTCCGGCTCGAACGGCAAGCCGTATCGCCCTCAAGCCATGTCGGTTGTCTCGGGGCCTTGGGCCATGCGTGCCGAACGGCGCACGGACCTTCGCCCTCTTGATCTCAGGCTAGCCCGGCTTGCGAAAAGAATTCTATCGAAAATGGTTGCGCCCGGAACCGTCCGCAGAAATAACATCTGCCGATCGAGGATTATGCAGGACGATCTCCCGTGATATTGCGCAGCAAGCGATCGGACCAACCGGATCAAACCGATCTGCGGATTCTCTCCGCGCTGCAGGAGGATGGCCGGCTGACGACGAATGCGCTGGCGGAGAAGGTCGGTCTGTCGCCCTCGCCGTGCTGGACGCGGGTGAAGCGGCTGGAGGAGAACGGGACCATCGAAAAATACGTCGCCGTGCTCGACCAGAAAGTGCTCGGCTTCACCAATGTCGTCTTCGTCGAGATCACGCTCGACAAACATGACGACACGATTCTCGACCGTTTCGGCGAGGCGCTGACGAAAATTCCCGAGGTCGTCGAGGCCTATCTGGTCACCGGCGAATACGACTACCTCGTCAAGGTCGTGGTCAGCGGCACCGACCATTACGAGCGCTTCCTGCGCGAGACGCTCTACCGCATCCCCGGCATCCGCCAGACCCGGACGACCTTCGGGCTGAGAACGCTGAAGCGTGCGATCTCGATCGATCCGCTGAAAATGCCGAAGCCCTGAGGCAACCCATTTCACTGAAACGCAGCCGTCATCCTGGACCAGTCGCAAAGCGGCGCAGGCCGAGATCCATCATAGGGCGCTGCGGAGCCCTATGATGGATCCCGGACAACCTACGGTCGCCCAGGATGACGGCGGCGGTTCCGAGAGTTATCCCGAAGCGTTCGGAGCTCTGCCCCTTAGCCCAGCACGAAACCATCGTCCGTCTGCGCCATCGCGACGGCCGCCTCAAGGTCCGGCCCCGCTGAGGCGTGGATGGTGAAGAGCCCCTCGCCAACGGCGACGTCGTCACCGACGCGGCGCAGCAGGTCGATGCCGGCGCTCTTGTCGAAGGGCGCCCCGGCGCGACGCGCGATGCCGGACATGCGCCAGCCGTCGATCTCACCGATCCGGCCCGCCCGACCTGCCTTGACGGTATGGGTCAGGGCTGCAGGCCGGGGCACGATGTCGCGTTTTCCCTGCGCCGCGACGATCGCGTCCAGCGCCTGACGCGCGGCGCCCGAGGCGAGGAGTTGCGCCGCCCGTGCCCGGCCGCGTTCGCGCGTCGCGATCGCCGGATCCCAGGACAGGATGCGCCCCGCGAAGGCGAGCGCCTTCTCGCGCAAATCGGCGGGGGCGTCGGCGTGGCCCTCCAGCACCCGCAGCACGTCTCGCACCTCCAGCGCAGGGCCGATGCCGCGCCCGATGGGCGCAGCCCCGCAGGTCGCAACCGCCTCGACATGCAGGCCGACCGACAGGCCCACCGTCTCGAACAGACGCGCCAGTTCGTCGGCTTCGGCCCGCGTGCGCAGCTTCGCCCGCCGGCCATAGGGCAGATCGACGACGACATGGGTCGAGCCCGCCGTCAGCTTCTTCGAGATGATCGAGGCGACCGACCAGCGGTTGGAATCGATGCCGAGCGGGCGCGTGATCGCGTTCATCACGTCGTCGATGGCGGAATGGTTGAGGCGGCCGTTCCAGGCGATGCAGGCGCGCGCCTGCGCCACCGTGCGGCGCACGTCATCCACATTCAGATCGACCTTGGCCAGCACCTCCATCGCATCCGCCGTGCCGGCCGCGGAGGTGATCGCCCGCGACGAGGTCTTGGGCATGGCCAGCCCATGGGCCGCCACGATGGGCGCCACGATCAGCGTGATCCGGCTGCCGGGAATGCCGCCCATCGAATGCTTGTCGACGACGATCCGCTCGTCCCAGCGCATGGGCGTCGAGAAAGAGGCACGAACGCCGGCGAGCGCGGCGACCTCGGCATCGCTGAGCGAGCGGGTCGCGGCGACGAGGAAGGCGGAGATTTCGCCTTCCGGATAGCGCCCCTCGACGATGTCGCGCAGCAGCATGGCGTATTCGGAGGCGCCGAGTTCGCTGCCCTGGATTTTCGCCCGCAAAGCGTCGCGGCTGTGCTGCGGCGGCGTGCGGGTCAGGGTGATGGCGCTGCCTTCGGGCAGTGCGAGTTGCGCAAAGGCCTCGCGGGACAGGCCGATCTCGTCGGGCTCGAGCAGCCAGCCCGGCTCGACGACGTTGATGCGGGCGCGGATGCTGCGGCGATGGCCCTCCGCATCGGGTTGGCCGGCGACATCGACCTTGCCCGGCCCGTCGAAATCCTCGACGCGCAGCATGCTGTCGCGGGGCAGATAGGCGATGTTGTCGCGCCAGGCGTCGATCGGCACGGGCTTCAGTGCGAGCCGGCGGGTTGCGGCGTCGATCGCCGCCAAGAAGTGCTCGATCCCCTCCTCGACCGTGCCGTCGTTCTTAACGGCGATCGTCTCGATTCCGGCCGGCCATTGCGGCGGCTTGCGCGCAAGGCGGGCGGCGATGTCGTCTGCCGTCTCCCGGCCGCGTGCGGCGAGCCGGACGGCGAGGATCTCTGGCGAGGCCGTCACATTGATGATGATCAGCCGCTGCACCGCGTGGGCCAGCGTCTCCAGCACGCCGCGCGAGCCATTGGCGACGATGTGCCTGCCGCTTGCGAGTTCGTCGCGCAGCGAGGCGCGCAGGCCGTAATGCAGACCATGCGCATTCCAGGAGACCAGCAGCCCGCCGGCCGCCACGAGCGCGGCGAAGCCCGACTCATCAATCGCCTCGTGATCTTCGCCGCCGGCATCGGCCGGGCGCGTGATCAGGCGCCGCGCGAAGGCGAAGCGCCCGCTGTCGGCCAGCGCCTTGCGGGCGCCGTCCATGAGCGTGTCCTTGCCGGCGCCGCTGGGGCCGACGACGACGAAGAGGATGCCGGGCCGCATGTCGTTGTTCGTCGCCTCAGGCTTCGTCGAGACCGATATCGACGGCGGGCGCCGACTGGGTGATCTTGCTGGTGGAAATGTAATCGACGCCGGTCTCGGCGATGGCGCGGATGGTTTCGTAGCGGATGCCGCCGGAGGCTTCCACCTTGGCGCGGCCGGCGACGAAGGCCACCGCCGCCTTCATCTCCGGCACCGGCATGTTGTCGAGCATGATCACGTCGGCGCCGGCCGCGACCGCGTCGCGTACCTGCTCCATGCGGTCGCATTCGACCTCGATCTTGGTCAGCACTGGCAGCTTGCGGCGGGCGCGCTCGACAGCCTGCCTGATGCCCCCGCAAACGGCGATGTGATTGTCCTTGATCATCACGCCGTTATCGAGACCCAGTCGATGATTGAGGCCGCCGCCGCAGGCGACCGCATGCTTCTCCAGCATGCGCAGGCCCGGCGTGGTCTTGCGGGTGTCGATGAGCCGGGCCGAAGTGCCCTTGATGATGTCGATATAGCGCGCCGTCTCGGTCGCGATGCCCGACAGGCGCTGGACGATGTTGAGAGCCGTGCGCTCGGCGGTCAGGATGCCCTGCGCGGGCCCCTCGACCAGGATCAGCGTCGCGCCGGCCTCGACGCGGTCGCCATCGGCAGCCTCTACGGTCACGGACAGACGCGGCTCGTAGCGGGAGAATACGGCGGCGGCGACGTCGATCCCCGCCAGCACCATGGGCTCGCGCGCGTTCATTCGGAAGGAGCCCGTCTCGGTGGGCTCGATCATAAGCTGGACCGTCAGGTCGCAGGAGCCGATATCCTCCCTCAGCCAGAGGTCGATCAGCCGCTCTGTGGAGAAACGGTCATACATTCTCAGCCCCTGACACGCGCTCCCGCAGCCTTGGCGCGGGCCTCGCCATGGGGAGCGAGCAGCATGGCCGGCCCGTTTTTCTTACCGTTTGTGTACCAACGATGCGGAGAGCGCCGCAGGCTGTCAAGCAAGGAATAGATCACGAAGCCATCCATCTCAGATTGACCGCACAACAGCAGCGGAACGCGAGGATAACCCAAGGTTGCAACGCCTCATTCGCCAGCAATTGCTGCGCTGCACGCTGCGAAATTGAGCGGAAACCAGCATTGACAAGCCATATGCACACCAACAAACTTGTTGCGGACTGTGCAGGGCTTTGCCCGACGAACAAGACATACACGCGACGAAGCGGCTTGAAGCCACCGGGGATAGACAGTTACGGCAGATCGCAGGGCGCAGATCGCGACCCGCGAAGTCGTGGGTTTTCAGGCCCGTCATGCGGGCCCATCTCTCGATACAGGCCTGGGAGGGCAATCATGAAGAGACTGGCTATCGCATCCATCGTGGCGGCATCGCTCGCAATCGCAGCCGGCTCCGCTCTCGCCCAGACGGCCCCCACCAAGAAAATCACGCTGACCGGTGGTTCCGTCGGCGGCGCCTGGAGCGCCATCGGCAATGCGATTGGCGAGACGATCCGGCGTGAATCGCCCGGCGCCTCGTTTGGCTACGAGCCCGGCCGCGAGGCCGCCAATATCCAGCTCGTCTCGACGGGCAAGGTCGAGCTCGGCATCGCCCATGCGCAGTTGATCAAGCGCGCGCAGGCCGGCGAAGAGCCCTTCAAGGCACCCGTCACCAATCTGCGCGCCATCGCGCTGATCGATCCGCAGGCCGCCGTGCAGATCCTGGTTCGCGAAGACTCCGGCATCGAGAGCTTCGAGAGCATCCTGGCAGCCAAGAAGCCGGTCCGGATCGCGCTGAATCAGCGCGGCACATTGATGGCGGTGACCGGCGAGGAAGTCTTCAAGGCCTATGGCATCACGGCCAGGGATATCGAGGGCTGGGGCGGCCGCATCCACCACGTCGATTACAATGCCGGCCTCGAGATGATGAAGAACGGCCAGATCGACATCATCATCAACATGCTCGCCTTCCCATCCGGCCAGATCAACAGCGCGACCCGCGAAACCAAGGTCAAGATGCTGGGCATCAGCCCCGAGGCCAGCGCCAAGCTTGGCGCGCTGCTGGGCACGGCGGCGATCACCGTTCCGGCGGGCACCTATCCGTTCCAGCCGCAGGCGATCGCGACGGTCACGGGCAGCGTGGTGCTGTTCGCCTCGACCGAGATGAAGGACGAGGACGCCGCGCTGATCGTCGATGGGATGCTGAAGCATTTCGACTATCTCAAGCAGGCCCATGCCACGCTGGCGCGGCTGGAGCCGGTCAATCTGACGCAGGTCGCGCCACTCGCGCTCCATCCCGGAGCGGAGAAGGCCTTCCGGAAGGCCGGCGTCCTGAAGTGAGGCCGATCGCCCCCTGATTGCCGAGGCCTTCGCGAGGTGCTCCGATGCCCGTCCTGCTGAAGCTCCTCGCACCGGGCCAATCGCGCCGGCTCGACCCTGCCGAGCAATGGACCGTCCATATCGTCGGGGTCGCCACCGGGCTCTTGCTGCTGGCGATGGCGTTCGGCTGGTACGTCAAGCGGGAGATCGCGCTGTTTCTGTTCCTCGGCGCCGTGCTCTCGCTCGCCTTCCTGACGACCACGGCCAACCCGCTGCGCCACACCGGCCGCTCCTGGCCGGCATGGGGGCTGGTCGCATTGTCGGTGCTGTGCTGCGGCTATTTCGTCATCATGCAGCCCGTCCACGAGATGCGGCTGCCGATGATCGACGAGCTGTCCACTCTCGACATCGCCGCCTCGATCGTCCTGATCGCGCTCGTCATGGAGGCGACGCGGCGCTGCATCGGGATGATCCTCGTCGTGCTGGTCACGATTTTTCTGGCCTATGCGATCTTCGGCAACAGGCTGAGTGGCTCGTTTGCCCATCGCGGCTTCAGCACGCAGGAGATCGTCGACCACCTCGTCTTCTCGACCAACGGCCTGTTTGGTCCGGCGATCGAGGTCGCGGCCTTCCTCGTCGTCGTCTTCGTGATCTTCGGCGCACTGCTCGATCGCATCGGCGGCGCAGACTTCTTCTATGACATCGCCAACAGTCTCGTCGGCAAGCAGGTCGGCGGCGCCAGCAAGGTCGCGGTGGTCTCGTCGGGGCTCTATGGCTCGATTTCGGGCTCGCCGACGGCCGACGTCGTCACCACCGGCTCCTTCAGCATCCCGCTGATGATCAAGACCGGGGTCAGCCGCACCTATGCGGGGGCGATCGAATCCGCCGCATCGACCGGCGGCGCGCTATTGCCGCCGGTGATGGGCTCGGCCGCCTTCCTGATGACGGACTTCACCGGCATTCCCTATGCGACGATTGTGCTGGCGGCGCTCATCCCGGCCCTGCTCTATTATCAGTCGGTCTTTCTCGCGGCGCATTTCAAGGCGCATCGCGATGGGCTCGCGCCAATGTCGCAGGGCGAAACGCCGTCCATCGTCGCCGTCCTGCGACGCGACTGGGCTTATCTGGTTCCGATCGGCCTTCTGGTCTGGGGCGTGCTCAGCCTCAACCGACCCTCCTATGCCGGCGCCATCGCCTGCGCCGCCCTTCTGCCGGTGGCCCTGCTGCGGCAGCCCAACCCGCTTCGACTCGCCCGGACGCTGTTCTTCGGGCTCAGCGACGGCATGCGCGGCATGATCGGGGTCGGCGTCGCTTGCGCCATCGCGGGGCTGGTGGTCGGCACGCTCTCGATGACGGACCTGACCGGCAAGATCAGCTCCGGCCTGTTCCAGATGTCCGGAGGCAGCCCGATCCTGACCATCCTCGTGGCGGCCTTCGTCATCATCGTGCTCGGCATGGGCATGCCGACACCGGCCGTCTACGCGCTCTCGGCCGTGCTGGCCGCGCCGGCGCTGATCGCGCTCGGGATCGAGGTTTTGCCGGCACATCTGTTCATCGTCTACATCGCCTCGATGTCGGCGATCACGCCGCCGGTTGCGGTCGCGGCTTTCGCGGCCGCCTCGATCGCCAAGGCCAATCCGGTGCTGATCGCGGTCGTGGCGTGCCGGATCGCGATGGTCGCGTTCCTCCTGCCCTTCGTCTTCATCTACCAGCCGGCCCTGCTGCTGTCGGGATCGACAGCGCAGATCGTCATCTCCGCAGGCACCGCGGCACTAGGCGTGCTGGCGCTCAACGCGGCGCTGGAGGGCTATTACGTCGCCAGGCTGGACAGGGTGAAGCGCGCGATCCTCTTCGTCGCCGGGGCCTGCCTTTTCCTGCCGATCGCGACGACCGAGATCGTCGGCGCCGTGCTGCTGGCCGGCACGACCGCCTGGCTCTGGGCCGGACGCAAGACCGGGCGGACGAGCCCCAGGATCGCATAGGGCTCGCCGGCTTCAGTTGCCGAGGTCGCGCGCGACGCGGAAGCCCGCGACCTGATCGCGGATGCCGGGTTCGCTGACGATCCGCGAGTCCAGCATGCGCGCGGCCGGCGGATCGGCCCAGGAGCCTCCCCTCAGGATGCGGCCCTCCTCCTCGCGGCAGATCGGCGGCGGAAAGGGCTGGCCGGGCACCGACGGATCGGGCGGGCAGGTATCGACCCATTCCCAGAGATTTCCGCTCAAATCCGAAAGGCCCCAGGCGCTCGGTGCGAAGCTGCCGACGGGCGCCGTGGTGCGGTGGCCATCGCGGCAAGGCGCGACCGTCCACGACGGATGAGCCGCCTTCGCCGTCTGGTCGGCACCGTTCCCGATCGCGCAGAGGCGGCTCGGATCGGCCATTTCCTTCGCGGAGGCAGCCGCGACATGATGCCATTCCGGATCCGTGAGGAGCCGGTAGCGCTGGCCGGTGCGCTTCGAGAGCCAGGCGAGATAGGCCTTGGCATCGCCATGGCTGACGCAGGCGACGGGATCGTTCTCGGTCTGCGGATAGCCCGAATCCTGCCAGGACAGGGTGGGAGAAAGCTTCCAGACCGGCTCGCGGACATGGCAGCCAAGCTCGACGACATGGCCGGACTGCGCGACGAAGACACGGTACTGCGCTCGCGTCACCTCGAAGCGGCCGACCGCGAAAGGCTGCGGCAGGCTGGCCTCGACGGTGCGTGGCGTGGCTCCGGTCGAGAGCTGCATCCGGACATCACCGTCGGGCACCAGGACGAGTTCCGGGCAGTCGGCACAGTCGCGAAAACCCTCGCCCGATCCCGGCTTGATCCAGAGCCGGGTGCTGCCGGCGGCGAGATCGACATAGCCCAGCGCGGTCAGCCGCGATGTGATCCGGGACTTGTCAACGCCGGCGGCCAGCAATTCGAGCAGCGCCGCGCGGTCCGTGGTGCCAGCAATGCGCTCCGCCATCTCGACGGCGGCGTCCCTGGGCGGCGCGACCGGCAGGAGTTTCAGCGTGGGGGCGACGGTGGCCGCGCCTTGCTGGGGCGGCTTGGTCTGGGCCGTTGCGCAAGCCGCCGCCATCACCAGGCCGATGCCGGCGGCGATGGCCGGAAGAGAGCGTCCGGCGCCGGGCGACTTCGGCTGCGGCCTTGCGCCAGGCAGGCTTGTGCCGGGCAGGCAGCGACGCTGCAGGCCCGGCGCATCGCGAGAGGGGATCATGCGCAGGGCGCCGTCTTGAATTCGACGCGACGATCGACCGCCGTGCTGGCATCGTCGCGGGGCAAACCGACGAGAGCTTCGCGATAGCCGACACCCGAGGGGCGCAGGCGCTGGGCGATGCCCGGCGCCTGGCTGGCCATCAGCGAGGCGATGCGCTCGGCACGTTCACGCGAGAGGCGGTCGTTGAGGTCTTCCGGACCCGTGCGGCTGGCATGGCCGACGACCTCGAGGCAGACGCCCGCCTTCGTCGCCCTGGCGGCGATCTCGCGCAGCCAGGCCGGGTAGCTCGCGGAGAGCTTGCGATCGGCATTGAAGGCTGTCGAGTTCGGCTCGAACAGGAACTTGACGCCGAGCTGGCCCAGCGCGAAGCCGCGCTCGACCATCTGGCCGAAGGTGCTGTCGGCCTGCGCGTTGTCGCCGAGCGCGGTGTAGGAGAGATAGAGCCCGTTCAGCACGCGGAGCTGGTCGCCGCCTGGCTGTTCCTTGGCCTCGCGGTAGAGATCGCGCGCTTTGGCGTGGTCGCCGGCCTCATAGGCGGCCGTCGCCTCGCGGATGCGGGCGGCGGCGCCGAGCTGGTCGATATAGGCGGGGGCGACCGGCGAGCCCGGCTGCGACTTCTGGCAAGCCTCGATATAGGCCCGCGTCGCGGCGTCCATGCCCCAGACCGGGCTATCGGCATAGGACGCGGCCGGCGCGATATCGACATTGTTGACGACGGAGCGGGAGACGCTGCGAGCGTAGACCGTCTTGGCCTCGCGCTCGACGAGGGCAAAGCAGATCCAGAAGGCATCTTTTTCAGCCCCGGGCTGGCCGGCATTGTTGATCGTGTTGAAGGTGCCGATGAAGACGAAGCGCGCCTTGGCGACGTTCTCCGGCGTGAAGGGCAGGACCTTCACATGCGGGTAGCGTTCGGCGACCAGCGCGGCGATGCGCCTGTCGAAGCCGCGCGTCGCGGCCGACTGGATGCCGGTGACGCCGTCGATCAGCGGATCGATGACGATCGTCGTCTCGCCGGAGCTGGCGGGCAGCTTTGCGAAGAGATCGGTCGCCGCCTTCATGAAGGCCTGTTCGAGCGGTACGAGCGCCGGGGCCTTGGTCGCGGCGACCGGCTGGGCGATCGCGGCCGGGGCGCTGCCCACAGTGGCCAGAGCCAGCATCACGGCGGCGGAGAATGAGCGCAGCGTCATGGCGCGTTTCCGGCAGAGGCCTTTGACGCCCTGCTCCGCACCCGGACGCCTGCAAACGAGGACTGAAGGCTGGTCCATGATATCATCTCCCTTTGTGAGCGATCCATGCGCCGGGCGAGCCGGAGCAGCGCGTGACGTGAGAATGCGCGAAGGCTTCGCGCTTGCCTGTCCCGCAGGGAACAGCCGCATCACGCGACCTCCATCGGCGTGAAGACCTCGACCTGCCCGAGACCGCGCAGCTCGACGGTGGCGAGCGGACGCACGAGCGAGACGCCACAGCGCCGCGCCGCCGCCGGGCCGATGCAGATCGACGAGCCGAGCTCCTTGTTGAGGGCCTCCAGCCTCGCAGCCGTGTTCACCGCATCGCCATGGGCGGTGTAGTCTAGCTTGGCGCCGACGCCGACATCGCCGACGATGGCAATGCCGGTCTCGATGCCCTGTCGGGTGCGGCCGAGCCGGATGGTCGCGGCGAGACCCTGGGCACGATAGCTCTCCGTCCAGGCCAGGATCGCGACCGCGCAGGCCACCGCCCGCCGGGGGTGGTCGGCGAGATCCAGCGGTGCGTTGAAGAAAGCGTGCACGGCGTCGCCGACGAGCTTGTCGACCATGCCGCCATGCTCGCCGACGATGCGGGTGACGCCGTCGAAATAGCCGTCGAGCACGCTGACGAGCTGCTCGGGGCCGATGTCACGCGTGGTCTGGGTGAAGCCCTCGATATCCGTGAACAGGGCCGTGATCTCGCGCCGCTCGCCCGAGAGCTTGAGGCTCGTGGGGTTGGCGATGATGCGTTCGACGACGCCCGGCGCCAGATGCTGCTCGAAGCGGCGGCGCAGACGCGCCTCGCGCAGGCGCGTTTCCGAAAAGCCAGCCAGCGAGGTCGCGAGGAAGGCAGCCACGCCGGATGCGGCCGGCGGCACCGGATCGAGCAGAAGGTCGGCGGCGGCGAGACCCGCAGCACCCAGCACGCTGGCGAGCAGGAGGCCCGCCATCGCCGACGCCGCCAGCGCCGGTCGCAAGCCGCGCGCAAGACCGATCGCGACCATCACGCCGAGCAGCGACACGGCCAGTTCCCAGATCCATGCGCGGGCGGGCCGCAGCGGGACCACGCCTGCCGCGATCTGGCGGACGGCATCAGCCTGGAGCACGGATGACGGCGTCAGCGGATCGCGCGCGCTGGCACGCAAGGCGCCGAGTTCTGAGGCCGAACCGCCGATGAAGACGATCGCCCCGGCGAGGGGCGCCAGATCGGCCCCTCCGCGCAGGACGTCAGCGGCCCGGAGCGTCGCGACACCGGCCGAGCCGGGCACCAGGCGCAGCATCCCGTCCGATGGCAGGCGGCGCGTCATTGCGCCGACGCCGAGACGGGCCGGGTCGCCCGAGAGCAGATAGCCCGCAGCGCCCGAGGCGAGGCGCAGCGCCTCCAGGGCCAGGCCGGGGCGGATGTCGTCGCCGACCGCGACGAAGAGGGGCACGCGCCGGACCAGTCCGTCCTCGTCACCCGGCAGGGACAGGGTGCCCGCACCCGCTGCCTCCGACGCCAGTGTGGGCGGAGGGCCGGTCGCGCCGGTCTCGCGCCAGAGCGGGCCGAGCTTCACGCCCTCTCGCGTCAGGACGGGCACCTCGGCCACATCATCGCGTCCGCGTGGATCGAGAACCCAGCCGAGCGCGACGGGGCCGGCACCGACGGCTTCCGCCAGGGCCTTGTCGCCATCGATGAGGGTCGGCGCCAGTTCGCCGAGATCGGCGCGCCCAGTCTCCGCCGCGAGCTGCCGCGCCAGCGCTGCAGGCGAGCGCGTATCGTCGCCGGCCAGCAGCATGTCCACTGCGATGGCGGCAGGCTTCGCGCCGTTCACGGCGGAGACCAGACGCGCGACGATCTCGCGCCGCCATGGCCAGGGGCCGACGGCTTCGAGGCTGGCGGTGTCGATGTCGACGATGGCGAGCTTCGTCTCCGGCCCCGCGACACGCCAGCCCGCGACGCCGCTCAGGACTGCATCAAAGACGCGCTCGCGCAGGGTCTGACGCCAAGCCGCGGGTGCGGCGACCAATAACATCAGAACGCAAAGCCCGGCCAGCACACCCGCCAGAACGGGTGACGACAGCCGGCGCTGCCGTTCAGACATCGCTGATCCCGGCGCATTTCGCCAGCAGATCGGGATCGCAGAAGATGCGGTCGGAGGTGCGGCGGATAGCACCGGCCTGTTCGAGCGAGCCGAGCGCGGCGTTGACCTTGGGACGGCTCGCCCCCAGCAATTGCGCCAGCTCCCCTTGCGAGAAGGTCATGTCGAGCGGCACGCGCTTTCCCGGCGCAGGCTTGCGACCGGCCAGGCCGACCAGCAGGAAGCGGGCAAGCCTGACCTCGATCGAATAGAGCGCGATACCTTCGAGCTGGTCCGTGGTCTGTCGCACGCGCCGGCACAGGAAGGCGATGATGCCCGCCGACAACTCGGGATAGCAGGCGACGAGCTGCTCGAACGGCGCCCGTCTCAGGCCATAGGCGACGACCGGCGTCAGCGCGACCGCAGCGGCACTGCGTTCGCCGCCGTCGAGCACCGCGATCTCGCCCATCAGGTCGCCGCGCACGGCGTGGCGGACGCTCAATTCACGGCCATCCTCGGTCGTCACCGCCAGCCGGACGCGGCCCTCGCCGACGAGAATGAGCTGGTCGCCGGGGTCGCCGCGCGAGAACAGGATCTGGGACTGCTCGAAACGCTGCTCCCGGAACTCTCCGGCGCAGGCCAGCAGCGCCTCGGGTGACAGCCGCGCGAAGAAAGCGGCCTCACCCAGCATCGCGGCGATGGCGGCTTGGTCCATGTCCTAATCGACCTGCGCCAAGGCTGCGCGAATGCGCGCCTCGCCCCAGACTCGCGCCGGAGTCGGCGGGGCCCCTCGTCTTGCGATGTCTGTCCCCTCGCCCGCCGCCAGGACGACCTCGCGGCCTGCGGCCCGAACCGCGACCTCGCCGCGGACCACGAAGACGCCGAAGACGCCGTTGCTCGGCCCGGCGAAGAAGCGCGTGCCGCGCACCGCGATCAGCCCATAGGACGAGCGCACGCGAATCCGGCCCGCCTCGCTTCCCGGCGCCTTATCGACCAGCAGCGCGCCGGCGCCGAGCGTGATGGTCCCGCCGGCATCGACGATGAAGCGGTCGATGGTGATGCGCGCCTTCTCGCCGAGCCGGAGATCCGTGGCACGGCCGAGCCGGAAGCCGGCACGGGCACCATCGCCGGTCGCAACCCGATCGCCGACGAAGACAGGTCCATCGGTGGAGAGCAGGCGCCGCGCGTCATCGAGTTCGGCGACCGCGTCGCCGCTCACATCCGTCACCAGGCCGGCCCGAGCCTGCGCAACCGCGACCTGCGCAAGAGCCGCTGCGGGCAGAGCGATTGAAGGCAGAGCGATTACAGGCAGGCCTGCCACGCCCCACGACGACGCAGCCCCGAGCAGGCGGCGCCGATCGATGGCAAAGCCGTCATCGCAACCCATTGCTGTCTCCGCTTCCCCTGCCGATTGCGCACATGTCATCCGCCATGACCGCTACCGCATGGTCAAGGCGACGCTAGCATGCACGGACGGCACGATCTGTAACAGGGGAAACAGACATTTGAGCGCCGGCGGCCCGCGCATCGGCGAGCACCATCGCCCTGCGCCGATTGCGTCTCGCCCCTGCCATTGCGGCCATGGCGGCGGCGAGACGCCTGCGCCATCCTCCGCCGGTCGGCCCACGCACGCATCGCACGGGCGGCGCCGACGTCATGAGCGCCATATGCGCCGTACAGGGAGGTTTGCCGATGATCCGGAACGAGAGCGACCTGACGGGTCCGGCTGGCGGTTTCGAGATCCGCACCAGCGACGGAGCGACGCTGCGCGCCTTCGCGGAGGGCAGCGGGCAAGCCCTGCTGCTGGTCAGCGGCCTCGGCGGCACCGCCGCCTTCTGGCAGAGCATCGCGGCGACGTTAGCGCGCTCGTTCCGCGTCATCAGCTTCGACCAGCGCGGCATCGCGGCCAGCACGCGCGGCAGCGCTGCCTGCACTATCAATGAGCTGGCTCGCGACTGCCTCGCCGTGCTCGACAGGGCGGGCATCGAACGCACCGTGGTGCTGGGCCATTCGACCGGGGGCTGCATCGCCCAGGCGCTGGCGCGTCAGGCGCCGCAACGCATCGACGGGCTGATCCTGAGTGGGAGCTGGCTGAAGCCTAGCCATTACATGGCAGGCTATTTCGGCGCCCGCCGCGCGATCCTGGCGACGAACCCGGAGGCCTATGCCGCGAGCTCGGTGCTCTGCGCCTATCCGCCGGCCTGGATCGAGGCGAACTGGCATGTCTTCGAGGCGGCGCTGGCGGCGGCGCCGACCACGGCTCAGGCGCAGGCCGTGATGCGGGAACGGATCGACGCGCTTTTGTCCTTCGACGGTTCGACGGACGCGGCCGCGCTCGCCATGCCGATCCTCGTGCTCGGTGCGCGCGACGACATGGTCGTGCCGGCCTTCCTGCAGGAGGAGCTCGCGGCGGCGCTGCCGGGCTGCGCCAAGACGATGCTCGATAGCGGCGGCCATCTCTTCCCGGTCTCGCGGCCGGACGCCTTCACCTCGACGGTCGCGGACTGGATCAGCCGGCTGGGCTGATTGCCAAGGGGGCCCGGCCCGCGTCGAAATAGCCCCTAGGCAGCACGCTGAGTTGCATTATTCCAATTCTAGGCCGTGACATCGCAGCGTCTGGCCGGCGTCGCAAAGCAAGGACTACCCATGCCCATCATCGCCCGCATCGCGCTTTTCGCTACCCTGATCGCCCCAGTCATCGCCCCCTTGCCCTCCTCAGCCCAGGACATCGCCGCCGGCGAGCGCTCCTGGAACAAGTGCCGTGCCTGCCACCAGGTCGGCGAAACCGCCAAGAACCTGGTCGGCCCGCAGTTGAACGGCCTGTTTGGACGCCCCGCCGGTTCGGTCGAGGGTTACAGCTATTCGGCCGCCAACAAGAACTCGGGCCTGACCTGGGACGAGGCCGTGTTTGCCGACTACATCAAGGACCCGAAGGCGAAGATTCCGGGCACCAAGATGATCTTCGCAGGCATCAAGAACGACAAGGAG
This sequence comes from Hyphomicrobiales bacterium, assembly GCA_003241815.1. Taxonomy (GTDB): domain Bacteria; phylum Pseudomonadota; class Alphaproteobacteria; order Rhizobiales; family Beijerinckiaceae; genus Allobosea. The sequence continues at coordinate 9,324 of QBLV01000029.1, read as the reverse complement.
ATCGCGGACCTGACCGCCTTCCTCAAGCAGTACGACAAGGACGGCAAGAAGCCGTGAGCGCGAGGGCAGCGCGCCGACGCGACGCTTGCCCCGCACCTGCCCGGCGAAGCCTGTCCCCATCAGAATGGCCCGGAATTTGCCGGAGAATTTTGCTGCTACGACGTCCCGCCGTCGCGCAACGGGCAATGGGCCTGTGCGGCGGCGCCAGGCTGTGATCTATTCGGATCGGCGGCGTCTGAGGGGGGCGCCGCCGCATATGCGACTGTTTCAGGTTTACGGGAGAACGACGATGACTTCAGCGATCCGCCGACGCGTTGGCTTCAAGCAGACTTTGGCCTTCAAGGCGACCTTGGCCCTGACGACGGCTATCGCCGCGCTCGGCCTGGCACCCATGGGCGCACTGGCGCAGACGCCGAAGGCGGGCGGCACCGTGCATGTCGTCGTTCAGCCCGAGCCGCCGATGCTGATGCAGGGCCTCAACCAGAACGGCCCGACCAACATGGTCGCCGGCAACATCTACGAATCGCTGCTGCGCTATGACGAGAAGCTGACCCCGATGCCCTCGCTCGCCAAGAGCTGGGAGGTTTCGGCGGATTCGAAGGTCTACACCTTCAAGCTGCAGGAGGGCGTCAAGTGGCATGACGGCAAGCCGTTCAGCGCCGATGACGTCGTCTTCTCACTCGACAAATTCCATCGGGAGGTGCACCCGCGCTGGCGCCCGATCGTCAACGCACAGGTCGAAAAGATCGAGAAGGTCGATGATCTTACCGTGAAGATCACGCTGAAACAGCCCTTCGGCCCGATGATCACGACCCAGGAGGTCGCATCCGCGCCAATGATACCGAAGCACATCTATGAGGGGACGGATTATCGGGCCAACCCGGCCAACAATACGCCGATGGGCACCGGCCCCTTCAAGTTCAAGGAGTGGAAGAAGGGCTCCTACATCCATCTCGTGCGCAACCCGGACTACTGGGCCAAGGGCAAGCCGGCCCTGGACGAGATCTACTGGCAGATCATTCCCGATGCCGCGGCGCGCGCCGTCGCCTACGAGACAGGTAAGGTCGATGTCCTGACGGGCGGTTCGGTCGATGTCTACGACGTGCAACGCCTCGCCAAGCTGCCGAACAGCTGCATGACGACCAAGGGCTGGGAGATGTTCGCGCCCCATGCCTGGATGACCGTAAACATCGCCAAGGGCGGCCCACTCGCGAACAAGCAGTTCCGCCAGGGCATGATGTACGCGATCGATCGCGAATTCGGGAAGGACGTGGTCTGGGACGGGCTCGGCAAGCTGCCCACTGGACCGATCTCGTCGAAGACCAAGTTCTATTCGGCCGATGTGCCTAAATACACCTATGACGTCGCCAAGGCCAAGGAGCTCATCAAAGCCTCCGGATATAAGGGCGAGCCGCTCAAAATCCTCGCTCTGCCCTATGGCGAGGTCTGGAGCCGCTGGGCCGAGGCGATCAAGCAGAACTTCGCCGACGCCGGCATCAACATCGCAATCGAGACCACCGACGTGCCGGGCTGGACGCAGAAGGCTTCCAATGGCGATTTCGATCTGACCTTCAACTTCCTCTACCAGCTCGGCGACCCCGCAATCGGGGTGGCGCGCAACTATATCTCGACGAATATCGTCAAGGGCAATCCGTTCGGCAATCAGGGCGCCTATGTGAACCCCGAAGTCGATAAGCTCTTCGCCGAAGCCGCCATTGCGCCGACCGATGCGGCCAGGCAGGAACTCTACAACAAAGTCCAAAAGGTGCTTGTCGAGGATCTGCCGGTGCTCTGGCTGCTGGAGATGGAATTCCCGACGATTCACCGCTGCAACGTCAAGAACCTCGTCACCACCGCGATTGGCGTCAATGACGGCTTCAGAGATGCGTGGAAGGAGTGAGGTGGCGCCCCCCGCCGGGTGGCCAACGCGCATGTCGTCATGGTCGGGCTTGTCCCGACCATTCACGTCTTCCTTTGACGAGAGTGGTGTTCAAGACGTGGATGCTCGGGACAAGCCCGAGCATGACGGCGGAAAGCCACGCCATCTCGGATCGTGACTGAATGAATCTCCTGCAATTTCTCTCCGGCCGTTTGGTGAAGGGCGTTCTCGTGCTCTTCGCCATCGCGGTGCTGAACTTCTTCCTGATCCGCGCCGCGCCGGGCGATCCGGCGCAGGTTCTGGCCGGCGAGGCCGGCGCGGCTGACGCTCAATTGCTGGAGCAGCTGCGCGAGCGCTTCGGGCTGAACGAGCCGCTGCTCACCCAGCTCTGGATCTACATCAAGGGCTACATGACCTTCGATCTCGGCTTCAGCTACCGGCAACAGCAGCCGGTGCTGACGCTGGTGCTCGACCGCCTGCCGGCGACGCTGCTGCTGACGGGGGCCGCCTTCGTGATCTCGCTGGCTCTCGGCGTGGTGATGGGCGCGCTCGCGGCACGGCGGGTCGGAAGCTGGTCGGACAGCCTGATCACCGCGCTGTCGCTGGTGTTCTACGCGACGCCGCTGTTCTGGATCGCGCTGATGAGCCAGATCGTGTTTTCGCTGAAGTTCGGGCTGGTCCCGAATGTCGGCTACGAAACGATCGGAGCCAACTACACCGGCCTGGCCCGCGCGCTCGATATCGGCCACCACCTGATCCTGCCGGCGATGACACTCGGCCTGTTCTTCACGGCCCTCTATGCCCGGATGATGCGCGCCTCGATGCTGGAGGTCGCCGGCGCCGATTTCGTCAAGACCGCCCGTGCCAAGGGGCTGTCTCCCGGCATCGTCTCGCGGCGGCATGTCGCGCGCAACGCGATCCTGCCCGTGGTGACGCTGGCCGGCCTGCAGGCGGGCCAGCTCGTCGGCGGCGCCGTGCTGACCGAGACCGTCTTCGCCTGGCCCGGCATCGGACGGCTGATGTTCGATGCGCTGCTGCAGCGCGATTATTCGGTGCTGCTCGGCGTCTTCTTCATGTCCTCGGCCATGGTGGTGGGCTTCAACATCATCACGGACCTGGTCTACCGGATCGCCGATCCGCGCATCGAGGCCGCGTCGTGAGGTGCCGGGCATGAACTTCTTAAAACGCTTCTGCCGCAATCGCGGCGCTGTGCTCGGCCTCGTCATCCTGCTCGCGGTGGTGGCCTTCGCGCTGTTGGCGCCGACGCTCTTTCCGCAATCGCCCTGGCGGCCGGTCGGGCGGCCGTTTCTGGCGCCTTTCACGATGGAGCGCTTTCCGCTGGGCACCGATACGCTGGGCCGTAATCTCGCATCGGGCCTCGTCCATGGAGCACGCGTCTCGCTGATGATCGGCGTTGTCTCGACACTGGTTGCGCTTCTGATCGGCGTGCCGCTCGGCGCGGCGGCCGGCTATGCGGGAGGTTTCGTCGACGACGCGCTGATGCGCTTCACCGAGTTCTTCCAGACGATCCCCTCCTTCGCGCTGGCGATCGTGCTGGTGGCGATCCTGCAACCGCAGCTCGGTTCGATCGTGCTCGCCATCGGCGTCGTCTCCTGGCCGCCGGTGGCGCGGCTGGTGCGCGGCGAGGTGCTGTCGCTGAAATCGCGCGAATATGTCCAGGCGGCCGTCACCATCGGCCAATCGACGCCGCGCATCATCTTCAGCCAGGTGCTGCCCAACACCATCGCCCCGATCATCGTGATGGGCTCGCTGATGATCGGCTCGGCGATCCTGCTCGAATCGGCGCTGTCGTTCCTCGGCCTCGGTGATCCCAACCTGATGAGCTGGGGCTATATGGTCGGTGCCGGGCGCACACGGTTGCTCGACGCCTGGTGGATCTCGTTCTTTCCGGGCTTCGCGATCTTCCTGACGGTGCTGGCCCTCAACCTCGCCGGCGAGGGCCTGAACGACGCCCTGAACCCGCGCCTGGCGAGGGGCCGCGAATGACCGCGCCGTCCCCTGTGTCCTCACCGGTCCTCTCGATCGAAAAGCTGACGCTGGCGCTGCCGGCGCTGGCGGACCGGCCACATGCGGTGGAGAACATCACGCTGACCATCGGGGCCGGCGAGACGCTCTGCGTCGTCGGCGAATCCGGCTCGGGCAAGTCCATGATCGCCCATGCGGTGATGGGGCTTCTGCCCAAGGCGGTAAAGCCGGCCGGTGGCGCGATCAGGCTGGCCGGGCGCGATCTGCTCGCCCTCGACGAGACGGCGATGCAGGATGTGCGCGGCCGCGAGGTCGGCATGATTTTCCAGGAACCGATGACCTCGCTCAACCCCGTCATGCGGGTCGCCGAGCAGATCGTCGAGACCTTCGAGGCACATGGGTTGTTCGGCCGCTCCGAGCGCTACCAGCGTGCGGTCGATCTTCTGACCGAGGTCGGGCTGCCCGATCCGCCGCGGCTGGCCAAGGCCTATCCGCATGAATTGTCCGGCGGACAGCGCCAGCGCGTGATGATCGCGATGGCGCTGGCGCTGGAGCCCAAGCTGCTGATCGCCGACGAGCCGACGACGGCGCTCGATGTGACGACGCAGGCGCAGATCCTCAAGCTCATCGACAATCTCAGACACAAGCACGGCACGGCCGTGTTGTTCATCACCCACGATATGGGCGTCGTCGCCGAGATCGCCGACCGGATCGCCGTTCTGGAGAAGGGCCTCCTGGTCGAGGAAGGCACGGCCGACCAGGTGCTGGGCGCGCCGCGCCACCCTTATACTCAGAAGTTGCTGGCGGCTGTGCCCTCGCTGATCCCGCCGCAGCGGCCACCGCTCGCCGCGACAGCGCCGGTGCTCAGCGTGGAAGGGCTGGGTAAAACCTACCGCAAGCGCGCTTTCTTCGGCACGACGCGCGAGGTCAAGGCGGCCGACGACATCTCCTTCTCGCTGGTTCGCGGCGAGACGCTGGGGCTTGTCGGCGAGTCGGGGTCGGGCAAATCGACGGTCGGGCGCTGCTGCCTGCGGCTGATCGAGCCCGATACGGGCCGGATCGTCCTGAGCAGCGAAGCGGCGGGCGATCTCGTGCTCAGCGACCTCAAGCCCGCCGCGCTGCGCGCACAGCGCAAGCGGATCCAGATGGTGTTTCAGGACCCTTTCGCCTCGCTGAACCCGCGTCAGACCGTCGGGCGCATCATTTCGGACGGGCCGGTGGCGCATGGCACCTCGCGCAAGGACGCACTGGCGAAGGCGGCCGAACTGCTCGAACTGGTCGGCCTGTCGGTCAATGCGATCGACCGCTATCCGCACGAGTTCTCAGGCGGACAGCGCCAGCGCATCGGCATCGCGCGCGCGCTCGCATTGGAACCGGATGTGCTGGTGGCGGATGAGGCGGTCTCGGCGCTCGACGTCTCGGTTCAGGCGCAGATCCTGACGTTGATCAAGGACATCCAGCAGCGGCTCGGCCTCGCCATCCTGTTCGTGACCCACGACCTGCGCGTCGCGGCGCAAATCTGCGACCGCATCGCGGTGATGCAGCGCGGCCGGATCGTCGAGACCGGGCCGACGGCAGTGATGTTCGCCGCCCCGCAGCATGCGTATACGCAGGCCTTGCTGGCGGCCGTTCCAGGGGGCCGGCGTTTCGGGCATTGATGAGGGGCGCGACGTCATTCTCGGGCGCAGCGCAGACCCGACAATCTCATGCCGAGATGACACTGGTTTCTGAGAGGGTCGGATCAAGCCCGACCATGACGCCACATCCCAGGAGACTAAGCCCATGCCTCTCGACCCCATCCTTCGCGACAAGATCCTCGCCTCGGTCGAGGAAGGCTTTGCCGAGCAGATCGCCTTTACGCAGGAGTTGATCCGGTTTCCCTCGCTGCGGGGCGAGGAGCATGCCTGCCAGGATTTCGTCTTCCGGGCGCTGAGGGACCGCGGTTTCACGATCGATCGCTTCAAGATGGACGAAGAAGCGATCAAGGCCCATCCCGGCGGTGCGCCGTTCTCCGAATTTCATTCCGACGCGCCGATCGTGGTCGGCATCCACCATCCGCGCGAGGAGAAAGGCCGCTCGCTGATCCTGCAGGCCCATGTCGACGTCGTGCCGACCGGGCCTGTCGATCAGTGGACGCATGCGCCCTTTGACCCCGTGATCGAGGGCGACTGGCTCTATGGACGCGGCGGGGCCGACATGAAGGCGGGCCACGGCGCGAATTTCGCCTGCCTCGACGCGCTGAACCGCATCGGTCTGCAGCCGGCCGCCACGGTGTATCTGGAATCCGTCGTCGAAGAGGAATCGACGGGCAATGGCGCGCTGATGACGCATCTGCGCGGCTATCGCGCGGATGCGGCGCTGATTCCGGAGCCGGAATACGAGATGCTGTGCCGGGCCAATGCCGGCGTGATCTGGTTCCAGTTCGAGGTGCGTGGCGTGCCGGTGCATGTCCGCGAGATGGGCGCCGGCGCCAATGCGATCGACGCCGCCTATCGGGTGATCGCGGCGCTGCGCAAGCTTGAGGAGGAGTTCAACGTCGAGAAGGCCGGCCGCGTGCATTTCGAGGACCAGGAACACCCGATCAACCTGAATATCGGCAAGATCGAAGGCGGCGACTGGGCCTCCTCGGTGCCGTGCTGGTGCAAGGTCGATTGCCGCGTGGGCTTGTATCCGGGCATCAGCGCACAGGAGACGGCGCGACGCATCGAGGATTGCATCCGGGCGGCCTCCCGCGCCGACGCCTTCCTGGCCAACAACCCGCCCAAGGTCACGTTCAACGGCTTCTGGGCGGAAGGCTATGTCCTGGAGCCGGGCAGCGAGGCGGAAGCCGTGCTCGGCCGCGCACATCAGGCCGCGATGGGCAAGCCGCTGAAGAGCTTCATGACGGCGGCCTATCTCGATGCCCGCGTGCATGCACTCTACGACAAGATTCCGGCGCTCTGCTACGGCCCGATGGGCGAGAACATCCACGCCTTCGACGAGCGCGTCAGCCTTGCCTCGCTGAAGCGGATTACGGGTTCGATGGCGCTTTTCGTCGCGGAATGGTGCGGTGTGGAAAGCGTGTCTGGCTAGGGTTGGTCGGTGGCCCATCCAGCGCGCTCATTTTTTCACCAGTATCGGCCCTCATTGCGCCACGGCATTATGTGGAATGCTCTTTCCATCTTGGACCATCGGCGCAATATTTGAATCGTCGCCAGGTCGAGCGAATCGACCCGGCGTCAGCCGCTGGAGGCAAGGGCATCACCGATCGATGAAGAAGATGAAGCGCGTCCCCGGCGAAATCCGGGCGCAGATCGCGGCCATGCCGATCCGGCGCCTGGCGGACGGCTCGACGGAGATCCTGCTCGTGACGTCGCGCACGACGAAGCGCTGGATCGTGCCCAAGGGCTGGCCGATCAAGGGCTTGACGCCCCCCGAAGCTGCAGCGCGCGAAGCCTTCGAGGAGGCCGGCGTCGTGGGACGGATTCTGTCGGAGCCAGCCGGCCGCTACACCTACTGGAAGCGTATGTCGGACCACTTCATCCTATGCGAGGTGACGCTCTATCTGCTTGAGGTCGAGCGCCAGCTCGCTACGTGGGCAGAGCAGGATCAGCGCCGCAGCCAGTGGTTCAGCCTCGACGATGCGGCCGACTTGGTCGAGGAGCCCGAACTCGCGACAGCGATCCGGAATCTGATGCCCGCTTTCGCCCTCTGATGGCGCCCGATCGAGCCTTGCTAGCGGCCCGTTTGGGGCGCTGAAACGAGGCTGTCACGCTCCTGGCGCGCCCGCGCCTCCTTGGTTTCCATCAGCCGGCTCTCGCGCAACGCATTGGCGCTTTCCAGGATGGGATACCCGATCGATGCGATATGGCCGTGGATGCGCTTGAGATCGCGGATGATGTCGAGGTGGATCGCGCTGGTCTCGATCGATTCCGGGCGGCCGCTGCGCAGCCGCTGGAAATGGCTCTCGGTGGCGCGCCGTTCGGCATCGCGCATCGTCGCCTTCTCGGCAAAGAGCTGGCGCGCCAGCGCGAGATCCCGCGTCGCGAAGACGTTGAGGGCGAGCCCAAGGCCCGAGGCGACACGCTGGTGGAACTCGCGGATCTCCGCCAACCCCTCGGGCGAGAAGGCATAGCGCTTGCGGATCTTCTTCTCGGCGAGTTCGCGCAGGTTCTTGTCGATGATGTCGCCGATATGCTCGAGATTGGTGATCAGCGTGATGATCTCGAGCAGGCGGCGGCCTTCCTCGTCGCTCAGCTCGTTGCGCGAGACGCGGACGAGATAGAGCTTGATCGCTTCGTGAATCGAATCCACGCCGTCATCGGCCTGCGCGATCGCCCGCGAGAGCTTGAGTTCGTCCTTCTCGAGCAGCGTCATCGTGTCCCGCAGCATCAGCTCGACACGGTCGCCGAGATGCAGGGCCTCACGCATGGCGCAGGCGAGCGCCTCCGTCGGACTGTCGAGCACGTTGGGATCGAGATAACGCGGCGCTACGACGGTCTCGGCGGTCTCCCGGTCGGGCATGAAGCGCTCGGTCAGCGCGGCGACGGGGGTGATGAAGGGCAGGAAGAGCAGCGCGCCGACGAGGTTCAGGGCGACGTGGAACTCGATGGCGAGGCGCGCATCGGCCGAGGGCAGCGCCAAAAGCCAACCCGAAAGCGGGCCAACGAAGGGCAGCACCATCAAGGCAAGGACGAGGCGCGTCATCAGGTTGCCCATGGCGGCGCGACGCTGGGCCGCCGGCGCGCCGAGCTGGTCGAGCACCGGGATCAGCGCGTTGCCGAGATTGGCGCCGATCACCAGTGTCAGCGCGGTCGCCGGCGGGAACAGGCCGGAGGCGGCGAAGGTTGCGATCAGCAGGATGACCGCGATGCTGGAATGGGTCAGCCAGGTCGCCGCGACGGCGACCAGCGCGGCCATCAGCGGCTCGCTCGCCAGTGCGCCCAGCAGGGTCCGGAAGGTCGGCGACTGGGCGAGCGGGGCAGCGGCGGCATTGAGCTCGATCAGCGAGAGCAGGATCAGGCCGACGCCGACCAGCACGCGGCCGATGTTGCGGGCACGGTCCATCGCCTCATGGCTGAGATAGAGCCCGACACCAATCGCCAGCAACAGGCCCCAAAGCCAGCCCAGATCCATCGAGATGACGAAGGCGGCCAGCGACGTGCCGAGATTGGCGCCCAGCAGCACCGCCAACGCCATGGCGGGGGCGATCAGCTTGCGCCCGGCAAAGGACGAGACCAGCAGCGTCGTCGCCGTCGAACTCTGCAGCACGATCGTCACCGCCGCGCCGCTGCCGAAAGCGGCGAAGCGGTTCTGCGTGAACGTCTGCAGGGCTTGCCGGAGCGAGGAGCCGAAGGCGCGCATCGCGCCGGTGCGGACCAGCCTGACCGACCAGATCAGCAGTGCAACGCCGCCAGCGAGATGAATCAGAATCGTGGTCGCGCTGTCGTTCGTGGTCATCGCTGCGGGGTCTTTCTCCG
>QBLV01000028.1:57216-58405 GCA_003241815.1 Hyphomicrobiales bacterium | reverse complement strand
GACGAGGAAGCCCAGCCCAATGAGGAGCTGGTAGCGCCGGCCGTCGAGGCCGACGCCTTCCAGCACATCGAGCGCGAAGGTGCGCAGCAGAACGTAGACGAGAGCGCCGATGAAGGGACCGATGGGGCGGCTCAGGCCCCCGACCACCGCGATGATCAACATATCGACGACGGGCCCCACACCGGCGGTGCCGGGCGAGATCTGACGCTGATACCAGACCAGCAGCACGCCCGCTGAGGCCGCGATCAGCGAGGCGAAGGTGTAGGCCGCGATACGGTGCGCCACGACGTCGAAACCCAGCGCCGCCATGCGGCGCGGATTGTCCCGCGTCCCCTGCAGCGCCAGCCCGAAGGGCGCCCGCGAAACATAGACCACGGCACCATAAGCGAGCGTCGCGCAGGCCAATGTCAGGTAATAGAAGGGCAGTTGCTGGCCCCAGTCGACGCCGAGGAAGACGGGCGGCATGATGCCGTTGAAGCCGCTGAAACCATTGAAGATCGTGTAATTCTGCAGCGTCAGGTAATAGAACGCCGAGGCGATCGCGAGCGTGATCATGATCGTGTAGATGCCCTCGGTGCGCACCGAGAGCGCGCCGCTCAGCGTACCGAACAGCGTCGCAACCAGGATCGCCACCGGCGCAGCCAGCCACCACGGCCAGCGCAGGCTGATTTCCGTGATCGCGCTGTCGCCCAGGATCGCGACGAGGTAGCCGGCGAACCCCGCCACTGTCATCTGCACCAGGCTGACGATGCCGCCATAGCCGGCCAGGAACATCAGGCTCAGCGCGATCAGGCCGAGAATCATGGAATAGGCAATGATCTGCACGAGCCAGAACGGGCTCGCGATCGCCGGCATGAGAAGCAGCAATCCAGCGACGACCCAGAACGCCGTGCCACGGCGCGCCACCCATTCGCTGAAGCTCTCGCGAGGGCGGGCTTGCTGTGCCAGGTTGAGGTCCGCGATCGCCATCGTCAGCGCCTCGCCGCCAGGCCTTCGGGCCGCACCGCCAGGACCGCGACCATGATGATGAAGGTCAGCATCACAGCATAGGTCGGCATGTAGACGGAGCCGAACTGCTCGGCCAGCCCGACGATCAGGGCGCCGACGGCCGCGCCGGGAATCGAGCCCATCCCGCCGACGATCACGACGACCAGCGAGGACAACAGGATGCGGGTGTCCTCGCCCGGCT
>QBLV01000028.1:48454-57206 GCA_003241815.1 Hyphomicrobiales bacterium | reverse complement strand
GCCCAGCCCCGAAGGCGAACACCATCACGAAGACGAGTTGCACCCGCACGCCGGTCGCCGACAGCATGTCGCGATCATCCACGCCGGCCCGCACCAGCATGCCGACCCGCGTGCGGTTGAGCGCGAGCCACATCAGCACGCCAAGGATGATCGCGCCGACGAGAATGGCTATGCGCACCAGCGGATAGGTCATCATGACCGCCTCGCCATTGCTGCGCAGCGCAACCGCGAAGGGCAGGGTCACGGGCCCCGAAAGCCAGTCGGGCGCGGTGACCTGGAAGGTGTCGCCGCCATAGTTCCACAAAAGCAGGTCGGCGAAGATGATCGAGAGCCCGATGGTGACCAGCGTCTGCCGCAGGTCCTGACCCTCCATCCAGCGGAAAAGCAGCACCTGCATCAGGATGCCGACGAGCGCCACGACCAGAAAGGCGACCACGAGCGCCACCAGCCAGGAGCCGCTCCATTCGCCAACGCTGTAGCCGAGATAGCCGCCGAACAGGTAAAGCGAGCCATGCGCGAGATTGACGTTGCGCATCAGCCCGAAGATCAGCGTGAAGCCGCTGGCGACGAGGAAATAGAGCGCGCCCAGCGTGATGCCGTTGAACAGCGCGCTCAGGAACACACGCTTGCGGCCGAACATCGCCTCCATTCCCGGAGTCCAGATCGAGAAGACGAGCCAGACCAAGATCGCGACGGCGAAGATGATGATGAGCGACCAGATCGGCCGGCGGGCGATGAAGTCAGACATGGCAGGCCCGCAGCGCTGTCGGGGACTGCAGTGGCATCTGGCCGACGCGGCGCAGGACCCGGCGATAGTCGCGCGGCGCCATGCCCATATGCGCGGTGAAGAAACGGGTGAAGACGCTTTGGCAGGAGAAGCCGAGCGCATTGCTGATCCCCGTCACCGGGTCGCTCGACAGGACCAGCCGGTCAAGCGCGGCGTCGAGGCGCACGGTGTTGGCGAAGACGGTCGGGGTGACGCCGACCTGCTCGCGGAACAGCTTGAAGAAATGCGCGCGCGACAGGCCGGCCTCGCGAGCGACACGCGCGAGCGCACCCTCATGGGCCGGGTAGGCCTCGATCAGGCGCCGCGCCCGGGCAACCCGCCGGTCGAGCGCGCTTTCCGGCGCGTCATGGATCAGCGCGGAGGCGAGGTCCTGGCCGATCGGCTCGCTCGATGCCTGGGCCAGCGCCATCAGGACCGGCGCGAGATTGAGTTCACGATGCGAAGACAAGAGCATCTCGACCGCTTCATCACGCCATGAGGCCAGTTCGCGCGTGATCACCAGTTCGGAAGCCGGAAAAGCGTGCGCACCCGCCGGGGTCATGGTCTGCGTCGCAAGCCATTCCGGCTTAAGATAAACGACCAGGAAGAGGCCAAGCGACCCGACATGTTCCGGCTGGAAATTATGCGGTTCCCAGGGGTTGATCGCCACGCCCATGAAGGGATCGACGAGGGTGGAGCGGCCATTCACGGTCACGAGACCACGCGACCCCTCCAGAAAGAAGATCAGATGCGCCTCGCGATGCGCATGCAGCACCAGCGGTCGGTCGAGATCGTAAATCGCAACCCGGCCGAAAGGACCGTGGCAGACCGCAACTGCGCGACTCATGATACCTCGCGAATGATGGTCCGGCGGTGGGGGCTTCGCCTCATCAGGCAAGCCTCACCCCTTGCGCCGCGAGGAGATGGGTTCGCAGGCGCTCGGGTCGGGACAGGGCGGAGAGTGAAGGGGGCGCGCATCACGCGTTCCTCCCCCTTCGTCACGGCGCTCAGGCGCCTATTTCTTGCATTCCGGGTTGGTGCGCGACGGCAGTCCCACGGCCTTGAAGGCTTCGAGCGTGAGACCCAACGTCTGCGTCACGTCAGGAACCGCACGGACGAACTTGTTGGTCAGATCGCCGTTCGGCAGTTCCGCGACCTCGGTGATGAAGGTCGTGGCGATCGCTTGCCGGTTGTCGTCGAGCTTGATCTTGCCATTGGGTGCGTCGAGTTCGACCTTGGCCAGCTCGGCCCGCAGCTTGGCGCCGCCATCCGAGATGTCGCCCTTGACCTTGTCCATCGCGATCGAGAGAGCCATGACAGCGTTGTAGTAATTGGTCGCGAAAAGCGAAGGGCTCGCGAAGCGCTTGTCGGCCGGGAACGCATCCTGATAGGCCTTGACCCAGGCTTTCCAGCGCGGATCGTCCCACGCATCGGCGACGCCGCCGGATGAGGGCGTTCCCACGAGCAGCTTCTTGGCGGCGCCCTTTGACGACAGCACGGTCTGATCGACCATGATGGAACCGCCGATGAACTTCGCCTTGCCGCCGGTCTGGCTGTACTGGTTGAGGAAGTTGACCGCGTCGCCGCCGCCGAGACCGAGGAAGACGGCGTCGACATCGTCGGGGATGTTGGCGATCACCGAGCCGAAATCCTTGGTGCCGAGCGGCACCCACTGGCGCTGGGTGATTTCGCCGCCGGCGCGGCAATAGCCGAGCGCGAACCCGAAGACCTGCGTGTAGGGGAAGGAGTAGTCCTCGGCGATGACCGAGATCTTCTTGAAGCCCTTGTCCTTCAGCACATATTCGCCGAGGCCGGCCATCCACATCGCGCCGTCGCTGTTGAAGCGGAAGAAGTTCGGCGAGGGATTGACGAAGGTCGTCTCCAGCGCGCCCGACGATCCATTGATCATGATAAGGTTGGGCACCGTCTTGCTGTAGTCGCGCATAGCGATGCCCTCGGAGCCGGAGAGCGGCCCGATGATGATTTGCACCTTGTCTTGCTCGACGAGCTTTCGCGCGGCGCGCAGCGCGGAATCCGGGCTGGCGTCGGTAGCCGTGATGATGAGCTCGAATTCGCGACCGGCGAGCTTGTTGCCGAGTTCTTTGGCTGCGATCTGGACGCCGCGGACACCGTCTTCACCGCCGGACGTCAAAGCGCCCGACAGCGTCGCCATCACACCAATCTTGAGCTTTTCCTGTGCAATCGCGGCCGGTGAAGCCACGACAAAGCAGGCCGCGACAGCGGCCGCAAGCGTCTTTCGCATCGTATTCCTCCCTGCGTGCTGGCCGCGCCGAAGGTCACTACGGCGAAGCCGGTGGCGGCTTTTTGATCCGCTCTAAACACACGGTAACATAGTGCGGAGCGCTGCCAAGGTGCAGGATATTGCGCTGGGTCTGCTTTTTGCTCGTGATGATCGACCTCAAGGTGACCGTCGAGTGGTTGATCTTCGAGGCCAGGCACGCCCGACGCTGGCTCACCGCATGCATCGTACAGGCATGAGCCATCGCCTTCTGCTTCGCATGGGGCGTGACAATTTTTGCGGCAACATCCTTCAGGATCGCGTCGTCGAGCATCTGCTGAGAAACGGCACCCAGTTTGACCCCCCAATAGGCGCAAGCCTGACCCCAATTCGCAATGTCCGCGACATGGCAAAATCCACCAACCCGGAGATCAAGCGCTTCCGTGGGCAGGACGGCAAGTTCGGCGAGGCGATGGGAGAGCCAACGACTGGGTCGTGCGGATCATCACGGCCGTCGGCAATTACGGCGAGTCTTCGAGCGCCATCTCGGATCGCAGTCGCGGCTGAAGCTGAAGCGCGGCCTCAACGCGCTCTGGACCCAAGGCGGCCTGCAATACAGCCCGCCATTCCGCTGAAAACCGCTAAAATGCTCACGCGACCATCTTCTGAAACCAGGTTGAGCTGATCCAGACGTTCCCCTTGCGGGCATACTCGCGGAACGTGCCGACCTCCTCGAAGCCGCATTTAAGGTGCAGCGCATTGGATGCCGCATTGGGTTGCGCGACGCCGGCGACCGCCAGATGCACATCTTCCTTTCGGAGAATGTCGAAGAGCGCGGCATAGAGCCTCGCGCCCAGGCCGGCTCCGCGGCGGTCCGGCTGCAGGTAAATGCTGGTTTCGACCGTCGCGTCGAAGGCGGGCGTCGGCCGGTATCGGCTACTATAGGCGCAGCCGAGGAGCCCGGTCGCGTCTTCGGCGACGAGAAGGCGATAGCGCCCGGCGCCGTAGCCGTCGAACCAGAGCTTGCGTCCCTCGATTGTCTGCGGCTCCGTCGTGAACATCGCGTTGGTATGCAGGATGTAGTGGTTCGCCAGTGCGACTATCTGCAGTAGGTCGCTTTCGCGTGCGGCTCTGATCGCGACGTCGCTGCTCATGGCCTTCGGTCGTCCTGCGTCGGCTTGAGTTCAAAGCGGTGGAGTCACGCCGAGCGTCAGGATGCGCTGCGCGACCTTTTCCGCAAGCGCGGCCTCATGCGTTACCATCAGAAGGGCCAGACCACGCTCCCGGACCGCCTCGATGAGGATCGCGAATACATCCTTCTGACTGACCGGGTCCAGGCGCGACGTCGCTTCATCGGCGAAGAGGAAGACCGGGTCGAGCAGCAGCGCTCGCAGGATAGCAAAGCGCTGCAACTCGCCACCCGACACCTCGGTCGGGCGACGACCGAGCAACTCCCGCCCGAGCCCGAAGCGCTCCATGCTGGCCTCGGCCTGCGTCCAGGCGAGGCCGTGGAGCTTCAGCAAATCGCCGAGGCTTTGCCGCAGCGTCTGGTGCGGCGCGAAGGCCGCCGGCGGGTCCTGATAGAGCTTCTGGAAGCGGGTCGGTGCCAGACCGGCGGCGCGCTCCACCTCTCCTTGGTCGGGCGCGACGAGGCCGAGCAGGATGNCCGCCGGTCTGGCACCGACCCGCTTCCAGAAGCTCTATCAGGACCCGCCGGCGGCGCGCTCCACCTCTCCTTGGTCGGGCGCGACGAGGCCGAGCAGGATGTTGCCCACCGTGGTCTTACCGCAGCCGCTGGGGCCGACGATTGCGACGATCTCGCCCCGTTTGACCGAGATGCTTAAGCAATCAAAGAGCGTCTTCTCGCCGAACCCCTTGGAAAGCCCGCTTGCCGAGACAACCGGCTCGCCGGCCGGGGGCAGCGGGGAGGTCGACCATTTCGCCGGATCGGCCGCGATCAGGGCGCGGGCGTAGTCGTGGCGCGGCTCTGCCAGAACCTGCTCCGCCGGGCCGAATTCGACGAGCGCGCCGTCATGCATGACCCCCACCATGCCGCCCAACGCGGCCGCGACCTCGATGTCATGCGTGATGGTGAGCAGGAGGCGGCCTTGCTCGACCTCCCGGCGCAACCTCTCGACGACTCCGTCGCGCAGGGCCGCATCGAGCCCCTTGGTCGGCTCGTCGGCGATCAGCAGAGAGGCGCCCGCGGCATGGGTCACGGCGATGGCGGCGCGCTGGCACATGCCGCCCGAGAGCTCGTGCGGATAGGCCTGGGTGCGATCGCCCAAGCCGACCTCGGCAAGGTCCGCGCGCATCCTCGCCCCGGCTTCCGCCAACCCAAGGCCATGCAGGTATTGGTGGACTTCTCCGACCTGCCCGGCGATGCGCATGGTCGGATCGAGCGCGAGCCAAGGCTCCTGCGGCAGGATGGCAATCGTCCGGCCCCAACGGGCGCGAGTCTGCGCGGGCGTGCCGGCAAGAAGATCCTGCCCGTCCAGCGTGATGACGCCCCGCGCCGAGAGCCCGGTCGGGAGGCTTCCCATGATGGCATGAGCTACGAGCGATTTGCCGGAGCCGCTGGCGCCGAGCAGGGTCACGGGTCGGCCCTGCGCCAGCGTGAAGGCCACGTCGGAAACGATCGTCGTCATGCCGGCCGAAATCGCGAGGCCGGACACCGTCAAGGCTTGAAAGCGAACCGGCGCGTTCATCGGACATCGCTCCGCGTCGCGAGCTGGAGCCCGAGCACCAGCAGAAAGATCAATACCCCCGGCATCAGCACATGCAGCGGCGCCTCGGCGTAATAGGGCAGAAGCTCCACGATCATCGCGCCGAGCTCCGGCGTCGGCGGACGCAGGCCCACGCTGATCGCGCTCAAGGTCGAGATCGCGATGATCGCGGTCGACATGGCGAAGGCCGACAGGGTGATCAGGATCGGTGCGATCTCGGGCAGGACGAGGCGGCGCAGGATGTAAGCGGTGCCGAAGCCCAGAAGCCGGGTCGCCTCGACATGCGGCTGCTTCAGCACGCCGGCCGCCGTGACGCGGGTGACGCGGTAGAACTCGATCCAGAGCGTGAGCGCGAGGCCGAGATAGAGAGGCCCGAAAGTGCCCGGCGCGAAGGCCAGCAGGATGAGCACCAGCAGCAGTCCCGGCAGGGCGAGCAGCACGGTCGATACCAGATCGAGAACGCGCTCCAGCCAGCCGCCGCACCAGGCAGCGAGAAGACCGAGCAGGATGCCCGGGACCGCGGCGGTCGTGACGGTGAGCAGCGCCATGCCGAAGGAGAGCCGGGCGCCATAGCTCAGCCGGGCGAGCATGCTGCGGCCATAGTGATCGGCGCCCAGCCAATAATCGGGCCCCGGCGGAGCGAGGCTGGCGGCGAAGTCCTGCTCTGTCGGATCGACGGAGACGAGCAGCGGCCCCAGCAAGGCGAACACGGCCAGCAAGCCGAGCAGCGTAAGCCCGGCGAGGCGCGAGGACGTCAGCCACGAGCGCTGCGTGATGGGAACGAGTGTGGCGTCTGCGATGCTCATCTGCGTTTGGGCCTTGGATCGAGCCAGTGGCAGGCGAGATCGACCGCCATGGCGATGACGACGAAGAGCAGGCCCATGGCGAGCGCAGTGCCCTGTACCATCGGCACATCGCGCGCGATCACCGCATGGACCAACGCGTGGCCGATACCGGGGATGCCGAACAGCGTCTCGACGACGACGACACCCTCGATGAGATAGATCGCCTGCAAGGCGATATAGGAGACGACAGGGATGGCGGCGTTGCGCAGCACGTGACGGCGCACGACGACGGGCTCTGGTAAGCCTTTCAGCCGCGCGAAGGCGAGGTAAGGCGTGCGCGCGACGGCCGCCACGGCGTCGCGCGCGACGCGGCTCGAGACAGCGGCAAGTCCGAGCGCGAGCGTCAGCGCCGGCAGCGCCAGATCGCGCCAGGTGCCGTAGCCCGCCGGCGGGAACAGGCCGAGCAGCATCGCGAAGACGAGGATCAGCAAAAGCCCGAGCACGAAGGGTGGCAGAGAGCGCAGGACGATCGCGCCGGCCAGCGAGGCGTTGTCGACCCAGCCGCCGCGCCGCAGTCCGGCCAGGAGCCCGAGCGGCGGTCCGAGTAGCAGCGACAGCGCGAGCGCCGATGCCGAAAGCCAGAGCGTGGCGCTGAGCTGGATGCGCAATTCCTTGGTGATGGGCACGCCGGTCACGACGGAGTGGCCGAGATCGAGCCGCGCCAGTTGCGCCATCGACGCGCCGAGCTGAACCAGAACCGGCTGATCAAGACCGAGTTCGCGGCGAACCTGTTCGGCGGCCTCCGTGATATTGGCGTCGGGGCCGTAGCGGCCTGCGGCGATCCGCATCGCCGGATCGCCCGGTAGCGCGCGCACGAGGATGAAGCAGAGAATGCCGACGACGACGACCACCAGCCCGGCCTGGAGCAGCCGGGCGAGAACGAGATGCTTCATTCTCACTGCGCCCAGCGGATGGAAGCCAGGCCGTAATTGACCTCGAGCGGGTCGATTCGCAGTCCGGTGACGCGCTTGTTGGCGACGATGGCGAGCTCCGACCAGGTCACCGGGATGCTCGGCAGCTCGCTCTGGAGAATTGCGATCGCCCGCTTCTGCATCGGCGCACGCGCGGCGGGGTCGCTGGTCTGCGCCATCGTCTCGACCAGGGCGTTGAGCTCTTCATGGGACCAGCCGGTCGCGCCCCAATCGCTGCCGCCGGATTTGTAGTCGTCGCGCAGCGTGCCGATGGCATCGGGCACGAGGGAGTAGAGCCGCGAGACGAGGCCCATCTCCAGGGTGCCATCCTTGTGCCGCGCGGGGATCTCGGAGCTGTTGCCGACCGAGACCTTGGCGTCGATGCCGACCTGCTTCAGCTGCGCCTGAATGGCGGTGGCGATTGGCGGCAGCTCCGGCCAGCTCGCATAGGTCAGCAGCGTGAAGGAGAACGGCTTGCCGTCCTTCTGCAGGATGCCGTCGGCGCCCGGCGTCCACCCGGCCTCGGCGAGCAACGCCTTAGCGGCGGCAAGGTCGCGCTTCAGCGGCGGCAGCTCCGGGTCGTGCCAACCGGCCAGCGCCTTGGGGAAAAGCTGCGTCGCCGCCAGATCGGCGTTGCGCAGGATGACCCGCGTGATGCCTTCGCGGTCGAGCGCCGCGCTGATCGCGCGCCTCACCCGAACATCGCCGAACAAGGGCGAGGCTGCGTTGACCTTGAGCAGCCGGGTGCGGGGGATCGTGGCGACGCGAACGTCGAGGTTGGGGTTGCGCTTCAGCCGCTCGACCGAAACCGGCAGCATCGAGAAGACCAGATCGGCCTCGCCGCTCTCGGCCATGAGAGCCCTGGTCTCGCCCTGACCGACGGCGTGATAATCGACTTCGGCAATGCCGGGCTTGGTGCCGGTCCATTCCGAGGCGGCTTCGAGCTGCATGTTGAGCGGCGGCGTCAGGCTCTTCACGCGATAAGGTCCCGAGCCGATGATGCGCTCGACCCTTCCCGACGCGCCAAAGGACGAAGGCGCGAGGATGATGGTGGTGAAGTTGACGAGATAAGCCGGCAGCGCGGCGAAGGGCTTCGACAGGCGGATCACCACGTCGCTTCCATCAGACTCCACGGCGGCCACCGGCCCCTGGCTGAACACGCCGGCACCGCCATGGACCTTGCGCAGGGTGTCGGCGACGATCGCCGTCGTCACTGGGCTGCCGTCGTGGAAACGGGCCCCCTCGCGCAGGCGGAAGCGCCAGAC
>QBLV01000028.1:24724-48444 GCA_003241815.1 Hyphomicrobiales bacterium | reverse complement strand
CATCGGCATCGACGGAGACGAGCGTCTCGGCCACCTGCATCCGGCTGAAAACGTAGCCCGATTGAGCCGGATCGATCCCGGCGATCTCCCAGGGACCCACGACCTTCAGCGGCTTGGCCGTGGCCAAGCCCGTCATCGACAGCACCGCGACGGCGATCGCAACCCATTTGCTCGACACAACACAGCTCCATGAAATGTTATAGTGTTGCGATTAACGATGAAGCGTGGACAGTGCAAGGCTCGGCGGGCAGCAAGGCGTATGATGATTCACAAGGACGCGACGAGGGCAGGACTCCGCTCGCCCGCATTCATTCGGCTGTGGATCGGCAGCACCGCGTCCAGCCTGGCAACATGGGGATTTCCCTTCGTCCTGGGCCTGGCCATGCTCGATGGATTGCTGTCGCCGACCCTGCTGGGCAGCGCGCTGGCGATGAGGACCCTGGCTTTCTTGGCGGCGTTGCCGATCAGCGGTGTGATGGCCGACCGGTCGGGCGCGCGCCGGGTGATCATGATGGCGAGCGTGCTGGCGGCCGTTGGGGTGATCCTGGTCGTCGTGGGATTGTTTCAGCCGCAAGACGAGGTTCGAGGCGCGGCGGTGATGATCGGGGCGCTGCTGGCCGGTTTGGGGCAAGGGGCCTGCCGGCCGGCCTACCAGGCGATGGTTCCAGCCCTCGTGGCAACGGACGATCTGCAGGGCGCCAATGCCGCGATGAGCATCTCGGTTCGCGTCACCGGCGTGCTCGGCCCCACCCTGGCGACAGGGATTGCCGTGACCTGGAGCCCGACCGCCGCACTGGTCGTGATCGCAAGTCTCTGGATCGTCAGCGCGGCGGCGCCGCCCCGGATCGCATCGACCGCGGCCATGGCAGTGATGCCGTCCTTGTCCCTGGCGCTCTTCGGCACGCAGTGGCTCGAAGGCATGGCCGAGGCCCGGCAGCACCGCTGGTTCCTCGCCGGCCTCGGCGCCCTGAGCGCCGTCATCGCAGCAGGCTACTCCGTCACAGCCGTGCTGCTTCCCGTGATCAGCGCCCGATCCCCCCATGGCCCCACCCTTCTGGCCTCCTGCATGACGGCCTATGCCTGCGGGGCCCTGCTCGCGGCCGTCGTCATCAGCCGCTGGCGCCCGCGAACCCGGGGCTGGACGGCCCTTGCGGGCCTGGCCCTGTACGGGCTCGTGCCCTTGAGCCTGACGATTCCGTCGTCCCTGCTGGTTCCCGCCTGCGCCTTCTTCTTCGCCGGCATCGGCATCGAGATCTTCAACGTGTTGTGGTTTTCGGCCATCCAGCGCGAGATCCCGCCCGACCGTATCGCGCGCGTCTCATCGCTCGATTTTCTGATGTCCTACGGGCTGGCGCCCCTGGGGCTGGTTGCCATGGTCCCGTTCGTCGAGTCCTTCGGCATCATGCCGGTGCTGGTCGGCGCGGGTTGCATGTGCATGGCGGCGCCGCTGGCGGCGGCAGCAGTGACATCGAGTCGCGCGTTTTCAGAGAAGGGCTGAGGAGACAGGGCGTTCAGAAGGCGCTCCACAAGAAAGCTCGGCTTCCCGAAGGTCGGCCGAGCGGCTCGGCGATGCCATGCTGCGGAGCCGGATTTTTCCAGACCAGCGGTGCAGGCTGCTCGGGGGCCAGATCCTTCAGCGAAAGCAACACCACCTTCGGGTCACTCTTGCGGATCCAGGGCCGGTCGCCGTCGTAGAACAAGGCGATCTGTCCGTTGCGTGAGACGACGTGGGCCGGCTTGTCGCCGGTTAGGGTCAGGTCGAGCAGGCGGGGTGTCACCTTCTCGACATCGTCGTGATCGCCATGGGATTCCTTGACGATGCCGCGGTCGAGGATGCGGATCGTGCCCTGGTCGTCGCCGGTTTGATGACGATGTGGCGGCCATCCTCAACAGCGGCAAAGCCCGCATTCGGCTTGGGCAGATCGAAAGAGGGGGTGCCCTCAGCGCTGTCGAGATCGATGTGCGGACGACCGCCGTCTCGTGATCGGTGAAGACCAGGCGCCCGCGCAGGACGGCGTGATTATGCGACCAGGCCAAGCCGCTGGTGAGGGGCGCGGCGGCGCAGGCGAGTGCGAGCGTGGCGGGCGGAAGAGTTTCTGATCATGCGTCAAAATCCAATTGAGTTATGTAATAATATTGCATCAACAGCGATAGAGGGAAGCGCGGCTCAGTTCGCGGGCTAATCGGCCAAGCCCGCCTGGTGCATGGCGATTCCGGCCATGGCGCCGTCGGCAACGGCGAAGGCGACGCTATGGGGCATCCGTGCCGCATCGCCCGCTGCATAAACACCGGCCACCGTGGTCTGCTTGTCGGCGCCGACGCGGATGATCGGCCCCAGCGGCGTGTCGTCGAAGGCGCAGCCGAGAAAGGCCGCAAAGGGCGCCGCCATCGTGACCGGCGCCCCGATGAACAGCGCCGAGACTGGCACGAGGCCGCGGTCGCGCAGGGCGACACCGGACAGCGCCGGGCCATCTCCTTCGAGCCCGCTCACCTTGCCCTCGACGACCGTGACGGCGCGTGCCTTCAGCTTGGCGCGAGCCTCGTCGTCGAGGGGGACCCGATCGTCGGTGAACAGGGTCGTCGGTCCCCAATCGCTCAGCATCAGGGCCTGGTGCAGCGAGAGCGGCCCCATCCCGAGTACACCAATCTGCGCATCCGCGAATTCGAAGCCATGGCAGTAGGGGCAGTGCAGGACGCTGACCCCCCAGCGCTCGCGCAGGCCGGGAAGCTCGGGAAGCTGATCGACGACGCCGGTCGCCAGCAGCAGTCTGGTGCCCGTTTCGGAACCACCCTCCCAGGACACGGCGAAGTGGGCCAGGCTGTGCTCGACAGTGGTGACTTCGGCTTGGACGAAGACCACGCCGGGATAGACGAGAAGCTGGGCGCGGGCCTCGGCGATCATGGCGAGGGGATCGCGTCCATCCTGTCCGAAGAAGCCGTGCGAGGCCTTGGCGTAGCGGTTGCGGGGCGAACCCGCATCAACCACGAGCACGCGGCGGCGGGCCCTGGCGAGATAAAGCGCTGCGGACAGGCCGGCAAAGCTGCCGCCGATGATGATGGCGTCATAAGGCATCGCGATATCCATGGGAAAAGCGGAGGGGCGGGCAGGCGCGTCGGCGCCGCCGGGTGAAGGGAAGGCGGCTTAGCCGCGCCGGCCGGTAGGGGATGTGGCGCTGCGGCAATCCTCGCATTCGCCCTGCAGCTCGATGCTGTGCCCGCGACTGCGGAAGCCATGTGCGTCTGCGGTGGCCGCCAGCGACCGGGTCATGCCGGGCAGGACAGCTTCATCGACATCGCCGCAGCACTGGCAGATCATGAAGACCAGCGTCTCGTCCTGCGCATGGTCGTGATCGCACAAGACGAAAGCGTTCTGCGTGGCGAGGCGATGGACGATGCCGAGTTCGATCAGAAAATCCAGGCTGCGATAAACCGAAATGGGCGAGATGCGCCGGCTCGGCGTGCTCAGCCGGTCAACGATCTCATAGGCCTTCAGCGGTCGCGTGCTGGCGGCAAAGGCGGCGAGCACCTCGCGGCGCAGCGCCGTCAGCGAACAGCCCGTCGCGGCGCATTGCGCCAGCGCGCGTGTGAACAGCTTGTCGGGAAACGCCTCTGCGAGTGCCAGGTCCTGATCGCCATGCGCCATCGTCACCTCGAAGCCACCCCACGGGTTGACAAGATAGTTATGTTATATCGTAACATATTTTCGAAATCAACTTTGGACGGACCCTCATGACATCCGACGCCCTCCTCGCCGATCGCCGCCTGCCGGTGACGGTCCTTTCCGGCTTTCTCGGCGCCGGCAAGACGACGTTGCTGAACCACATCCTCAACAACCGCGAGGGCAAGCGCGTCGCGGTCATCGTCAACGACATGAGCGAAGTGAACATCGACGCCGACCTGGTGCGCGAGGGCGGGGCGCCCTGTCCAAAAGGTACTCCCAGTAGCCAGCGAATTCCCGACGGGCCACGATGATCGCCTTCACGACTCGGCCGATGGCGTCGCGAACACAACCGCATCGCCCGCCTCGGCTGCCGTTGCGTCGCCGAACTCGACGGCCGGCAGGTCGAGTCGATCCAGCGCCTGAACTAACCCGAAGCCGTCTCTTGATCATAAGCTAGGGCATGGGCAGGTACGACGCGTCCACCTTGGTCGTCAGCCAGACCTCTTGGGCCTCCGTGATCAGATAGCCGATCGTCAACACCAGCCCGTCGTCCCTAATCACGACGCCGCTGCCTTCCCTACGCGTGCCCGAAACGGACGCCATAAATGCGTCGTCAGGGATCGAGCAGCGGACGCCGACGACGGACTTGAGTGCGATGGAGACATCCACGGCTGGTTCCCCGGAGCCATTCGGCAATCGACAAACGCGCGGCGGGTCGCCGCTCGATCCTCGATGACCTATGAGCCCGCTCAAGCAGCATAAGGCCAGCGCGCAGCAATCCTCCTGTCAGGCTCGCGGAAACTCGACCGCAAAGTCCGAACGCGCAGATCGTCATAAGCGACCTGGAGATCGCCGACGCGGAGTTTGAGCTCCGATTTGCTCGTCAGCGCAAGGCTGCGGTAGGGCGGCCCAAGACTCGCGGCCGCGGTGAGATCGATACGGGCTCGGTTGAGAAATCCCAGCCGGCGCAGAAGCGCACCGCGGGCATGAAGGCCCCCACCGGCGTGCGGATCGAGTTCAAGCGCGCGATCGAGGTTGGCGAGCGCGGCGTTGATGTTGCCAGAGCGCTCATGGTCGAGGGCGCGCTGTACATAAGGCGTCGCACTTTGCTGCGGCTGCGCAAGCGCATGGCCGATATCGGCGCTCGCCACAGTGACGGCAATCCGATGATAGAGGCGACATGGCCTGGGGTCGCACGACCTCGCGCGAAGGGAATCTCAAGCGGTCAGTTGGCCTGAGAACACCTCGCAGCCATCCTCGCGCGCGACCGAGACCAGGATCAGCCCCGCCGCCCGGGCACGGGCGACGGCAAGCGATGTCGGCGCCGAGATTGAGACCAGCGCGGCGGCGCCCAGAATCGCGGTCTTCTCGACCATCTCATAGGAGGCCCGGCTGGTAACGACCACGAAGCCCTCGCGAACGTCGCGCCCCGAGCGCAGGACCGCGCCGACGAGCTTGTCGAGCGCATTGTGCCGCCCGACATCCTCCCGCGCCTCCTGTATCACCCCATCGAGATCGCACCAGACCGCGCCATGAACAGAGCGCGTGACGGCATGAAGCGGCTGGTGCCGACGCAGATGAGCCACCGCGGCGGCGACGGCGCCTGCGCTGACCGCCTTGCGGGGCGCGCGAACGGGGGCGTTCGAGCGGGGCAGGTCCGCTGCATCCTCGACACCGCAGACGCCGCAGGAGGTGCGCCCGCTCAACCGGCGGATCCGGCCGAGATGCTTGCGAAACCGGTCTGGCGTGAGATCGATCTCGACGGTGATGGCTTCTGCCTCGTCCACGATCCTGATGCCGCGGATTTCGCCGGGTCCGGCAATGATCCCCTCGGTCAAGCTGAAGCCTGTAACGAAATCCTCGAGATCGAGCGGGGTCGCCATCATCACCGCATAGGGCACCGAGCCGTAGCGGATGTTGACTGGCCATTCGACCGCGATCTCGGTGTCGCGCGCGAGGTTTGAGGGGGCGCTGTAACGCCAGCGCGTTGCCGGAACGGGCAGGAAGGCCGGCTCCAGCCGGGCAGCATCGGTCATCATCTCAGTTTTGCCCTTTGCTGATAGCGGGCGCACCCGACTCGGCGCCCGATTTCGCGAAGGCGGCGAAATAGGCCATTGCGATGAGTGCGCCGCCGACGATGTTGCCGATGGTAGCTGGGACGAGATTGCCGAGAATGGCCACGGCCGTGATCGCCGACTCGGCCGGCGAGGCAACCGGCTGGACGAGCCAGCCATAAGGCAGCAGATACATATTCGCGACGGAGTGCTCGAGCCCGGCCGCGACGAAGGCGGCCACCGGCAGGATGAGCCCGGCGAGTTTCTGCGTCACCGTCTCGCCAGCATAGGCGCACCAGACGGCGAGGCAGACGAGCATGTTCGCCAGGATGCCGCTGGCGAGAGTGGCGAGGAAACCCGCCTCGGTCTTCCCCCGCGCCAGATCGACAGCCGCGCGGCCGACGGCGCCGTTGTGGCTATCATGCAGCCCAGCGGCGAACACCAGGAGCGCCAGAAGCAGTGAGCCGGCAAAATTGGCGGCATAGACGACGACCAGAGCCTTCGCCGCCTGGGCGGGCGCGATCTGCCCCGCCAGCATGGCGCCCGTCATCATGGTGTTCCCGGTGAAGAGTTCCGCCCCCGCGATCATCACCAGCCCGAGCCCGGTCGCGAAGACGAGGCCAGCCAGAACCTGGCCTGCTCCGTAGGGCAGTCCCTGGGTGCCGGACAGGGCGATCGTGGCGAAAAGACCGCCGAAGCCGATATAGACGCCGGCGAGCATGCCCAGCCAAACCATCGCGCGAACGGGCAGCGCCGCCTTGTCGACGAGGGCCTCGAACACCGTCTGTTTCAGCTCTGCCGGCGACGGCATCGGCGCAAGGTCGGTCACGACGAGCTCCCTTGCATCGACGTCATTCCGCCGCGACCCGGATCGGGATCGATTTGGCCGCCGGCGTCATGCTCTCTTGCGCGTACTGCCAGAGCGGCAGCAGGGCGTTGCATTCGGGGAAATAGGCGGCGCAGGTGCCCGCCGGGATGTCGTAATCGATGACCTCGAACCCGCCCATGCTGCGCAGGATTCCGTCATCGACCGCCGTGGTCAGGCGGGCCTTGCCGTGCTTGGCGATGCCGAAGCGGATCCGGTCGTCGGCGTTCATCATCACGATCATGCGCGACCCGTGGATGCCGCGCAGGCGATCGGCATAGCCATAGATCGAGGTGTTGAACTGGTCATTCGAGCGCAGCGTGATCAGGCGCAGGATGCTGGAATCGAGGCCGTCGTCGAAGCTGGCGGAAAGGGCCTTGGGCACCGCGAAATTCGCCTTGCCCGTGTCGGTCTCCCATTTGCGCTCGCGCGCCGCGACGGGCCGCGGGAAACCGCCGGGAATGTCCAGGCGGTCGTTAAAATCGTGGAACGCCTCCGGATAGGTCTCTGCGATCGCGTCGCGGATCGTGCCGTAATCCTTGACCCACCCATCCCAGGGCACCTTGGGATTGGGAGCCAGCGTGGCCTTCGCCATTTCGGCCACGATTCGGGGCTCGGACAGGAGCGTGTCTGCCGCCGGTTTCCATTTTCCGCGCGAGGCATGGATGCAAGTCGTCGAATCCTCGACCGTGACGATCTGCGGTCCCGTCGCCTGCTCGTCGATCTCGGAGCGGACGATCGTCGGCAGGAGATAGGTCGTCTTGCCGGTGATGAGATGGCAGCGATTGAGCTTGGTCGCGATCTGGACCGAAAGATCGATGCCGCCCCATTTGGCTTCCATCAATTCGCGCTCCGGGATGGCGCGTACGAAGTTTCCGCCGAGCCCGATGAAAGCTCGGACCTCGCCTGCTATAATCGCCTCGCAGGCCTCGACGGTCGCCATGCCATCGTCGCGCGGGGGCTCGAAGCCGAACTGTTCGGCCAGGCGATCCAGCGGCACGAGTTCGGTCTTTTCGGCGATGCCGACCGTCCTTTGGCCCTGGACATTGGAGTGGCCGCGAATCGGGCAGATGCCGGCACCCGGCTTGCCGATCTGGCCACGCATCAGCAGCAGATTGACCAGGGTTCGGATGCAATCAACGCCCAGCTTGTGCTGGGTCAGGCCCATGCCGTAAATCGCGATGATCGCCTTGGCCTTGGCGAAGGTGGCTGCGGCGGCCTCGATCGAGGCGCGCGGAAGCCCCGAGGCCTCGACGATCTCCGGCCACTCGGTTTCACGCAGCTTGGCCTCGAAGGCCGGAAAATCATGGGTGTGCTCGGCGATGAACGCCTCGTCGAGAACGAGCGGCCGGCCGGCCGCCCTTGCCTCGTCGTTCCAGGCGAGCAGCATCTTGCCGATGCCCAGCATGACCGCGATGTCGCCGCCGGCGC
Source organism: Hyphomicrobiales bacterium (assembly GCA_003241815.1). Classification (GTDB taxonomy): domain Bacteria; phylum Pseudomonadota; class Alphaproteobacteria; order Rhizobiales; family Beijerinckiaceae; genus Allobosea. The sequence continues at coordinate 40,433 of QBLV01000028.1, read as the reverse complement.
GCACCTGGTAATACTGCGTCGCGATCTGCGTCGGGCTGTTGGTGATCATCTGCCCCGGGCGCTGCGGGCTGACGAAGGCCTCCCAGCCTCGCTCGCGCAGCGGGTTGAACACGACGATGGGGATGTCGCGTTCGCGAGCCTCCTGCAGATCGTGGAGCAGGCGCGGCGAGTTGGTGCCGACATTCTGCCCGAATGAGAAGATGCAGTCCGTTTCGGCGAAATCCTTGAGCAGGACGGTGCCGACGGGCGTGCCGATGCTCTGGGGCAGCGCCACCGAGGTGGTTTCGTGACACATGTTCGACGAGTCGGGCAGGTTGTTGTGCCCGTAGAGGCGGGCGAAGAGCTGGTACATGTAGGAGGTTTCGAGAGAGGCGCGGCCCGACGCGTAGAAGATCGTCTGCTTGGGATCGTAACCCTTCAGCTTCGCGCCGATGTCGGCGAAGGCCTCGTCCCAGGACACCTCGACATAGCGGTCGCTTCCGGGGTCGTAACGCATCGGATGCGTCAGGCGGCCCTCGTTCTCCAGATCGTAATCCGACCAGCCCAGAAGGTCGGCCACGGTGTGACGGGCGAAGAAATCCGGCGTCGTCCGCTTCTTGGTGAGGTCCCAGAATGTCGCCTTGGCCCCGTTTTCGCAGAACTCCGCCAGATGCGGTTCGCCGGGCTTGGTCCAGGCGCAGCTGGTGCAGGCATAGCCCTTGAGCTTGTTGTGATCGCGCATGAGCAGGGGCGCGGTCGTGATGGCCTGCTGCTGGATCGCATGCTTGCCAAGCGACTTGACTGAGCCCCATCCCCCGGTGGGCTGGTCATAGGGCTTGTAGCGTGCGCGGCGGGCCATGGGGTGCTCCTGCAAGGGTCCTCCTGAACCCAATGAGGCGACGCCGGGATGGTTCCCTCACAAGTCCGTTCAGAGCCCGGTTTCCGGTTGCATGCCGATGGCGGCGGCGGTGTCGCTACAGGCAATGCGCCGGCAGCAGCACCGGTGCGCCGGTCACGACCATGCCGACAAGGCCGGCCCAGCCGCCAACCAGACCGGCTCGCCGCATAGCGGGTTCCTCGGACGTCTCTCCGGCATGACTCGCGCGGCGCAGGGCCCAAACGGCGATCAGGACAAAGGCGAGCCAGACCGGAATGAGCGCGATGTTCAATGGTGTGAACGGCCCGAGGACGAGGTGCTCTCCCCAGCCGAGACCGCAGCCGAGCCCATGCCCGGCATAGATCACCGAGAACCCGACTGCCCAGATGAGCAGCCCTCCGAAAAGCTGGTTCACCAGCGCCATGACGCCCCCCCCGGCAGCGCGATCGCCGCGAGCACGATCAGGATCACGGCGAGGCCATAGCGTAGCCAGAGCCGGGCGACACGCAGCTCCAGCATGCGCGCCGGCGACCCGTATCCGACAGCAAGCCTCCTGCGGACAAAGGCCAACATCATCAACGCGATGAAGGCGTGGAGCATGCCATAAATCAGCATCACCCAGACGATCGCTCCGTAGGCGTGATCGCGCGGCGAGGGAAGACCGGGCCAGCCGAAGGCGAGCAAGCCCAGCAAGCAGACCAGCAGGGCGGCCAAGGCGAGAAGCAGGCCTTGTCCGGCGCGTTGCCCGTGCCCCGCCAGAGCGCGGCGCATTGCAAAATCCTCGGCGAGGAAGGCGCCTGCCACGGCCGCAACCACGACAAGGCCGGCCAGGAGCGAAGGCTGAGCCATCACGGGGGGCGGCCAGCCGGGCCCGACGGTCGCCAGGAAAGCGTAGCCGAACAGCAGTGAGGTGAAAAAGGTCGCATTGGTGATCAGTGCGAAGACGCTGCCCCACCAGCCCGGCGCGTCCCGCACCTCGTGATGAGGCGGCACGCGCTGGCCGCAGCCGATATCGACGGGTCCGAGATCGGCACGGGCGCCCAGCGGCGCCGCCCACCGCCAAAGCAGACCCGCGATGCCAACAAGCGCAACCGGTGCCAGCCAGTAGTAGCCCAGCAGTAGCGCCACGAAGAAGCAGCCGGTCGCTGCCGCGGTGGCGATCGGCAGCCAGGAATTGCCGGGCAGGATGATGATCTCGGTGACGCGGCCCGAAACTACCTCAACACCCGTGGTTTCACGCAGGCCGTCGCGGGTGCGGCCGAGATAGCCTTCGCCCATGGCCAGGCTCTGCGCCAGCTTGTGACGGCGGTCGAGCGGTTCGCGCGACTCGACATGGGGCAGGCTGGCGAGGTTGTAGCTCGGTGCGGGTATCGGTAGCGCCCATTCGAGCGTGCCGGCGCGCCAGGGATTGCGCGAGGAGCGACGCCCGAAGGCGATTGCCAGAACGCCATCGATCAGGACCACGGCGAAGCCGAAGGTCATGAAGAAGGAGCCCATCGAGGAGATCAGATTGGGCCATTCCCATCCGAGACCCGGCTCATAGGTGTAGACCCGCCGCGGCATGCCGAGAAGCCCGGTCAAGTGCATGATCAGAAAGGTGACGTTGAACCCGACGAAGATCAGCCAGAAGCCGAGCTGGCCCAGAAGCGGGTGCGAGCGTCGCGCGGCGAAGCGTGGCAACCAGTAATACAGGCCCGCCAGCATCGGGAAGATGAAGCCCCCGATCAGTACGTAGTGCAGATGCGCGGTGACGAAGGCGGTGTCGTGGACCTGCCAGTTGAACGGCACCATCGCCAGCATCACGCCTGTCAGGCCGCCGAGCAGGAAGTTGAAGAAGAAGCCCGCGATATACAGCATCGGCAGGCGCATCTGCGGCCGGCCGGCCCACATCGTCGCGAGCCAGGCGAAGAGCTGCACCACCGTAGGCACTGCGACAAGCGCGGAGGCCGCAGAGAACAGGGCCAGCGCGAGATGCGGGATGCCCGTGGCGAACATGTGGTGGACCCAGAGCCCGAAGCTGAAGAAGCCCAGGACCAGGATCGAGCCGACGATCCAGCCATAGCCGAGCAGGGTATGCCGCACCATCACGGGCAGAACGGTCGAGACCACGCCAGCCGCCGGCAGGAAGATGATGTAGACTTCCGGGTGGCCGAAAAGCCAGAACAAGTGCTGCCAGAGCAGCGGATGGCCGCCGCGTTGCGGATCGAAGAAGGGCCAGCCGAAGGCGCGCTCGATCTCGAGCAGCGTGGAGGCCAGTATCAGCGGCGGGAATCCGACGACCATCATCAGCGCGGTGACGAGAATGTACCAGGCGAAGATCGGCATGCGGCCCAGCGACATGCCCGGAGCCCGCAGCTTCAGGACGCTGACGGTGATCTCGATCGAGGCGCAGACCGCCGAGATCTCAACGAAGGTGATGCCGAGCAGCCAGACATCGGCATTGATCCCAGGCGTGTAGGTCTTCGACGCCAGCGGCGTGTACATGAACCAGCCGCCATCGGGCGCAAGCCCAAGCACCATCGCGACCAGCAGGATGAACCCACCGAAGAGATAGCACCACCAGCCGAAGGCCGAGAGGCGCGGGAAGGCGAGGTCGCGGGAGCCCAGGAGCTTCGGCAGCAGATACATCGCCAGCCCCTCGAAGAAGGGGATCGCGAACATGAACATCATCAGGCTGCCATGCATCGTGAAGACCTGATTGTAGATCTCAGGTCCGATGAAGGCCGAACGCGGCGTGGCGAGCTGGGCCCGGATCATCATGGCGAGCACCCCGCCAATGGCGAAGTAGATTCCGGCCGCGACCATGAAGCGGATGCCAAGGTCGCTATGGTTGACGCTGGTCAGGATACCGCGCCAGCCGCGCGGCACGCCCCAGACCGCATCGAGCTCGCCATGAAGCTTGAGCGCGCTCATGGCTGCCCTCCGCGTTCGAGTGCCGCCCAGGCCTGCGCGTCATGTGCGACGACGGTGAAATCCATGCCGGTATGGCCGGTCCCGCAGAACTCGGCGCAGACCCCGCCATAGCGCCCCGGAACATCGGCGCGGATCAGAATCCGGTTCGTCGTGCCAGGAATGGCATCGACCTTGCCGGCCAGTCGCGGCACCCAGAAGGAGTGGATGACGTCGGTGCTGGCGATCGTGACGGCGATGGTCTGGCCGGCGGGGATGTCGAGGATGTCGGCACGCGTCACGGAACCTCCTGGCCTCTGGCGGGTAAACTGCCAGCGCCACTGCTGGGCCGTCGCAGCCACGGTCATTGCGGGGATTTCGCGGGCGCCGGTGATGCGCTCGCCCAGGACGACGCCGTAGATCGTAGNGCTCAGAAGCGTCAGCGGAAAGACAAGCCCGCCGCCGATGATGAACAGACGCAGCGAGACCTCCCGCCCCCGCCGCCGCCGCAACGCCAGAAGGAAGATCCCGAAGATGACGACGAAGGACAGCGCGGCCAGGCCGAGCAGGATCAGAAACAACGTCAGGGTGCTCTCAGCCGCGGGACCCGCTGGATCGAGCGCCGACAGGCGCCCGCCGCAACCGCCCAGCGGCAAGGCGCCCAGCAGCACGAGGCTCCCCCGATGAGCGCCCCAACCTCCAAGGATGAGTTGCACCGGAATCTCGATCCGCTTCACGCGGAGAACGTCTTCAGCGATACCGAGACGCGCATCGCCATTGCCGGGCATCCGATCCACGCCATGCTGGTGGCTTTTCCGATCGCGCTCACCATGTGCACCTTCGGCGCGGATCTGTCCTACTGGTGGACCGGCGATGCGTTCTGGCCGCGCGTCGCACTGTGGGCGATCGGCGCCGCCTTCCTGATGGGGCTGCTGGCCGGGATCACCGGCACGGTCGAGCTGCTGATCGTCCCCGGCATCCGGGCACGGCCGCCGAGCTGGACGCATTTCGTGATCGCGGTGGCGCTCCTGAGCATGCTGGGCGCGAATTTCGGCTACCGGCTGACCGGCTACGAGACGGCCGTTCTCCCCTTTGGGGTTCTGCTGTCGGCGTTGTGCGCCGGGTTCACGGCTCTGACGGGCTGGCATGGCGGGAAGCTCGTCTTCGATTACCGGCTGGGTGCTGGCGACAGCAAAAGCTGACGGTTGAGGGGGGTCTGCAGCCAGTCGGGCATCATCGCCGCATCGAGTTGCGGCTTGGCGAGCACGGTAAACAGGATCGTGCCCATGATGCCGAGGCCGATGGCGAGAAGAAGCACCGGCGGGAGCGCGGGCCTGACATAGCCCCGCTCGCCGAGCGTGGCGACGCATTGGCCGAGATAGGTGTGCAGCACGATGAGCCCGCCGATCTGGACGAGCTTGGCAAACATCCACGGTTCGAACACCCATCGGGCGAACAACAGCGCCCCTCCGGCGATGGTGGCGATGACGGCGGCAGGGCTGATGCAGAAATTATAGGCGTTGTGGGCGAAGATCCGCATCCGCGCCGCCTCGCCCTCACGCACTGGATCGTCGGCGCGCTGCAGCAGGATCGGCAGGAGCAGCAGGCCTGCGCACCAGACGGCAAGACTGGCGATGTGCAGGAACTTCAGTCCAGCGATCATTCGAACGCCGCCCGGTCGACACGGCGGGCGGCGAGCACGGCAAAGGCTCCATAGACAAAGAACGCCGGCACCCACATCAGCAGGCCCGCCAGTTGCTGGTCGCTCAGTGGATCGAGCCCCCAGGCCAGGGAGGCCAGTCCGTGGACGTCGTAGAGCGGCTTGGGTGCCAGCGTCAGGATGGCTCCCAGAAGCCCCATTTGCCCAGCCCCGGCGCCGATCGCCATCAGCGCCGTCAGCGGCGAGACCCTCGGCGAGATGACTGCGCGCCAGAACCAGACGAAGCTGCCCAGCAGGGCCAGCTGTAGCGCCCAATAGAGCAGGTGGCTCTCGAAGGCGGCCGTATAGAGGGCAGGCCAATGCCAGAGCCACAGCACAGCCGTCGACGCTGCCAGCGCGACAACGGCGGCGGGCGCTCTCAGCGGCGGTAGTGCGTAGGCGAACAATGGAGCGGCGATCGCAGCAAGCATCAGATGATGGAAGCTGCGCGCCGCGAACAGGGCCGAGGCGAGCGCGCAGAGCGGCGAGATGAAGACGACAGCCAAGACAGCCATGGCCGCTAGCCAGGCCCGACGCCGCGGTCCGGTCAGCCATCCGCCGACGAGACAGGCGCTTGTCAACGCGGCGATCAGCAGAGGGTCGAAATTCCAGCTGCCGACGATGTCAGACGGCACCGGTGCAACCCCACAATAAGGTATGACGCCTTCGACTGACACTTCAAACCCGCCCTGATTGCGCCCGGCGCGCGAACGAGGGCGCGGGGCATCGATTGGCTACGCCCGGGGCCGTTATATGTTCCGGGGACCACAGGCCCATGTTCGTGAGCGAGCGGCTTCTTGCGATACCATAATGATCCAACGGGCAAGTGACAGGACCCGAGAGGGCGGTCTTGACATCGACGGTGCGTGCTTCCGTGCCCGCACTTCCCACGAGGTAGCGACCCTGGGATCAAGGCTGCTGGGAGCGCTTTTTCGAGTAAAGCTGGACTGTTCGAAGAACGTCATTCTCGGGGCGGGCTGACCGATTCCGAGGTAGCGGAGGTCCGGTGGCGTTACCCGGATCAGCATGCGGGCGCTGTCGATGTCGGCGACCTTGAGGTTGGCGATCTCCGAGACGCGCAGGCCGCAGCCATAGGCAATGCTCAGCGCGGCGCGATCCTTCAGGCTCCGTGCGTGAGCCAGCAGCAGCGCCACCTCCTGCGTGTCGAGCACCACCGGCAGGCGATCAGGCGTCGGGATCCGCGCCATGCGGTCACCGAAGCCGGTCCGGCCCAGCGTGACATGGAAGAAGAACCGCAGCGCCGTGCAGGCCAGGTTCATCCGGGCGAAGCTGGCGCCGAGCGAAACCATGTGAAGCTGATAGCGCCGCAGATCCTCCGGCCCGGCGCGATCCGGCGGCAAGCCAAGGAAGGCCGTGAACTCACGGACCTGCCGGACATGGTCGCGCTGCGTGTGCTCGCCAAACCGGCGGATGGTCATGTCCTCGATCATCCGCTGCTCCCGAGTCTGCCCACCCCGCCGGAACCCGAGCCTAGCCGCCACACAGTCATCAGGGGCGGCTATGAGGCCCCTCGGCAGTCTCGCCTCCTTCGGGGTGTGCTCGCCGACAGCGGGTTTCAACCCTGCGTAACGTGTCAGCGACGATTGTCAGTTCGAGGCATTGCGCTGAGTATTACGGCATGAACCAGCCCAAAAATCCGCGCCCGATCATGCAGCACATTGTACCGAGGCTGCACCTGAGTCGTTTCGCCGGTGCCGAACCTAAAGGGCACGTCATCGGCTGCCGTCGGCAGCCGATTGTCACAGAAGAAGCTGCCTATGCCACGCAGAATTACTGCTTGGGCACGTCTTTCAGAACAGCCTCCCAGCGACTGACTTCCGCTGCCATCAGCGTGCCGAGATGCTCCGGCCCGCGGATGGCGGCGGGCGGAACTGGAACCGCCAGGCCTTCGAACCGCTTGCTGACGTATTCGGATGAAAGGCTCGTATCGAGCGCCGCGACCAGACGTGCAACGATCGCGGGACTGGTGTCCTTGTGAACGGCGAGCGCGTTCCAGACCTTCATGCCGAATTCCGGAAATCCGGCTTCGGCGAAGGTCGGCACATCCGGCGCCTGGGGCAGCCGGCTTTCGCCGGTGACGGCGATAGCGGTCACCGAGCCGCCACTGTGCAGGGGCAGCAGGGTTGCGGTCTGATCGATGACCCCGTCGATAAAGCCGCCGATCAGATCCTGAATCGCAGGCCCCGCACCCTTGTAAGGCACGACGGTGGATTTCAGCCCTGACAGATGCAGGAGAAGACGGGGCGCGAGGTCCGACGTCGCGCCGAAGCCGGCCGTGCCGAACGTGACCTTGTCGCCCTCGGCCTTGATCTTCGCCATGAAGGCTTTCAGGTCGGTGACACCGCTCTTCTTGCTGGCAGCGATCACCATCGGCACGTCGGCCACGATGCCGATGGGGGCGAGGTCCGTGCGGGGATCATAGCGCTGATCCTTGAACAGCGCCTTGCTGGCGGCCATGGGGCCCATATTGCCGAACAGGATCGTGTAGCCATCCGGTTCGCCCCTGATGACCCGCTCCGTCCCGCTCCGGCCGCCGGCTCCGCCGACATTCTCCACGATGATGTTCTGGCCGAGCGTTTTTCCCATATCCTCGGCAAGGATGCGGGCGAGAACATCGGTGGTGCCGCCTGCCGCAAACGGCACGAGCATGGTGATGGGGCGGGTCGGGTAGGTCTGTGCTGTCGATGGCGTGATCGCCAGCATGGCGGCGGCCGTGAGGCCGAGCAGAAGCGTTTTCATCAATCCTCCCGTGATATTCTTGGTGTCATTGACTGCTATCAGACAATCTGCTCGCGTTAAGGTCAAGCCCGGAGATTGACGGCGGCAATCGGGCCGGCAATGTGTTTGTCCATGACCGAAATGAATCTTCGCATCCCGCGGCAGGCGGCCACACTGCGCCTTCTGGTGGAGGACCGTATTCGGGAAGCGATCGCTTCAGGGCATTTCCGGCCGGGCCAGCGCCTCGTCGAGCGCGAGCTCTGCGAGCAGATTGGCGTCGGTCGCACCTCCGTGCGTGAGGCGCTGCGGCAGCTCGAGGCGGAGGGACTCGTCGTCACCGTCCCCCATCGCGGGCCTGAGGTGTCCTCGATCAATTTCGACGAGGCGCGGCAGCTCTATGAGGTGCGGGCATTGCTTGAAGGCTTCGCGGGCCGCGCCTTTGCGGAGCAGGGCAGCGAAGAGGCGGTCAAGGAGCTGAAGCAGGCGGTGGCCGGCTTTCGACTCGCTGCGCGAAACGGAGACCGCGCCCAGCTCGTCGCCGCCAAGACGCGCTTCTACAGCGTGTTGATGGACGGGGCCGGCAACGTGTTCGTGAAGCAGTCGCTGACGATGCTCCACAACCGCATCACGCTTCTGCGCTTCACCTCGATGACGCAGCAGGGCCGGCTCGACGACAGCGTCGCCGAGATCGAGGCGATCTACGACGCCATCGCGAGCCATGACGGGCCCCGCGCCGAACAGGCCTGCAAGCATCACATCGCCATGGCGGCGAAGGTCGCCCTTGCTGTTCTGGCGCGGGAGCCGGGTCCCAGTCGATCTGCGAATTGACAGATTGTCTGATAGCGATCAGAAATCCGGCCGACGCTGCGCCGCCGTGGCGCTTCGTTGGAGGAAACAATCATGTCTGACGCTGCCGGCGCACCCGCCATCATTGCCTTCATCGGCCTCGGCCAGATGGGCCTGCCGATGGCCCGGCGCCTGATCCAGGCAGGCTTCGCCGTGCGGGGCGCCGACCCGGCAGAGGGGCCGCGGCGCGCTCTGGTCGAGGCCGGCGCCACGGCCTTCGCGGCCGCCGCCGAGGCCGCCGACGGCGCCGACATGCTGATCACCATGTTGCCCAACGGCAAAATCGTTCGTGATGTGCTGCTGGGGGCGGGCGCCGCGCGCGCGCTGACGAAAGGCGCGCTCGTGATCGACATGAGTTCGTCGGCACCGACCGATACGGTCGGTCTCGCCGCTGATCTGGAGCCTTTGGGGCTGGTGCTGATCGACGCGCCGGTCTCGGGCGGCGTCAAGCGCGCCATCGACGGTTCGCTCGCGATCATGGCCGGTGGTCCGGCCGACGCGGTCGAGCGCGCGCGCCCCGTGCTCGCTGCGATGGGCAAGTCGATCTTCGCGACGGGGCCGATCGGCTCCGGCCATGCGATGAAGGCTCTCAACAATTATGTTTCGGCGGCGGGGCTCGTCGCGGCCTGCGAGGCCCTGCTCGTCGGCGGCACGTTCGGCCTCGCGCCTGAGACGATTGTCGATGTTCTCAACGCCTCCACGGGGCGCAACAACTCGACCGAAGTGAAGATGAAGCCCTTTGTCATCTCGGAGGCCTTCAATTCCGGCTTCTCGCTGGCCCTGATGGCGAAGGATCTGCGCATCGCGGCCGATCTTGCCGATCATCTGGATCTGACGCTGCCGCAGATCCAGTCCGTCGCGACGATCTGGGAGAACGCCAAGGCCGGCCTCGGCCCGCAGGCTGACCACACCGAGATCCATCGTCATCTCCAGGCGCTGGGCGCCGGCACGAGCGCCTGATGAGCTTGCGAGCCCGGATCGCAGCCGCCGCAGGCGATGCCGAGTTGCGCCGGCTCGGCGCCGGTCTTGTCTCCGTGCTGCGGATCGAAGGGGCGGGCGACGACATCCTGCTGCGGCTCGACGACGGCGTCCTGGTCTTCGAGGGGAGCGCGATGCCCGACATCGTGCTGGCTGCGGCCGAGGCCGATTGGGCGAAGCTGTCGATCACGCCGCCGCCTCCGCGTTTCCAGGCCTTCACGGCGCTGGCGATCGCCAATCCAGCCTTCACGCTGTCGGGCGATCCGCTGAAGATCGCGCAGGCCCGCGCCGTCCTCGAACGACTCTTCGAGCTCGTCGTGCTGTCGCCGGCAGCACAGGCGCCGCCCGTCGCACGGATGATGAGCCAGATCGAGGGGCGCTATCACCGGGTCGTTCTGCCGGAAGGAGCGGCGGAGATCCATATCGAGACCGCGGGTCGCGGCCGGCCGGTTCTGTTCCTGCACACCGCCGGCGCGGATTCCCGCCAGTTCCACGGCCAGTTGGCGGATGTCGCGCTTGCGGAGGACTGGCGCATGATTGCGGCCGACGTGCCCTTCCATGGCCGTTCGATGCCGCCCGAAGGCTGGCAGGGCGAACCCTACCGCCTTTCCGGTGAACGCTATCTCGGCTGGTGTACGGCGATCATCGAACAGATCATCGGCGAGAAGGCGATCGTCGCCGGCGGCTCGATGGGGGCGGCGCTCGCGCTGCTGCTCGCTTCGGAGCGGCCCGATCTCGTTGCCGGCGTCATCGCGATCGAGCCGCCCTTCCGCTCCAAGGGGCGGCGCAACCCGTTCCAGCACCATGTCGGCGTCCACGCCGGACTGCACAATGCCGCCTTCGTGCGCGGCCTGATGAGCCCGACGAGCCCAATCGATCATCGGCGCCGGGCCTCCTGGATCTATTCGCAGGGCGCGCCCGAGATTTACGCCGGAGACCTCGCCTTCTACTCGGACGAGTTCGACGGGGCGGTCGTGGCGCCGCGGATCGACGCCGCGCGCACACCGGTCTCATTGCTCTGTGGCGCTTACGACTACTCTGCGACGCCGGAGGATGGGGCAAAGCTTGCCGCGCTGATCCCTGGCGCCGATCTGCGCGTCATGGAGGGACTCGGGCACTTCCCGATGTGCGAGCACCCCGACCTGTTCCGTCCGCATCTCCTGGCGGCGCTGGCCCATGTCGTCGATTAGGACAGCTCAGCGCAGCGGGGGCAGGTGGAGCGCAACCGTCTCGCCTTCCGAGCCCGGCACGGCGGGATAGATCTCCCGAACGAGGGGATCATGACCCGCGATCACGCGCTCCTCCGCCCCGGCCAGCCGCCGCGCCGCGCGCCAGCCCTGCGCCAGCGCGCCCAGATCGAAGAAGATCGGGAACGGATTCTGCCGCTCGATATTGGCCATGAAATGCGCGGCGTCGCTGGCCAGCACCAGCGGGCCGCGCGCGGTCTCGGCGCGCACCATCTGCAGCCCGGCACTGTGACCGCCGACCTTGTGCAGGCTCAGGCCCTCGTCGAGTTCGGCGTCGCCGTCATGGAAGACCACGCGCTCGGCATAGACGGCGCGGACCATCCTCACCACGTCCTCGACATCGAACGGATAGCGGATACAGGCCTGGCACATATGCCGGCCGGTCGCGAAGCTCATTTCCGCTTCCTGCAGATGAAAGCGGGCCTTGGGGAAGAGATCGAGATTGCCGGCATGATCATAGTGGAGATGCGTGATGACCACGTCCTCCACAGCCTCGGGGTCGACGCCGAGCTGCCGCAGCGCGGCCTCGACGGGGCGGGTCAGCGTGCGGCCCCGCCGGGCTCCGCCCTCCGCGGTGAAGCCGGTATCGACCACGACGACCCGCGCCCCACGCCGCACCACCCAGACGAAATAGTCCATGGGCATGGGCGCGTCATGGGGATCGGGCGCACGGATGAAGTTTTCGAACGCACGCCGCTCATGCACGGCATAGCGCAGGGCGAAGACCTCCCAGGCGGGCATCGTCGCCTCACTTGCCGTTGGGGACAGCACCCTCGGCCTTCAGCACCTCATGGGCGGCCTTGAACGCGTCGAGACCGGCCGGGATGCCGCAATAGACCGTGGCGTGGAGCAGGATTTCCTTGATCTCGTCAACGGTCACACCATTGGCCAGCGCACCCTTGACGTGGAGCTTGAGTTCGGCCGGCTTGCCCAGCGCCGTCAGCATGGCGAGGTTGAGCATCGAGCGCGTCTTGTGTTCGAGCCCCGGACGCGTCCAGGCATAGCCCCAGCACCATTCGGTGGTGATGTTCTGGAACGCCATCATGAAATCGTCCGCCTTGGCGAGGCTGCCGTCCACGTATTCCGAGCCCAGCACCTTGCGGCGAACTTCGAGACCCTTGTTGAACTGATCGCTGTGCGACATCTGCCTGACCTTTCGATGTGGATGGGGAAGGGCCGTCAGAGCCCGAGATAGGCGCTGCGGACGGCGTCGTTTCCTGAAAGCTCCGTGCTCGTGCCCGAGAGCACGACCCGGCCGCTTTCCAGCACATAGCCGCGCCCTGCGACGGAGAGCGCCAGCGTGGTGTTTTGCTCGACCAGCAGGATCGACGTGCCGGTCCGGCTGACGGCAAGGAAGGTGTCGTGAAGCTCGTCCACGATCTTCGGGGCCAGGCCATGGCTCGGCTCGTCGAGCAGGAGCAGACGGGGCTGGAGCATCAGGGCGCGCCCGATGGCGGCCATCTGCTGCTCGCCGCCCGAGAGGGTGCCGGCGAGCTGTGTCAGCCGTTCACGCAGCCGGGGGAACATCGTCAGGACCCGGTCGCACCGCGCCGCGAGATCGCCCGCCGAGCGCACCGCATAGGCACCGAGCATGACATTCTCTTCGACCGTCATCTCCGGAAAGACGTGGCGACCTTCGGGCACATGGGCGATGCCCAGCGCCGGAATGACGTGCGAAGGGCGTCCGACGAGCTCAGTGCCGTCGAAGCGGATGCTGCCGCGGGCAGCGACAAGCCCCGAGATCGTGCGCAGCAGCGTGCTCTTGCCCGCCGTGTTGGCGCCGATCACGCAGACGAATTCGCCTGCGCCGACCTCGATCGAGACGTCGTGCAGCACGTCCATGGCGCCGTAGCCGGCGTGAAGGCCGGAGATCGACAGAAGCGCGGATGGGTTTGTCATCACCGGCGTCCTCACGCGGCCGACCGGCCGAGATAGGCTTCGACGACGGCCGGATCCCGAGCGATCTGCTCTGGCGTGCCCGTCGCGATCATCTGACCAAAGTTCAGCACCACGAGCCGGTCGCACAACGCCATGATGGCGCGCATATGATGTTCTACGACGACCAGGGTGAGGCCTTCCTCCCGCAGTTGACGCAGCAAAGCCATGAAGGCGTCCATCTCGGCATGGTTGAGCGCCGCCATCGCCTCGTCGAGCAGCAGGATCCGTGGCTCGGTGCACAGCGCGCGCGCAACCTCGACCCGCGCTCGCTCGGGGAAAGAGAGATCCCGCGCGAGCTTGTCGGCGATCGAGTCGATGCCGACGCGTTCGAGACAGCGGCGCGCCAGATCGCGTGCGGCGGGGATCGAATGGCGCATCAGCCCGCCCGTCAGGACGTTGTCGAGAACCGAGGAATCGAGGAACAGCGCGACGTTCTGGAAGGTCTTGACCATGCCGGCGGCGGCGATCCGGTGCGGCTTGAGCCCGACGAGGTCGCGGCCACCGAGCCAGATCGAGCCGCTCTCGGGTCGGTGAAGGCCGACCAGGGTCGAAAACAGCGTCGTCTTGCCGGCGCCGTTTGGCCCGATCAGCCCGACAATCTCGCCGGCCGCGACAGACAACGAGACGTCCGACAACGCCTGCAGTCCGCCGAAGCGCTTGCCGACGCCGGATACCTCGAGAAGCGCGGCGGTCATCGGCGATCTCCTTTCCGCAACAGGCGCTGGAGCCGGGGACCGATGGCCATGAAGCCGCGCGGCTCGATCAGGATCACCAGGATCAGTAGCAGACCGAAAACCAGTTGCGACAGCCCCGCCGCCTGTGCCGAGAAGACCTGGTTGGCGAACTCCTCAAGCGGGATCACGAAGAGGGCGCCGAGAATGGGGCCGGCTGCCGTGCCGATGCCGCCGACGATCGCGATCATCGCCATCCTCACCGACACCGAGGCTACGCCGAAGACGGTGTCGGGATCGAAGAAAAACTGGAACTGCGCGTAGAGCGTGCCGAGCGCCGCCGTCAGCGCGCCGGAGATCACGGCCGCGATGATCTTGGTGCGGGTGGTGTCGACCCCGATCACCTCGGCGGCATCGGCGTTCTCCTTGATCGCACGAAGCCGGTAGCCGAGCCGGCTGCGCTTGATTGCGACAAAGACGAGCGTGACCACGACGAGCGCCGCCAGCATCAGCCAGTATGAGGAGCGCGTCTCGCGGAACTGCATCAGCGCGAGGCTGGGCTGGGCGAAGGGAACGGAAATGCCGACCGGCCCGCCCGTCAGCCCGCCCCAGCTGTTGCCGATCACCCGCATCACCTCGCCGAAGGCCAGCGTCGCCAGCGCGAAATAATGGCCGCGCAGGCGCATCGTCGGCAGGCTGATCAGCAGAGCGGCGGCGCCGCCGAGAATCGCGGCCGCAAACATGCCGAGCCAGGGCGTAATGCCGAAATGGATCAGCAGCAGCGTCGAGGTGTAGGCACCGATGCCGAAGAAGGCGGCGTGGCCCAGCGAGATCTGGTTGGCGAGTCCGGCGACGATGTTCCAGGCTTGAGCCATGGCGGCAAACAGCAGGGCCAGGCAAAGGATGCGGATGCCGTAGCCGCGCGGCTCGAAGGCGAAGGGCAGGGCGATGGCGAGCGCCGCCAGCAGCGCGAGCCCGGTCCATTGCCGGGGGGACAGACCGCTCATCGCGCCGCCCCCAGCATGCCCTTGGGCCGAAAGGCCAGCACCGCGATGAAGACGACGAACAGAACGAGGTTCTGGAGCTGGATAGGGAAGACCAGCGCCGACAGCGACTGGATGATGCCCACGGCAAGCCCACCGACAACGGCGCCCGCGACGGAGCCGAGCCCGCCAAGCACCACCACGGTGAACATCAGTACGGCGAACTGCGTGCCGACTGTTGGCGAAGCGGTCAGATAAGGCAGGATCACAGCGCCGCCGAAGGCCGTCAGCCCGACCCCCAACGCGAAGGCGAGCATGTGCATGCGATCGGCGTCGATCCCCATCAGCCGCGCTGCCATCGGGTCCTGTGCGGTCGCACGCATGGCGCGGCCGAACCAGCTCGATTTGAGGAAGAGCCAGAGCGCCAGACCCGACGCCACCGACATGGCGAAGGCGGCCAGATAGGGCACCGAGATGAACAACGGTCCCAACTGCAGGGACGAGGTCTGGTACGGCGTCGAGACCGAGCGGAAGCCCGATCCGAACATCAGCAGCGCGGCATTCTCCAATACGATCAGCAGGCCGACCGTGAGAAAGATCTGCGCGACCTCAGGCGCCTTCAGCACGCGCCGGATGAGTACGCGCTGGATCGCGGCGCCGAGCAGGAAGACCACGACGAAGGCGAGCGGCGCCGCCAGCAGGGGATCGAGCCCCAGCCAGGCCCAGGCGTAGTAAGCGACGAACATGCCGAGCATCAGGAATTCCGCCTGCGCGAAATTCACGATTCCCATCACCCCGAAGACCAGGGTCAATCCGATCGAGATGACGGCATAGACGCCGCCGATCATCAACCCATCCAGGAT